>CAZJBD010000014.1:0-25786 GCA_964544265.1 uncultured Eubacteriales bacterium
GATGATGTGCTGACCCGGGGATTTGCCCCCCTGGCGGACATGGAACGGCTGATTGCGGCCGCTGATATCGGCGTCAACCTGCGCAATCCCACCATGGGCGAAAACTCGGGTTCTCTCCTGCGCATGATGAGCTACGGCCGACCGGTCATCGTGAGCGACGGCGGCTCATACCGAGAAATTCCCGATTATTGTGCCATTAAAATCGACACCGGAATAAATGAGAAGGAAATGCTCAAAGCCTTCATCGCCGCTCTGGCCGAAGATCCCGCTTTGCGGGCCGCCCTGGGCCGTGAAGCGGCGCGTTATGCCGGCGAAACCTGCGGCATCGACCGCTGCGCCGACATGTACGCGGCGTTTCTTCGCGATATGAAGCCCGGGAGACCAGGGCTGGAGGAGACCCCATGAGTGAAATGGGACCAAACAAAGCAAGCCCTAAAGAAATCCTGCAGGGACTGCGCAAGGAATTCACCCGCCAGGCAGAACAGGCCGGGACCATCGAGGCCGTTGCGGGAGGCCCGGTGGACCGCGATCTGCCGCCGGATTACTGGCGCTTCAGCGATACCGACCTGGAAAACGAACTGTGGAGCCGGATACCCGGCCTGGACCGGGCCATGCTTGACTTGGGCCAGTCCGTCGATATTCTGCCCAGCTGCCCTTTGCCGGCAAAACCCGGTCTTGCAGGGAAGATCAAAGGCATATTCAAAAACCTGATGCTGCGGCTTGCCATGCCGCTCGTCCGTATCACCCTGGAGAAGCAAGACCGCCTGAACCGTATCGCATTGGAGAAGCAGAACCAGCTGAACGGCCAGCTCAAACATCTGCAGTTCATCCAATTTCTGACCGTTAAGCAACTCCGCGAGCGCCTGCAGCGGCTGGAAATGGAAAACCGAGAGCTGCGCGGCCGGCTGGCCGAACTGGAAACAGAGAATGTCCTTTGTGGAGAGGCCACCGACCATGAATGAGCAATCCCTGTCCGAGCGCCTGGCTCGGTACGTCCCGGCCGATCCGGCCTGGGAAGAGACGTTTAAGAACCGGATCGCTGAACAACGAGAGGCGGGGGCTGAGGAATACGCCGAGGCCATGGCCGACTGCCTGAAAAATCCGGATGCGAAGCCCGATCTCGTGGGCCGCATCGGCAAGGCCATTTCCGATTGCGCCGGCCCGCGGACCGCCATCAATTGCATCGACCGCTGCCAGATCCTGCTTGGCCTGAGAAAACCTCGCATTGCCGTCTACGACCATACCTGGGATTTCATAGGGGGGGCGCAGAAATACGGGGCGACGATGGCCGAAACCCTGCGGGGTCTGGGCGAGATCACCCTGATCGGAAACCGCCCCTTCTCTTCCGAACGCCTGGCCGAATGGTACGGCTTGAATCTGAAGCATTGCGCTATCCGTATAATCCCGCTGCCCTTTTTCGAGGAGAAGGGCGGCGATTATATCGATCCCGCCGACATCACGACCCGGGGTATGGTCAATCCGTTTCATGCCGTCAGCCGGGCCAGCCTTGATTACGATCTCTTCATCAACAATAGCATGCTGGAGATGGTCCTGCCCCTGGCCCACCGTTCTGCGTTCATCACCCACTTCCCGGGGGAGTGGCGGCCGCTAAGCTATTTCTACGTTGACCGCTATACGCGCGTGGTGTACAACAGCCGCTATACGGCCGGCTGGATCGAGAAGCGTTGGGGATTCAAGCCTCACACCCACATCTATCCACCGGTCGATATGCCGGGACCGCGGCCGGAGAACAAGGAGCCGATCATCCTCTCGGCCGCACGCTTCGATCCCGGGGGAAACAAACAGCAACTCGACATGATCCGCGCCTTTCAGTTGCTCGTCCGTTGCCGCCCCCAGGCCAGCCGCGGCTGGCGCTTCATCCTCGCCGGCGGCAGTCATGGTGACAATCCCTATCTGCGGCAGCTCCAACAGTTTCTTGCGGCCCATCCTGGCCTGCCCGTGGAACTGCGGTTGAACATCCCTGCGGCCGAGCTTCAGGAACTCTTCCGCCGGGCCTCCCTGTTCTGGCATTTCTGCGGTTTGGGACAGAGCAATCCGGCCCTGGTGGAGCATTTCGGGATGACCGTGGCCGAAGCCATGCAGAGTGGCTGCATTCCATTGGTCTTCGACGGCGGCGGCATGCGAGAGATCGTCCGATCCGGGGAAAACGGCTATCTTTTCGGGAGCCTCACCGAACTCATTAGGACCACGGTTCGGCTTCTCGAGATGCCTGCCTTACGGGCCAACCTGGCCGAGGCGGCCTGGAAAGCCGGACGGAGTTTTGCCAAAGAGGTTTTCGCCGGTCGCGTTCGAACCCTGGTCCAGGAACTTTTCACTCCGGTGCCGCTTTCTCGATAGGCCCGATTTTTCTTACCTCGGATAAGCGTCCAGATCGAGGTCGATGGACGCGGGAATTCCGGCGGCCCGCTTCTCAAGGGCCAGCGCGACAACCATGGCCGCGTTATCGGTGCACATCTTCGGCGAGGGGATAAAGGCGGGCAGCTTCTGCCGGTCCGCGAATTCCTGGAAGCGGGTTCGAAGACGTTTGTTGCGGGCAACACCGCCGCAGAGAATGAGGGACTTGGGCCCGAACTCGTCCACGGCCCGGGCAAGGTTATCGACGAGCGACCGTGTGACAGCCTCCTCGAAGGCGGCCAGAAAATCAGCGAACCGCGGATGTTCTTTCGTGATCCCGCCCTCCCGGATGTGCTTCAAGGCGGCGGTCTTGAGCCCGCTAAAGCTGAAGTCGAGGGGCGCGTCCTTGATCCGAGGTCTGTTGAACACGAACGCCCTCTGTTCTCCTTTGACCGCGAGCTTCTCGATGATCGGGCCCCCGGGGTAGCCCAGCCCCAG
Organism: uncultured Eubacteriales bacterium; assembly: GCA_964544265.1. Classification (GTDB taxonomy): domain Bacteria; phylum Acidobacteriota; class Aminicenantia; order Aminicenantales; family Saccharicenantaceae; genus JALHVH01. The sequence continues at coordinate 2,854 of CAZJBD010000014.1, forward strand.
GAACTTGGCGACCTTATCAAGGGCTTCGCCGGCCGCGTCGTCGCGCGTCTTGCCCAGGAGCCTGTAGGAAAGCCTCTTTTCCAGAAAATAGAGCGACGTGTGTCCTCCCGAGACGAGAAGAGCGAGCGCGGGGAAACCGATGTTCTTTTTTTCTAGGAAGGCTGCTTCGATATGGCCTTCGAGGTGGTCGATACCGATAAGCGCCTTTTTATAGAAATAGGCTAGGCCCTTGGCGAACGAGAGTCCGACCAGAAGGGAGCCGATGAGGCCCGGTCCCTGGGTCACGGCAAAGAGGTCAATCGCCTTAAGCTCGATCCCGGCCCGCATGAGCGCTTCCCTGACAACGGCGTCGATCGTCTTGATATGCTGCCGCGAAGCGAGCTCGGGGACGACCCCCCCGTAGGGCGCATGGATTTCGTCCTGGGAAAGAATGATGTTGCTCAGAATCTCGAACCGGTCCGTCAGGACGGCGGCCGAGGTCTCATCGCAAGATGTCTCGATGCCCAGGGCGTACATGCGGACCTAGTATATAAGAAAAACGGGGAGGGTTCTACCGAGCCGTCTCGCAAAAAGCCTCCTGGCGGGGCTCTTCAATCGTTTAAGAACCTTTTTAAGGTCAGGATGAGGGCCAGATAACCGATCAGGCTCCGAAGCAGTAGGGTGTACGGAAAATACCCTTTTCTGTAATGATACCGGCGATATATTTCGCCGGGGTAACATCGAAGGCCGGGTTGCGGACGGGGATGTGAGGAAGCGTGATGAAGCGGCCTCCGATCTTCCGAACCTCGCCAGGATCGCGCTCCTCGATGGGAATTTCGGCGCCCGTCTCTAGACCGGGGTCCACCGTGCTCATGGGCGCGGCTACATAAAACGGAATGCCGTGCTCTTTGGCCAAGACAGCGACCGTATATGTCCCTATCTTGTTGGCCGTGTCTCCGTTTCGGGCGATGCGGTCTGCGCCGACGATGACGACCTGGATTTCGCCCTTCCGCATGAACCAGCCGGCCATGTTGTCGGTGATGAGGACGACGTTAATGCCGCGCCGGTCGAGCTCCCAACAGGTCAACCGGGCACCCTGGAGGAACGGCCGGGTTTCGTCCGAAAAGACGCGGATCTTCTTCCCCTGCTCGTGGGCGGCCCGAATGACACCCACGGCCGTCCCGTAGCCAGCTGTTGCCAGTTCTCCGGCGTTGCAGTGGGTTAGGACAGTCGCACCGTCGGGGATGAGGTCGCGGCCGTTACGGCCGATGGCCTCGTTGGTCGCAAGGTCTTCGACCTCGATTCTTCGGGCCTCATCGAGCATCCGGCGCTTGAGCCGGGCAAGCGTCAGATTGCGGTTCGCCTCGAACGTCCTTCGCATCCTCTCCAGCGCCCAGAAGAGGTTTCGGGCCGTGGGCCGCGTCCCCTGGAGACGTCTGGTGATCCTTTCAAACGCGCGGTCGATGTTCTCGCCGCTCTTCCACGCCAGCACGCCCAGGGCGACGCCGTAGGCGGCCGCAACTCCGATGGCCGGCGCGCCACGGATGACCATGGTCTTGATCGCCCGGGCGACCCCTCCATGCGTCCGATATTCAAGATAAATCTCCTTGAGCGGGAGCTTCCTTTGGTCGATCATGACGACCCTGTTTGCCTTCCACGCGATGGCCGGGAGCATGCCTTACTCCTTTCTCCAGGACGGCGTCAGCGTATCCTTCCATCCCCATTTCCGAGTCCACCTCCCGACGAGCTCCTCAAAGTCCTTCCAATCGTCTAGCGAAAGCCGGTCCTTCATCTTTGTAGAGATAAAAATGATCTGCAGGTCGTTGTCGCGGAGGACCTTTTCTGTGGGCAGTCCCAGCTCCCGGGCGATCACGGCCTCCTCGAAGCTTTTCAGGTAATCCTCGCGGTGGCTTTCCGTTTGGGATAGCAGGTAGTGATAGAACCCGCAGGAAAAATCCCCGTCAATGAGCTTCTCGAGATTTTTCGCGATTGCGGTGAGAGCGTCGGCTTTCTCTTTGCCGTCGAGGCCCGACGCCGCAGTCAGGCCGATGTCGACGTATCGGCGGGCGGCTTCGAGCCGGGCGGGCTTGAACTTCGCATGGTCGACCAGGTCGACGATCGTCTGGAGCGCCGCATCTTTGAGTCCAAGCTCCTCGAGCGATGCGGATAATCCAAGACAAGAGACATTGCGCGCCCATTCCTCCCCTTCAGCAAATCCGAGCAGAAACGCCTGAAGGAAGCTCGTTTCGGCCTCCGGCCACTTCTCGAGGGCCGCCTCAGCCAGGCCCTTGAGCATAAAGGCCTGAGCCGATGGGTTCGCTTGGACAGCTTTCTCCGCTTCGAGCAGGGCCCGCTTGTAGGACGCGGCGGCTTGTGCGGTTTCATAAGCGCGGGCCCGCAGCTGTCCCTCTGAGTAGAAGAGCTTGGCTTGTTTGAAATGGGAAGAGCATCCGGCAAGGAGCAGGACCGAAAGAAGGGCGGACGTAAGAAAAGCGAGATGCCAAGGATTTCGCGGCCTGATCACGCCCTCCTCGCCGTCCCTTCAATCCTCGTCTTTTTTGACTTTCTTCCGGATGCGGTCCAGGATGATTTTCCGGACCTGGACGTCAGTTAGGACGTGGATGCCAAGTTTTGCCATCTCCATCCCGACGTTTTGCATGCCGCGCCAAAACTCCTGACCCGATCCCGTCGGCTTGATGTCCTCGACGGCCCGGCCCGCCCGTTCTTTAAATTCATCGGCGATCTTCCGGAAATCGCCGGCTTCGAGATCATCCTGAAAAAGGGCCAGGAGGAACGCGTCCTCGAGTCCACAAACAGGATAGAGCCCGACAAAGGCCTTCCTCAGGGCGGCCAGGTCTTTGGTCCGGACCTCTTCTGCAAAAGCTTCCCGGACCCCATCAGTCCTCTCGAAGAAATTCAGGATGAACTCGTCGGGTTTGCTCTCAACCATCCCTGGCTCGAGCCATACCTGCCAGGCCAAAACTCGTTCCTTAAGGTCGAAAATCCGCCGCACGGCCCAGACGCAGATGGAGTAGAGCAAGGGGAAATAAATGTATGTTTTTAACGGCAGAAATTCCGTTAGGACCTTGACCCCGTTGTCGAGAACATGTTCAGCCCTTTTCTTATCCATTAGGTTACTTGTAACATAAATGGGGACACAATACCAATTTCCGAATTGCAAAAATAGCAGAAAACTCCAGAGGAAAATCCGGAAATTCGGAAATTGGTATTGTGTCCCCAATTTATTTGACTTTTCCCCATGACTCAAGTACCTTTGAGATGTCTATTGAGGAGGCTCTCATGTTTTTATTCGGACCCATAGGACCGACGGAACTCCTGCTCATCCTGCTCATCGTCATCATCATTTTCGGCGCCCGAAAACTCCCCGACCTCGGCAAATCCCTGGGGGAAGGAATTAAGAACTTCAAGAAGTCGATGCACACCAAGGAAGGCGAGGATAAGGACAAGCCCTCCGGGAAGGACGACTCGCCCTCCAACTGATCCGTTATGAAACGGACCATCGAAAAACTCACGGAAGCGCGGCGGTCGAAAGAGGAAGCGATCGTCCAGCGCGCCGCTAAGCTTAAAGCGAAGGACGAAGACGACTCCCTCATCCGAAGATCCATCCACCTGAAAGAATCCCTCGTCCGTCTTGAACAGCTGGCCAAATCCCTCGAAGTCCTGCTGGCCCAAAAAAGACCCCTTTTAGGGCTCAAACGTCCCGGTGTGCCGGCGGAGTTCGTCGGCGCGGCCGCGGCCACCCTCAAGGAAGCCGCGACGCTCATCGATGACCAAGCCAAAGAGACTCGCGCCCAAACGGCCGCTATCCTCGAGCTCATTAAAAAGCTGCCCCCCCTGATGGAGGCCAAAGACAAGGAATTGGAAGCACGGGCAAGCAATCACGTCGGCATGATCTTCAAGAGCATGGAGTGGCGGGTGGACAAACTTGCGGCCGAATACGAGGACGTCCAAATTCTGATGAAGAAATTCTTCCTCGTCCGGGAGAAGCTGGAGGCCCTCATCCAGGCTCTGGAAAAAGGGAAGAAGCCGTCTCCCCCCGATGTCCAGGCCGCCCTCGGGCCCCTTGAGGATTGGCGCTACGCCGGATTCGAGAACAGGTTCAGGGGCTCAGAAGAGGATATCCGGAAGCAACAGGCGGGTTACGCGAAGGCCTTCCGGAAAGGCAGCAAGGTCCTTGATCTCGGCTGTGGACGGGGAGAATTCCTCGACCTCCTCCGGGAGAACGGCATCGACGGAGAGGGCGTCGACCTCAACGGACAGATGATCGACATCTGCCTCGACAAAGGATTGAACTGCCGGCAGGGAGATATCCTCGAGCGCCTGGCCCAGGCCCCGGACGGCTCCCTGGATGGGATCTTCTCCTCCCAGGTCGTCGAACACCTGCCTCCGGCTTACTTAAAAAAGCTGGTGGAGACGGCTTATGCCAAGCTCGCAGCAGGAGGGACGATAGTCCTCGAAACCGTGAACCCGGTTTCGGTCTTCGCCCTGGTCCAAATCTACTACCTCGACATCAGTCACGAGAAACCCGTTCATCCCCGGGCTCTCCAGTTCATGCTCGAGAGCGTGGGATTCTCGGACGTCGAGGTCCGTTACTCGGCCCCCTTGAACGCGGAGCGGCTTCGGGAACTGCCCGGTGCTGATGCGAAAACGTCGTTGATGAACGAGAACATCGACCGGCTTAACGACCTCCTGTTCGCGCCCCCCAACTACGCGGTCCTGGGGAAGAAGAGATGACCGGGCGGCTTTATGCGGGTTTTGACCTTGGCGGAACCCAGCTTAAGTATGGCCTCATCGACGAAGGCGGAGCCATCGTCCTCAAGGAAAAGACCCCCAGCCCGGGCTCCATCGACGGCCTTTTGGGTCTCCTGGAACGGATCTGGCAGGATCTCAAGAAGCGTCGCCCGGGGAGGATCAAAGCGGTCGGGTTCGGCTTTGCCGGTTTTTTCAGCCTCCGGGAGCGGAAGATCCTCCACTCCCCCAATTATCCGAGTCTCAACGGCTTCGATCTCGTCCCGGCATTAAAAAGATTTCTGGATGTCCCCTTCCTTATCGACAACGACGCCAACATGGCCGCTTTCGGGGAATACAAACACGGGGCCGGGCGCGGCGCCCAGTCCCTGGTCCTCCTAACCGTTGGAACGGGCATCGGGTCCGGGATCATCCTCGACGGCAAACTTTGGCAGGGCAAATGCGGTTTCGCCGGAGAGCTCGGCCACATCACGGTCAACCCGGAAGGATCGAAGTGCAACTGCGGCAACGTCGGATGTCTGGAAACCGAGGCATCGGCCCCCAAGATCGTCAAAAACTACGTAGCGCTCGCCGGAAAGGATGAAGGGCTGACCTCGGAGGACATCTATAACCGGGCAAAACTGGGCGATCAGGCCGCCCGGGAGAGCTTTGCCCGTTGCGGCTATTACCTGGGGATCGGATTGGGCATCGTTATAAACTTCCTGAATCCCGAAAGGATCATCTTGGGGGGAGGGGTCATGACGACGGGCGAATTCCTCCTGGCCCCGGCCCTGGAAGAAGCCCGGAGGCGTTCCCATAGGGTGTCTTTCGCCTGTTGTTCCATAGACAAAGCCGGCCTGGGCAACGACGCTGGCCTCATCGGGGCGGCTTCCTGGGCTGCGGATCAAGCCTCTCTCGAAAGCTATTGACCCTGCTCGTCTGGCCCGGAACCGCAACCATTCTGGAGAGGCGGCCGTTTAAATGTTTTGCATCTCAGGCGGAAAAAACGATATAATGCCCGAGTCCAACAAAGAATTAAAGCGTAGATTATCAAGGAAATAAGCCGGTCGGAAAGGAGGCCGCCGTGATCAAGAAACCGAGTCCCGCCCTAACGGCGCTCATCGTGGTTCTCGCTCTTGTATCCACCTCGTTTGCCGACCGCCTCACCGGTTCCCTAAAGGGGCGAATCACGGATAAGCAGGGCTATCCCCTGCCCGGCGCCTTCATCTACCTTTCCTCGCCGGCCCTGCTCGGGGTTCAGAACTACATCACGGCAGAAACGGGAAATTACGCTTTCATCCAGCTGCCGCCCGGCACCTATAAGGTGACGGTGGAGATGCCTGGATTCAAGACGGTCAATGTCGACAACCTCCGCGTGGACGTCGGGAAGGCCTTAACCCTGAATTTCAAGTTGGAAGCCACGGAGATCGAGGAGGAGATCACCAGCCTCGGGGTCACTCCCCTGGTCGATACCCAATCCGCCAAGAACCCATTCGTGGCCGACAAAGACCTCCTAAGTCACGCTCCCCTGACCAGGGATTTCGCTTCGATCGTCGGGCTGGCACCCGGAATCGTCGCCGATCCGGCGTTTCCGGACCGAGACTTCGCCGTCCACGGTTCGACGGTCAGGGCCAACGCCTTCGTCTTCGGGGGAGTCAACCTCACAGATCCATTGACAATGGCTCCGTTGGCGAACCTCAACGTCGACCTGGTCGAGGAGGTTGAGTTCGAGACGACCTCTCATCCCGCCGAAACTTATCCCGCCGAAGGAGGATTCATCAACGTCGTGACTAAGTCCGGCGGGAACCAATTTCTCGGCGTCCTCCATCTCACCCATTCGAGCGGATCGCTCTCCAAGGAGCTTTGGTCGGAAAAGGAACTGGCCGAAAAAGGGATCTCGGCGCCGCCCGCGGCCCAAAGGCACTGGGATTTCTCTCTCAGCATGGGCGGACCGATCATAGAGAATAGGGCTTGGTTCTTCACAAACACTCGCCTGAACCTCCGCTCCAAAGAGACCCCCTTTGAGCCCTGGACGGACCCGCTCGGCTCCATTCATAACGTTTATCGCTGGCGCAGCCGTGACCTCATGACCTTTCTTAAAATCAGCACTCAGGTCACCTCGAATATCCGGGCCGTAGCCTCGGTTAATTACCAGGACCAGTATCAGCCCATCTACGAATCCTATCTGTCCCTGAGTACGCCCAAGGAGACCAGCCGGGTCCTGGACCACGACGGCCTGTTCATGGCATCTGGGATCATCAATTACAGGATGGACCAGAACACGTTCGTCGATATCTCCGTCGGGCTCGCCCAGCGCTCAAAGCCTCTCCTTCTCAACGTCAGCGGACAGAACCTGCCCTATTACACGGATGCGGCATCGGGCCGCGTTTGGGGGAGCGCTCCATTCAACGAGAAGTCGACGAGCCGGCGGTTCAAGGCAGCGGTGTCCATCACCCGGGTCCAGCACGGAATCATGGGGATTGCCCACGAACTCAAGGCCGGAGCTGAATATGAGGACGGCTACGGGGATATGATGACCTGGAAGGACGACAATCTCGCCCTGACCTATCTTAACGGCAGCCCCTATTATTATGGGACCGCCTTGTCTCCCAAGACCGGAAACACCGTGGGCAAAGGGTTGATCTCATTTTCCCTGGCCGGCAAGGCCAAAGGAGATGTGATCCTCAAAGAGGAAGTGAAGAGACTTGGCTTCTACGTCCAGGACGCCATGACCATCGCCCAGCGGGCTACGATCCACCTCGGAGTGAGGTTCGACCGCAGCTCGGCCCGATTGCCAGCCATGGTAAGAACCGAAAGTGGAAACGCCGTTTCGGTCAAGATCGGGACCGACCTGATCAAGCCTATCTGCGACCGGAATCCTTACGGTCAAAACGTTATCCAGCCTTGGGACCAGATCATGGTTTGGAACGCCTTTTCGCCGCGGGCCGGGCTGAGCCTGGACGTCCTCGGGAATGGAAAGTCCGTTCTCAAAGCCTCGTTCTCGCGGTATTCGGAATATCTCAACCTCGGTTACATTCAGGAAATGGCGCCTTTCTCACCGACCCGCTCCCATTCTTTTGATTGGTACGATGAGAACGGGAACGGCACGGTGGATACGACCGACACGTATACAATCTTCCCCGATGACTACCTGATTTACCAGGAAAGCTATTTCAAACAACGAATTTCCCCCGACGCCAAAGCACCGAACACGAATGAGTTGACCGTCGGCCTCCACCAGGAGATCAGCAAGGACCTTACGGTTTCCCTCGAATATATCGCCAAAAACAAGACGAACATCCTGGAGAACGTCCTCTACGATCCCAACTCGGGCGTCGAATGGTATTCCGCAGACAGCCTGTCCCGGAGCTGGTGGGTTCCCTTCAAAACGATCGTTCCGGCCGCAGGAAACTACGAGGAAACCCCGCTGACGGTCTTTTTCAGGTCCGACTCCGCCCCCCCCGTCTTTGACCGACTCCAGAATGTCCCCCAGCTCAAGAGGAAATACGGCGCGTTCGAGCTGACAATCCGGAAGCGGATGTCCGATAATTGGCAGTTCTACGGTTCCCTGGTTTGGGGCAAAGCCACCGGAAATATCGGACTCGGTTCAGCGGCCTCCTCTGGATTTTCCACGGCCGTCGGGACGCCCAACTCTTTTGTAAATGTTCCGGACGACTCCCGGCTCGACCTGGATCGTCCAACCTCCATCCATGTCATGGGCACTTACAAGTTTCCCTTGGACTTCTTCCTGACGCTTTATTTCTCCCGCTGGAGCGGAATGTCCTGGGCCAGGACCGTGACCATCCTGCCCCCGGGTTCCTGGGCCCAGGAGAACGGCGTTCCGGCTACGCCTGTCACGGTTTTCCTGGAGAAACCGGGGTCCCGGCGGACCGGCTTCGAAGAGAGTTTGGACCTCAGGATTGAAAAAGAATTCGTGTTGAGCAACCGGAAAAGCCTGAGGCTTTTCGCGGATGTTTTCAACCTGCTCGGCCACAAGTCAAGCTTTCTCGACCTCAACGATGCGGGGTTTTGGTTCCCGGAGGCGGAAAATTCAAACTTAGGACAACGGGTGCTCAGCCCGACGTTCGAAAAATATCTGTCCGTGAGCGGATCCCGGACGGTACAGATCAGCTTGAGCCTTGAGTTCTAGTCCAGCCGGAACTCGACGGCCTTCTTGAGTTCTTCGCCTTCCGTCGAATTTTTAATGGTCAGCTCGAGAATGTTCTTCCCTTGCCGGAGTGCGTCCAGATTCCCCTGGAGGACGATCGGGAACTCGATCTCGTAGGACTCTTTCCGCCGCTCTTTGAGTTCATCCTCCCCGGCCGAGATCTCGAAGGTTTTCCTGTCTCTCCAAAAAACTGTCCCGGATGCGGTCTTCAACTCGGCCTTGACATCCAGAGTCGTCTCGAGCTTTCCATCTCGGGCGATGAACCAAAGTCCCCTATAAGGGACGTCGATCGTGATGCTCCCCTCATAGCGCTCGCCGGCAGAGGTCTTCTTCTTGATGACGACGTCGTAGTCGAAGAATTTCTTTTCCTGGGTGAAGGTCTTCTGGAAGTGTGCCTGGGCGATATTGAGCTCCTGGAGGTGTTCCAGGTTGACGGCCGTCATGGCGTAATTCCCCGAGCAGTGCTCGTCGATGAAGTATACGGGAAATGCCCCGTAATACCAGACCTCGCGGCAGAAACCCCTCGCGTCCATCGGATAGGTCAGCCTTTCAGTCGGCGGGCCAAAGAGGATGTAGATCCGACCGCGGTCCGTCAGCCATCCCGGCTTCCCCTCGCCGTGGAAGGCATCGCTGGAATGATCGACGCGCTTGAGATACTCAGTTTTATACTCATTCTCTTCGGTCGTCGGATCGGGGTCCCGGCGTTTCCAGAATTCCTCCTTGAACGCGGCCTTCTCAGCGTCGGGGAGCTCGAGGAAAATCTTGCGCTCCTCCCCGGTCATGATGTACTGGACTTTGGACACGAAATCCCGGTCTTCGGGTCCCAGTTTGCGCTCCAGATTGTAAAGCCGGCACGAGGTCCCCAAGGCCGCGAGCACGAAGATGGCCGCCCAGTAGAGTTTTTTCATTTCATCGAATCCTTGGAATCATTATAGCAGATTCCCTGCCAATGGGAGTGGGTCAATGGATTGGGAAAAAAAGCTGGTGCGGAAGGGGGGACTTGAACCCCCACGGCCTTACGGCCATAAACTCCTGAGGCTTACGCGTCTGCCAATTCCGCCACTTCCGCAGCCTGAAAAGTTTCAGGTCAAGACGATAATTATAGCCAGAAAAAGACCGCCTGTAAAGGCGCCCTTTGCTTCGCTCTCTGCCTCGACTTGACAAACGCCTGCCCAGCCGTTATCTTTAAGCCAGTGGCTTCAACTTACGAATCCCTTCCACGAGGCCCTTCTCCATCTCATAACCCTTAAGGAGGTTTTATGAAATTTACAGGCCGCGCCCAAATCGAGACCCTGACGAAATTTAACAGTGAAAACTTCCCCGTCACCTCGCTCTATCTCGATACCGACAAAAGCCGATTGTCAAAGAAAGAGATCTCCGTCTCGCTCAAGAAAATCCTCAACGAGGGCAAGACGCGCTCCGAAGCCATAGACTTCAGCCGGGAAAAGAAGGAATCGCTGGCCCTTGATCTGGAGAAGATCGGCGCCTTCTGCGCCCAGAACCTCGGGTCCTACAACCATCCCGGACTCGCGCTGTTCGCCTGCTCCCGGAAAGGCTTCTGGCTGCCGCTGTTCCTTCCTCACGGCCCCCGGAACAGGTTCGTCGTCGCCCAGACTTTTTATGTCCGGCCGCTTCCGGCCATCCTGGACAGATACCGGCGCATCTGTGTCTTTCTTACCAGCCGGCGGGAAGCCCGATGGTACGAAGTCTATATGGGAGAGATCACCCCTCTCGACAAACTCGCCAGCGACGTCCCGGGCCGGGTCAAGAAAGGGGGATATGAGGGCTACGAGTCCAAGCGAATCGAGCGGCATATCGAAGCCCACGTCCTGGAGCACTTCAAGAAGGCCTCCCAGATGACGTTCGATATCTTTAAGAAAAACCATTTCGCGTCCCTGTTCCTGGGCTGCGAGGACGATTCTTATCGCGTCCTCGAGCCCCTCCTCCATGCTTATGTCAAGGACCGCCTCAAGGGCCGAATGAAGGCCAAGCCGACCGACCCCGCCGCGGCAGTCTTCAAGGAGGCCGAGGAGATCGAGAACGGGCTGAAGAAGGAGGAAGAGTCGGAAGTTGTCCAAAAGCTCATTGCCGAGCTCGAACGCGGAGGCCTGGCCTGCTCGGGGGTGAGGGAGACGCTGCAGAGGCTTAACCAATTCGAAGTTCAGACACTGGTCGTTACTCACAATTTTTCTAAGGAAGGCCGGGCCTGCCCCAACTGCAAATTCCTCTATCTCGAGGATGAAATCTGCCCGGTTTGTCAGAGGAAAACGGACCCTGTCGCGGACGTCATCGACGAGGCCATCGAGGCGGCCCTGAAGCACAAGTGCACCGTCAAGCAGATTGAGACGGCCACCCGCCTCGACCGTTATGGAGAGGTCGGAGCCTTCTTGAAATACAAGTTGTGATCGGCTTGGACCGGACTCTTGCGATCTAGGCTTTCTTTTCCTTGAACCTGACCTTTTCAAAATAGCTATAGATAATCGGGATGACGAACAGGGTTAGGAACGTCGTAGCCAAAAGCCCTCCAAGGACGGTGACGCCCATCGGCGCCCTGAATTCCGCCCCGGATGAAGTCGTTAAAGCCATGGGCAGCATCCCCAGCACGGTCGTCAAGGCCGTCAGCAACACCGGCCTGAGGCGCGTCGAGCATCCCAGGAGGAGGGCTTCCCGTTTTGTCATCCCTTTCCGGACAAGCTGGTTGACGTAATCGATCATGACGATCCCATTGTTGACGGCGATGCCCTCGAGAAGGATGAACCCGATAAAGACGGGCAGGTTGACCGGCCTCCCCGAGACCATAAGCCCTATGACGACGCCTATAAACCCGAGGGGGATCGTGAACATGATGATGAACGGGTGGAGGAGGGATTCGAACTGTGAGGCCATGACCATGTAAATGAGAAGTGTCGCCAGAGCCATGGCTCCGAAGAGGACCTTGAAGGCGTCGATCATCTGTTCGTAAGCCCCCCCATACTCGATGATATAGCCCGGGGGGAGCTCCCTTTCCAGGCCGCCCAGCCTCCTCTTGATGTCCCTCACAACGCTTCCCAGGTCCCGGCCGACGATGTTCCCCGTGATGGAAACGCGGCGGGATTGGTTTTCGCGGCTGATCTGCATCGGTCCGCTTCCCTTTTCGATCGTAGCAATCTGGTCCAGGTAGATTGTTTTATTGAGGGCCGTGAACAGGGGGATGTTCGCGACCTCGGCGATGTTGTCCCGATACGGCATCTTAAACCGGACGCGAACGTCGACTTCCTCGTCAGCATCCCGGTAACGCGTCGCCACCTTGCCCAGAGTCGCCGCCTCGACGGTCGCCCCGACCTGGCCGATCATGAGTCCCAGTTGGGCGGCCCTTTCGCGATCGATACGGATGTGATATTCAGGCTTGGCAGCGGCCAGCGTGTGGGTTGCATCCCGTACGCCCTCGATGTCCTTGATCCGGTCTACGATGAGCGTAGCGGTCCGCTTGAGCACGTCGAGGTCTTTCCCGAAGAGCTTGATGTCGATGGGAGTTTGGGCTCCGCCCATAAAGCTCGAAGAAATATCCAGGGATTCGAACTTGGCGTCTTTGATCTTGGGCAGTTTTGCTCGCATGCTTTCAAGGATCTGGTCCGCGGACCTCGACCTTTGTTCTTTTTTCTTAAGACCTATATAAAAAACGGCTTCATGGGGGCCGGTCGCGTTCGAGGACGAGGAGGCATCCGACGGATTCACCTCTGCCGCGGATCCGACCTGAGCTGAAACGATTGTGATCTCCGGCTCCTGTCTGGCCAGGCTCTCGATGAAAAGGGTAACCCGGTTCGTTTCCGCGAGCGAGGTCCCTACGGGCATGCTGAGCTTGAGAAAAAGCATGTCTTGGTCCATGTTGGGCATGAACTCCGTCCCCAGAATGGGCACAAGGACCAGAGAAACGATAAACATCCCGATGACCGCGAGGAGAAAGACAAGACGCCGGCGAAGCGATGCCTCGAGGAGACGCCGATAATAAGCCTTGGCGTTCTCGAAACCTTGCCAGGAAAGATACCAAGGTTTCTTTCCGGCGGGTTCAGGATTTTTACGGATGGCCGCGACCTTCTTGAAAAGGAAGGAAGAGAGAAGCGGCACGATGGTCAGGGCGACGAAAAGCGACGAGATCAACGAAAAGGCGATGGCCAGGGCCAAACCCCTGGTGAACTTGGCCGTAATGCCTGAGGCGAAGACCATGGGCAGGAAAACGACGATCGTGGTCAAGGTCGAAGCCGTTATGGCCAAGCCAACCTCGGAGGCTCCGATGACCGATCCTGACCGGCTGTCCTTCCCCTCCTCAATATGCCGGAAGGTGTTTTCGATGACGACGATGGCATTATCCACGAGCATCCCTACCCCCAGGGCCAACCCCCCCAGGGTCAACATGTTCAGGGTGTAGCCAGCGGCGTAAAAAGCGATGAACGTCGTGATGATAGACAGAGGTATGGCTATAGCGATGATCAGGGTCGGACGCCAGTTGAGGAGGAAGATGAAGATCAGGATGATAGCCATAAGGCCTCCCTTCCAGGCGTTGTCGGTTGTCCGCTTTGTAACCTGCTTGACCATATCGGACTGGTCCATGACTTGATGGAACTTGATGTCGGCCGGGAGATTCGACATAATCCTGCCCATCTCCTTGTGCACGGCGTCTCCGACCAGGGCCGTGTTGGCCCCGGATTGTTTAATAACGATCAGGAAGACGCCTTTTTCACCCTGGATGCGGGCTTCGTAGCGTACCTCCTTTATGGTATCTCTGACCTCCGCGATGTCATCAACATAGATGGGCTCCCCATTGGAACCTGATCCGACGACCGTGCGCCGAATGTCGTCGAGCGACTCGAACTGACCAAGGGTCCGGACCAAACGGTCCGTATAGCGCTCGACAAGGTTCCCGGCCGGCGTGTTGGCGTTCTGAGCCTGGAGAGCCAGGATGACCCGGTCAAGCGTCAGGTTGCGGGACTCCAGGGCCCTTTTATCCACGTCCACGTGAACCTCGCGGATATCGGTAGCGAAGACCTGGGCCGAGGCGACGCCGTCGATCCTTTCCAGCCGAGGGGCTACTTCGTCTTCGATGAGCTTCTTCAGCTCGAAGATCGGCCTGTCGGAGGTAATCCCCCAAAAGATGATAGGAAACTGGCTGAAGTTGAACTTGACGACCAGCGGCTCGGAGGCGTCGGGTGGGAGATAGTTTTTATACATTCCGATCTGGTCCCGCAAATCCTGGGCGGCGAAATCGAGGTTCGTCCCCCATTCAAACTCGGCGCTGATGGCGGAGACTCCTTCGGAGGTCAGGGAGGTCACCTTTTTGATGCGGCTAACCGAGCTGACGATTTGCTCCAAGGGCTTGGTGATGGTCGTTTCGATGTCCTCCGATGAAGCGCCGCTGTAGGTTGTGATGACGGACACCGTGGGGAAATCGATATCCGGGAAAAAATCCAGGCCCAGTTTGGAGAACGAAATAAAGCCGACGACGACCAGAATCATGGCCATCATAGTCGTCGTGACTCGCTTGCTGACCGAAAATTCGGGAAGTTTCATGATTTGACCTCTTCCGTAACCTCGACGGGTGTCCCCGGCTCGAGCCCGAAATTACCCTCGACGACAACGACCTCGCCCTCGGCGATTCCACTCAGGATCTCGACCATCGTCGTATTCTGGATGCCAAGAGTCACGTCGCGCCTTACGGCCTTGCCGTTCTCGACAACGATGACATAGGCGTTTTCCAGAACGGCCTGCTGGGGAACGACGAGAGCCGATTCATGACTGTTGACCTCGAACGTCACCTCACAGAACGTGCCGGGCCGCAATTCCAGCCCGGGATTATCGAAAACGGCCTCGACGAGGAACTTCTTGGTGGAGGGGTCGGCCGTCAGGTTGGCAATGGTCACCTCACCCTTGAATTCCCGCCCCGGCAAAGAAGGGGTCTTCAGGAGAACCGTCTGGCCCTTCCGGATACGGGAAATATCGCTTCCGGATATGTCCACTGCGACCTTGACTTTCTCGAAATCCACCAAGGTGAGAACGCCCGATACCGAGGAAAAACCTCCCATCATGGGATTGATGACGTCCCCGACCTCGGCGTTTTTGGAGGCGATAATGCCGCTCCAGGGCGCCTTCATTATGGAAACATCCAAGGAGTGGGCGACCATGTTCACGGCGGCCTGGGCTTGTTGGAGTTGGGCGTCCGCCGCGTCGTAGGCCAGACGAACCTGCTCATACTGCTGCTCGGACACCGCGTTTTCCTTGATCAACCGGTCCATCCGGTCTTTATTTTTCTTGGCGTCGTTAAAAGCGGCCTGGGCCACAGCCAACGCGGCCTCGGCCTGCTTCAGCTGGAGCCTCGTGGATTCCGTATCGATCTCGGCCAGAACCTGGCCTTTGCTGACACGATCGCCCTCGCGGACGTTGATCTTGGCAATCTTGCCGCCGACGTCGGGGGTGATGACGATCTTCTTGAGGGCTTCCAGGGTTCCCGTATAGGACACCCTAGCCGAGATCCTTTCCCGGACGACCCGGAAGGCCTTAACACTCGTAGCTTCCTGGGTTTCCTTCGCGCCGGCCTGCGCAGCCTTCTTGGGGGCCTTGCAGGAGACCAGCGTTATCACCATGACCAGCGCGGCCAGAACCATGACATTGATGATACGTTTCATATCGTTCCTCCGTTAATTCGGCTGTTTATCTTCCGTACCGTTCCCGATGGCTTTTTCAAGCTGGGCCAGCGAGATCACACAATCGTAAAGCGCCTGGGAGAGATTCGTTTTCGCCTGGCTCAGCGCGACCTGGGCTGTGGAGACGTCCAGGTTCGTCGCCAGGCCTTCCGAATAATTCAGCTCGGCAATCCTCATGGCTTCCTGGGCCTGCTCAACGTTTTTTTCCTGCGAGGCCAAGGATTCCTTGGCCTGCCGATAGTTCAGGACGGCCTGTTCGACTTCGAACCTGATGGTCTCCGACAGGCCCTTCTGCATCCACTCCAGCTCCTTGAGGAAGGCCTTGGACTGGCTGACCTGGGCATCGACGGCAAAGCCGTTGAAGATGGGGACCGTCAGGTTCAAGCTAATGGTGTAGTAGTTTTCCCAGTTTTTGTTCCGGAAATTGAAATGGTTCGTCCAGAAGTTGTAGGCGCCTCCGATGGCCACCGACGGAAGCCCTGCCGCCCTGGCAATCTTCACCATTTCCGCGGCCATGCGGCGTTGGAACATGAGTTGGTTGACCTCGGGCCTTTGAAGGAGGGCCTTGCTGACGGCCTCATGAACGTCCGTTTCAAGAGGGGTGTAGCTCAACTCCCCCCTAATTTCAACGGCCTGGTCGTGGCTAAGCCCGAGCAGGGTTTTTAGTCCTAGCTCGGCGACATTCAAGTTGTTCCTGGCCCGGATAAGCTGGGGCTTCAGGTTGGCGACCTGGACCTCGGACCTCAAGAGGTCGAACTTGGAAGCCATGCCGACTTCATAAAGGTTCTTGACCTTTATATAATGTTTTTCCGCCAGCGTCACGGCCTCGTTTGAGACCTCGGCGAACTTGGCGGCCAGGAGATAGCCATAGAAAGCCTGTTTGACGTTGAAGACCGTCTCCTGTCGGGACTGGCGGATGACCTCCTTCGTTGCTTGGAGGTTGTAGTTCGCCTGCCGAAAGCCGGAGATCAAGCTTCCTCCGGCGAAGAGGGGCATGGAGAAGGCCAGCGTGAATTGATAGTTTTTGGTGAAGTCGACCTTGACCTTCTGCGGCGGTTCCCCCGGGATCATGGAGGGGAACTCCAAGGTGAACACTTTTTTATCCAGGATGTCGGTCCCCTGGCCGTTGAGGGAAGGGAAAAAGCGTGATGCGGCCTGCCGGACCTGGGCCCGGGCGGCACCCTCCTTTTCCTGGGTGGCCAGGAAGTAAGGATTTCGGGTAAGGGCCAGATTCAAGCAGTCGTCGAGAGTCAGGACGATCTTCTCCTGGGAAAAGCCGGGCGCGGCGAGGGCGGCGACCAGGCCGATAATCAGGCCGAACGTGATGAGTCTCCTCATTGGGAATCTCCTTTTATAAAGGCATGCTCTTTTTCGATGCCCTTCAACAAGAAGCCGAAGATCATCTCTGCCTCTTCCCTTAGCCTAGTCTTCGGGTCCATCCAGACCCTGAGGTGGAGGAAGCCCTGAAGAACGGCGTTGAGGAAGTACACGGCGGAAGGGATGTCCACTTCCCGGAACGCCCCGCACTGGATACCATCCCTGAAGATGACGCATCCGATCTCCAGGATCTCCTGGCGTTTCAATTTCATCATCTTGGTGAACTTCTTTTCCACCGGGGATGACGTTCCTTTCTGTTCTGCGACAAACGCGTTCAAAATACTGTGCTCAGAGTCATCTATCATGATGGCCCGCGAGAGGTTCTCCCGTTCGTCGTAGACTTCAAGGATCGTGAAGATCATCCTCTTGAGCTTTTCCACCGGCCTCAGATCGAGGGCTTGGATGTCGGTGAGGCTCTTTTTAATGTCGTCGAAATAGTGGAGCATGATCTCATAGGTCAGGTCCCCCTTGCTCCTAAAATAATTGTAGAGGGTGGCCTTGGAGAACTGAGCCTCCCTGGCGATGTCGTCCATGGTCGTCGCGCGGTATCCCTTCCGGACGATGGTGGATTCGGCGGCATGGAGGATCGTCTCCTTGTAATCTTCGCGGCGCTGCCGCTCGCGCTCCTTTCTCAGATCGATAGTTTTCATCATTGAACCATCCAGTTTTCTTAATAAACTGATTAGTTTACTAAATGAACGTTAAAGTTTTGATAAGATAGCAGAATCTTCCTGGGCTTGTCAAGCGTTTTTTTTGCGCGTAAAATAGCCGCGAAGCCATGATCTTGAATCGTCCGACCCTCGCCCTGCTCCGGATCGTCCCGACGGTTTTATTTCTATTCCCGGCTTTCATGACGAGCGGCGATATGGGCCGGGTCTTGACCCGGGGAGCCGCTCGTTTGGGGATCCAAGGGGATATGCTCGGCCCCCCTCGGTGGTGGGACGTCGAGCTCGGCTTGACCGTGAAGGGCCAATACTCCGTCCGGGAGGCGGACGCCGCGTATACGGGCGACTATCTCTTCAAATCGGCCTGGTCGGGAAGCATGGAAAGGGACGACTCCGACTACCTCCTTTATCACTCTGGGAATGAAACCCTGTGTTGGCAAGCCCAGGAGAAGGTCGCTTCCAAAAGCGGTATAAAAGTCTTTACCGAAAAGGACTTCGACGACCGGCCCGTATTCCGGATGAACTATGTTCTCAACGAAAACGGCATTCTCCGCTTTAACTTCATCGTCGAGGGTTTTCCTGTGCCCCGGAGCGGGGCCAGCGAAAAGTTTGATTTGATCCTCCCGGCTTCTAAGACCGAGGAGGGCGGTCTTTCTCCTTCCGGGTACGACGTCTCCGTCGCCAAGGGATCGAACGAAATCGCCTTTGAAGAAAAGACGATCCGGGCCGGTCCTTTCGAGCGCACGTTCTCGTGGGAATGGAAGCGCTACGATCCGTCTTTCAGGCCGGGGGTCAACGTCGTCTTGTTCAACAGCCACCAGGCCGATGTCAAGATCACGATCACGCCGCGCTATTAAGAGCTCCTTGTAAAATATCATCAGCCAGGTCATACGATGGAATTAGCCGAAAAAATCCAGAGAGAAATCGCAACCCGCCGCGCCGATATCCTGGGTCTCAGTCGCCGGATCCATGACGATCCCGAGCTCGCTTTTCAGGAAGTCCGGACGTCGCGTCTGCTCCAGTCCGTCCTCTCAGCTGAAGACTTCATAATTTCTCCGGCGACGGCGGACTTCCCCACCTCGTTCCGAGCCGTTTACCGGCTCGCCGCCGACCGGCCGCGGGTGACGTTCATGGCCGAAATGGACGCCCTCCCCGGCCTGGGCCACGCCTGCGGCCACAACATCATCGCCGCCGCCGGCACATACGCCGCCGTAGTCCTCAAGTCCGTCATTAACCCCGAGGTCGGCGGCACGATCGAGGTCGTTGGAACGCCGGGGGAAGAAAGTGGCAGCGGCAAAGTCCGGATGATAGAGGAGGGCGTATTCGAGAATTCCGACGTCGTCCTCCAGGTCCATCCGCATTCTCTGGACACGGTCGTCGGCCAAGCCCTGGCCCGGCGAACCCTGGTCGTCGAATACTTCGGCAAGAAGGCCCACACGGCGGCCGCGCCGCAGGAAGGGATCAACGCCCTGGACGCGCTCGTCCTCTTCTACCAGACCGCTGCCCTGCCGCGTTCCAAGCTTCCGGCCGGATGCCTTTTTCACGGCATCATCGAGGAGGGCGGGCAGGCCACAAACATCATCCCCGACTATTCCCGCGGCAAGTTCTCGCTCCGGGCGGATACCATGCCGAAGCTCGAGAGTCTCTTCAAGCAGGTCACATCCCTGGCTCAAGCGGCTGCGGCAGCCACCGGGTGCCGAACACGGATCACTGAGCCGGCTCCCGGGGTGACGACCTTCCGGCGGAATACAGCCTTAGAGGACTTATTCGCCCGGTTGTTCGAGGATCGCGGGCGGCCCGACCCTCGGAAAATCCGGGAATTCTATGGTTCCACCGACCTGGCCAACGTATCCCAGGCCGTCCCGACGATCGAGCCCCTGGTCAAAGCCAGTAATTTTCCCATCCACACGGAGGGATTCGCCAAGGACGCTGTGGATATCGGAGGCGAGCGCGCCCTTCTGGACGGCGTCTTCTTCCTGGCTTGCGGCGGATTCCGCATCCTGACCGAGCCACGCCTCCTGGACCGGATCCGTCAGGCCTTCCTAAAAGACGGGGAGGCCGCGCCCGGCTCAGCTGAATGATGTGCCTGACGCGATGAAAAGCATCCCTGATCTTTTGGCAGGAAAAGACGAATGGCGGGTCGTCGTTACGGACTCGGGCCTGGGCGGGTTGTCCATCTGCGCCGAGCTCGAAAAGCGGCTGCGCAGGGCCTTGGGGAACCATGTCATCCGCCTTATTTACGTTAATGCTTGGCCCGACTCCCGGCGAGGATATAATGACCTTCCGGACGCCGCCTCCCGAGCCGCCGTCTTCGACAAGGCCTTAGCCTCCATGATGGCCTTTCGGCCAGGCCTCATCCTCGTCGCCTGCAATACCCTGTCCGTCATCTATGACTTAACCAGATTCAGCCGCGCGCCCGCAGTCCCTGTTGTGGGCATCATCGAGGAAGGAGTCGATCTCTTTCAGGAAGCCCTCATCCGGGACCCCGGGAGTATCCTCGCCCTATTCGGGACGCGGACGACGATCGAATCCGGAGAACACGTCCGCAGGCTGATCCAGAGAGGGATCGACATCCGTCGCGTCATCGCGGCCGCCTGTCACGGACTTGCCGGGGCCGTCGACAAGGATCCCGGCTCCCCCGCCTTGGCCGGTCTGGTCGAGGAATGCGTCTCGCGGGCCCTGCAGGGAATAACGGTCGTGGGGCCGCTTTACGGGGGCCTCTGCTGCACGCACTATTCCTATATCAGGGATATCTTCCGAACATCGCTCGGCCGGAGGACCGAGGCAAGGGTTGAGATCCTTGATCCCAACGAACATCTCGTCAGGAGTTTGACGTCAGGGATCAAAGAACGGAGGCCGGATGAGACTGATGAGGATATCGCGGTCAAGGTCGTTTCTAAGATTGAGCTCGCCGAAACCCAGCGAAGAGCTGTGGCCCGGCGGCTTGGGTTCGTGTCCCCTCGGACGGCCCGCGCCCTTATCGAATACACGCTGGTCCCCGAACTCTTTTAACGGAGAAGCATCATGAGAATCGTCCTGCTGACTGGCCCCGGCGGAGATGCCCAGGGCTGGGGGGACATGAAGGTCACGGGGTCCGTCCGCGAAGCCGCCGAATCGTTGGGCTTCCCCACATGCGTCGCCTTTGTCACCGATGAAGCGGAATTCTTTCGCCTGATTGACCGGCCCGACTTTGACATTGTCTGGAGCGCCCTCTACCACATCACGCCCAACGAAAAATTCATCGGAAGGAATGCGGCCGGGACGTGGGTGGCCGACGAGCTGGATACCCGGCGAATCCCCTACATAGGCTCGGACAGCCGGACGATGAAAGCCATGATCGACAAGTATCAAACCCACGAGATCCTGGCTGCCGCGTGTATCCCCGTTCCCGCCCATGTTTTGGTCCGGACCGGAGACAACGTCGCGCCGGTCAACTACCCGGCCTTCGTCAAGCCGATTTGCGAGTCCCGGTCAGTGGGCATCTCCGACGAGAGCGTCGTCCATAAAGAAGAGGAACTCAGGCGGCGCGTCTCCTATATCGAGCGTGCCTTCGACCAGCCAGCCCTGGTCGAGGAATTCCTGCCGGGCGCCGAATATACGGCTCTCGTCCTGGGCAACGGGGATACGCGGGAATGCTTGCCCGGCCTGGTCTCGGTTGAGGAAAAACATTACAGCCGTTACCGGATCCTTCGGAGCGACCTCCGGGGCGTCGGCTTGACGAGGATCAGTCTGGCGGGCGAGAGGACGGAGGAAGTCCGGCGGCTCGCTGACAGGGCCGCCGAGGCCATGGGGTGCCTGGATCACGTCCGCATCGATTTGAGAACCGACGCGGCCGGCCAGGTCAGAATCATAGAGGTCAACGGCATCCCCGGGCTCAAGCCCCACAAGAGCTGGGCCCCCCAGATCTACACGCTCTACCACGCCTCGCCGTCGGGGGAAGAAGAGGATTACCGCCGGCTGATCGGCGCGATCATCGAATCCGCCCGCCGACGCTACGGGCTTTGAACCACTCCTTGATCAGGCGGGTCATCCTGGCCGGGACAGCGCTTTCTCTCTCGGCCATGAACCGGGTCAGGGCGTCCCTCCACAATTCGGAATGCTGGAGCGTCGTGAGCCGGTTCCGGAACATGGCCGCGCCTTTCCGGGGCTCGGATCTCATCTTCTTCAGGATGCCGAGGACTTCTTTCTTGAAACCAGCGGGCCCGTAGTAAGCGAGGTAGGCCTGCCAGGCCTCGGTTATCCCTGAAGCGGATTCGAGGGGCTTGGAGATGAGGCCGATTTTTTTAAGAAATGCGATCTTCTCTCTGCTGCCGAGCTTTTTAAGCCCCTGCTCCGCGATCCTATAAGGATGCAATTCGTAAGAGGAGAGGCCATTCCCGCGGCCACGAATTGAGAGGCAGAATCCGTTTCGTCGATAATAAAGTTCCGAAGGCTGGTAAAAAACGAAATTGCCCAGGCTGTAGGCAATGAGCCGCCCACCCCGGACTTCCAGGCCCTGCGGGACGTGGGGATGATGGCCGATGACACAGTCCGCCCCGGCCTCAGCCAGGGACCGGAAGGCTTCGACAACGTAGGGCGGAGGAATGGGGATGTATTCTAGGCCGGCATGCCCCACGGCGATGACGAAATGGCCCCGCTTCTTGAGTTTTCGGATGAGGGCTGAAAGTCGGTCGATCTCCCAGCCGCACACGCCGGGGCCGCCCCGGGAGGCCGTAAGGTCCTCCCCCTCGCTGAAGTTCAATACCGTGACCCTCGTGCCCTTTACGAAGACGGTCAGCGGCGATATGGCATCTTTAAAGCTGAGGCCCGCGCCCACCGTTCGAATCCCATTCCGATGGAGGACACCCAGCGTATCCCGAAAACCCCGGACTCCGTAGTCGAAAACATGGTTATTGGCGAGGCAGGCGACCTCAAAAGGGACCCGCGTCAATCCGCGGACATGGCTGGGAAGGCCTTTGAAGACCGCTCCGCTTTTCCAGACCGGGGTCCGGGCCGCCGTCAACGCGCATTCACAGTTGACGATTCTCAAGTCGGCCGCTCGAAGGATGGGGAGCATGTCTCCATAAACAGAATCGGGGGCCGACCTGACCACGGGCTCCAGAGCCCGAATCGGGGCCCAGTCGGCGGCGACGACGATCGTAAAGTCTCCCCTTTTTGCCATCATGATCTTATATTATTACCGTTTTTATTCCCCTCGGTCTACGAAGTCAAGCGGCTATAAAAGAGATGATTCGTCATTACGCCGTCATGGGCCGTGAATTACAGTCATTATGCCCGGGGATGGAACTGGTCATAAATCCGGCGCAGCCTTTCACGGCTGA
>CAZJBD010000015.1:0-25155 GCA_964544265.1 uncultured Eubacteriales bacterium
TTAATGACTACGGACAGAGTCTTGGGTGTGTCGCCGTGCCCCTGCGCCATTGTCTCTATCACACGAAAAAAGATGATTCCTCAAATGATGGGAAAGCGATCCGGCGGTCCGTTTTTGGACAAGCCCCGCCTCAATAAATGCAGCGATGGGCCTCGTCCGCAAAGGCCTGGAGGAGCTCGATCTGGGCGTCGAAAAAGTGGTCGGAAGGGGAGAGGATAAAACCTCCGCCCGATCCAGCTTCCTCGAAGCACCTCCGGACTTCCCGCCTCGTCTCCTCCGGCGTGCAGCCGGTGAAGAAGTGGAACTGGTCGAAGCCGCCGATCATACAAACCTTGTCTCCGATCCGTTTTTTTGCCTCCCGGAGGTTGGCGTCACCCCCCATCGCCGGCGGCGTGAACGTCTCCATGGCGTCCGGTTTCATGGCCGCGATGTTCTCCAGGATGGGCATCATGCCCCCGCAGGTATGGTAGACGACTCGCTGTCCGGCCTCGTGGGCCAGGGCGATAAGCCTGCCGTCGTAAGGGGCGACGAACTCTGCCAAAAGCCGGGGCGAAATGACCGTGCTCGAGGCGTCTCCGCCGCCATGCTCGATGAGGTCGAACCGGGCGCCTTTCATCGAGCGGATGTAGGCCTTCTTGCGTTCGTAAAGAATCTTCAGGAAGGCGTGCACCCACCCCGGGTCGTCATAAGTCGCCAGGATGAGCTTCTCGATTCCATAGAGGCAGGCCGCGTCCTGCCAGCATCCGGGCTGTCCATAGACGTCGAAGGAGCAGACGGCGCCGCGGATGAGCCCACGCTCACCGTATTCGCCGGCCAGGCGGTTGACTTCGTCGACATCGCAGAGGGGAGCGGTCGCAAACTCCCCTATGACGTCGATATCTTTCTTTTCTTTGACCGCCCGTTCCGTGACCCAAGACGTATAGCCCGAAGTCTGGAGGACCATGGTCAGGGTTTTTTGGGGGGTCACGAAATCATAGCGGACGGTTCGATACTCGGGGTGGGGAATCTCCGTCGCTTGGACGCGCCATTCCGGTGAGGAGATTCGGTGACCGCTAAGGGGCTTTCTCTCCGTGTGCGCCGGGTCAAAGAAATATCCTCGGGATTTATCGGGCTTGTAGGCGTCCACCCACAGGATGGGATCGAGGCCGAAGCGGGCAAAGAACTCCCGGGAAGAAACTCCGCCCAGATATTGTTCGAGGAAATAGTCCATGACGTGGTGGGTCGTTGCGGGCAGGCGGTCGGGCGTCTTTCGTTCGAGGGCCGCAAGCAACCTTTGCTTGGAGGTCATTGAAGATCATTTTTCGAGGCCGGGGGTCCTGACGAGTTGAGGGTCCGTCCAAATGTCAGCCTGGTCTACGCTCGTCGACGAGAACTCCGAGACGACCGTGCCTTTGGGCCCCGCCTGAAACCAATGAAGGGTGTTGGCGGGGATCGTATATTGATCTCCCGGCTTCAGGACGATCTGCTTCCAGACCGTGAAATGGTCCCTGTATTGATAGGGGATGTGGGCACGGATCCTCCGCGAGGGTTTTCCTTCCGTATAGAGATAGACCTCGCCCCAGCGGCAGCGGAAGGTCTCCTTTTTTCCGGCGTTCGTCGCGTCGATGGGCGGGTGCCGGTGCTCGGGACATATCTGCCGGGAGAGAAGGACGATTTCTTTGGCGCAGTAGCCCGCCGTGTTGATGTAGGTAACGACCTGGAGGCCAATGTTCCGGATGTCGTTAATTCCGAAATCCGAAACCTCGATGGACTTCTGCTCTCGGAGGGTGAGGATGATGTGCGCCCGCTTGATAAGCCGGAGAACCTTTCTTTGGACAGCCCCAAATGTTTTTCTATTCATCGAAGCCTCTATCCAAGGTCAATTCTATGGCTTTGACGGATCAAAAGCAAACGAACCCGTCCTCTTGTTCTCGGAGGCTTCCTCGTGATTAAATATGGCCAAACGAAATCCGAGGAGAAAAGTATGGCCAAGCCGCGCCGAAGAGAGGATTGCCGTGGCTGACCGTCTTGCGACCCTGACGTCGCAGATGGACAAACTCTATGAGTTTGACCGGGTTCCCGTCTCTGCGGAAAAACTCCAGTCGGGCGGCAAGTTCGCCGGCTTGTTCGCCGGCGAACATGTCGCGGCCACCGAGTTCGTCATCGGGGCCTTCTTCGTCCTCCATGGAGTCGGGGCCCGGGACCTCTTTCTGGGGCTTTTCTTTGGAAACCTGCTCGCCGTTCTTTCCTGGACCTTTATATGCGCCCCCATAGCCGTCCGTACCCGGCTGACGCTCTACTGGTACCTGAGAAAGATCGCCGGTCCCGGGGTGACTTTCATCTACAACATCGCCAACGCTTTTCTTTACTGCATCCTGGCCGGCGCCATGATCTCGGTATCGGCCACGGCCATAGGTTTAGCCTTCGGAATCAAGGTTCCGGCCCTCGAGGCGATCCTTCCAAACAGCGTTGGCTGGGTCGTCCTGACTTTCGCCATCGGCGCGGCTTTCACGATCTTGGCCGTCCTGGGCTTCGAAAAGCTCAGCCTGTTCGCCGAGGTTTGTTCGCCTTGGATCTTTATTGTCTTCATCGCGGGCGCGGTCGCCATGTTGACCCGGTTGGGCGTCCATCCCAACCTGGATAACTTGTGGGAAGTGGCTAAGATGAAGATTTGGAACGGGGTTGCGGTCTCGGGACAAGAAAAGCTGGGCATGGCCCACGTTCTTTTTTTTGCCTGGTTCTGTAACCTGGCCATGCACGTCGGCCTTTCCGACATGGCCCTTTTCCGCTACGCAAAGAAGTGGAGCTACGGACTGTTCACGGCCTTCGGGGTTTACCCCGGGCATCTGCTGGCCTGGATCTGCTCAGGGGTCATGGTCGCGGCCATCGGTCGCGAAATGGACCCCGGGCGCATGGCTTTCGAGGCCGCCGGACTGGCCGGGACGTTTGGTCTCCTCCTGGCGGGCTGGACAACGGCCAATCCGACGCTCTACCGGGCGGGATTAGCCCTCCAGACCGTAACCCCCAATTGGCCGCGTTGGAAGATCACCCTGGTCGCCGGAGCGGCCACGACCGTCGTTTCCTGTTTTCCGGTCTTCTTCCTGAAACTCTTGGACTACGTGGCCATTTACGGGCTCGTCCTCATGCCCATCGGGGCCATAGTCTTTGCCGAGCATTGGATCTTCCCGCTTCTGCGGATCGAACAGTATACGGCTGAGAAGCGAGGTTGGTCGTTCAATTGGAGCGCTCTCATCGCTTGGCTCGGGACGCTGGTCATCTGCTTCTCCTTGCCCCTTCACCTCTACTTCCGCTGGCTCCCGGGCTGGTTCATCGCGATCGCCTCCTATACAGTGCTCATGGCCTCGAGGAGGAGGGAAGGAAGGAGATGAAAACTTGGATTAGGGCTATGCTGTCTCTTTTGAGCTTGGCCATGTGCCTCGTCGCTCCTGCCCTTTTTTTTGCGGGCAAGATCAGCGAGAGGAGTTACCGGCTGGCCTTCCTGCTGACTTCTATTGCCTGGTTCATTTTCGCGACCCTATGGATGGCAGCGGCGAGAAGGAATAAAGGGTAAGGAGGAGAAATATGTCAAGCGCCTCGTTGGACCGGAGGGATTTCCTGAAGTCGTTCTTAATGGGTCTTCCCATGATAACCCTGGACTGGGAGGCTTTCCCCAAGGGCAAGGGGACCACGAAAGATCTTGCGGAAAACAAGTTTGACGCCATCGTCATCGGCGCCGGCCTTGGAGGACTAAGCTGCGGCGCAGCCTTCGCCCGCCAAGGATTTAAAGTCCTCGTCCTGGAGAAACATGACAAGCCGGGCGGATATGCTACGGTTTTCCGCCGGCCCGGAGGCTTTTCCTTCGATGTCTCCCTTCATTCCACGGTGCCTGACGAGAGGAATGGTGTGAGAAACCTTATTCCCGGTTTCCCCGAGATCGAGGACTTCGTGTTCGTGCCGCATCCGAACGTCTATCGGGTCATCTACCCCGACGATGACATCCGCGTTCCGGCCAGGGATGTCCCCGGCTATATCAAGATGCTCACGGATAGGTTCCCCGGGGAGCGGGAGGGCATCGCCGGGATCTTCGAAGACATGAAGGGGCTTGTCAAAGACATTAATAAGTATTCCCAAGCCCAGGGCCGGGTGAACATGGCCCAATTCCCCACGGAATTCCCCTACCTCTTCAAGAGTTTCGGGAAGACCTGGGGTGCCCTTGTCGACCTTCGGATTAAGGATCCGAAGCTTAAGGGCATCATCTCGTCGCTTTGGGCATACTACGGTCTTCCGCCATCTAAGGTCAGCACATATTATTACGCCATGCCCACGGTCGGCTATCTCGAGGAAGGGGGTTATTATCCCGTAGGGAGATCACAGAAGATTAGCGACGCGTTCATGAAGTTCATTTCAGCCCGCGGCGGTGAGGTCAAGCTTTGGACCAACGTCGAGAGGATTCTGGTCAAGGACCAGGCGGCCTATGGAGTGGGGACGGCGGATGGGAAGGAATATGTCGCCAGGGTCGTCGTCTCGAACGCCAATGCCTACGACACCTTCCACAAGATGATTGGGATTCCGGAGATTGTCCGGGACTACCTCGGCCGGATGGACAAGCTCAGCCCGAGCTTATCGTCCTTCCAAGTGTTCCTGGGGCTCAAAAAGGACCTCGTCAAGGAGCTGGATCTCAAGGATACGGAGGTTTTCTATAATTCGAGCTACGATATCGAGGCGGATTACCTGGCCTGCCTCAAAGGCGACGTCGGAGGGGGCTACTGCGCGACCCTATACGATAACCTCTACAAGGGTTATTCGCCGGAGGGGAAGAATACGCTAATCCTATTGACCCTCCAGGGTTACGAACCGTGGGCGAAATTTGAGGCCGGCTATTTCGCGGGGAAAAAGCAGGCCTACCAGGCCGAAAAGAACCGGATGGCCGATATCCTGATCGATGCGGCCGAAGAAACGCTGCTTCCCGGTCTCCGGAAGGCTATCGAAGTCAGGGAGGTGGGCACACCACTGACGAACGTCCGATACACAGGAAATTACAGGGGGGCGATCTACGGTTGGGACCAGACGGTCGATAACTCCGGGCCGCAACGCTTGCCTCATAAGACCCCGATCAAAAACCTGTATCTGGCCGGAGCCTGGACGAGCCCGGGCGCCGGCTATGGCGCCGTCATCCCGAGCGGACTTCAATGCTTCGGCGAAATCATGAAGGAGTGGTGAAACCCAATGATAAAACCCATCCTTGCCGTTCTTCTTTGCGCCGCCGCGACAGCCGCCGCCGCAGTCCCCAAATCGGATTTGGACCTGAAAAAGGCCCTGGCCGATCTCTCAGACTTTTACGAAAAAGCCGTCAAGGAGGCTGGGATCGCCGGGAGCTCGTTTATGCTCTATCATGCGAACCAGCTCCTTCTTGAGCAATACCACGGTCTGGCGAACATGGAGAAAAAAGAGCCGGTGAACGCGGACACCATCTATCACTGGGCCTCCATCACGAAGACGCTGACCGGTATTGCGATCATGCAGCTACGAGACCGGGGCCTCCTCAAACTCGAGGATCCCATCATCAAATATGTCCCCGAGCTCAAGGACATCCATGATCCTTACGGCGATAAGAGTGAGATAACGATTGCCCATCTCATGTCGCATACAGCCGGATTTCGCGATCCGACCTGGCCGTGGAGAGACCAGCCGTGGCAACCCTTCGAGCCTCTTCATTGGGAACAGCTCACGGCCATGTTTCCATATACGGAGATCCTCTTCAAGCCAGGAAGCCGGTGGAGCTACTCCAACCCGGCCGTCATTCTTCTGGGCCGGACGATCGAAGTTCTGACCACGGACGACTACGAGGTCTATGTGGACAAGAACATCCTCAAGCCCCTCGAGATGCATCGCTCGTACTTCGATGCGACACCCTACCATCTTCTGAAACATCGCTCGCACAGCTACTGGCAGGATGAAACGGGCACACTCACTCCGGCCGTCTTTGACGCCAATACGGGCATCACGGTCTCCAACGGGGGCCTGAACGCCCCGTTCCCGGATTTCATCAAATACCTCGATTTCCTAACGGGGAATCCGGCCAAGCAGGCCGTCTATGACGGGATCCTAGCCAGATCTTCCCTTGAAGAGATGTTCAAGCCCCGAATCGCGATCCCCCGGGCGGATTTCGAAAAGGACTTTCCCGGGGAGGACCGGAAGGACTTCATGGGCCTGGCCTTCTTCATTGAGGACAATTTCGGGCAGAGTTTCATAGGGCATTGGGGCGACCAGAACGGTTTCGTCATGCGCTTTTGCTACCAGCCCGAGACCAGGGCGGCCTACGTTGTCGGCTTCAATACGAACGGGCCCAAGACCTACCCCCTCGATGCGCGGATCAAGGAATATCTTTTCCGCAACATCTTTCCTCTGCTTGCGAAAGCGGAGTGATCTTTGAAGGAGCCGATCATGAAAAAGACTTTAATGGCCTTGGCCGTATTCGCGATGGCCGTCTTTACAGCCGCGCAGGATAAGCAGGCTTCCGTCAGAGCCGAGATCGACGTCCTCCTCACTAATTGGCATAAAGCGGCGGCCACGGCCGACGCTAAGACCTATTTCGGGTCGATGGCCCCCGGCGCCATTTTCCTGGGGACGGACGTAACCGAGCGCTGGACGAAGGAGGAGTTTGAAGCCTGGGCGGCGCCCCGGTTCGAGGGGGCCTCGGCGTGGGTTTATTCCGCGATCCGACGCGACATTTCTTTGTCGGCCGACGGGAACACGGCCTGGTTCGATGAGGACCTCGTTTCCAAGTCTTATTGGCCGTGTCGCGGATCCGGAGTCCTTGAAAAAATCGACGGAGCCTGGAAGATCCGCCTCTACAACCTGGCCTTCACGATCCCGAACCAGGTTGTTCCGGAGATTCGCCCGGCCGTCCTGAAAGCGTTCGCCGAGCAGGGGAAGAAGGCAACCTGAGCTACGAAGGATAAACCATGGCACACCTGGCGGCGCGAGATGGATATCAGCAGCTCGTCAAGCGGCTTAACCGTTTCCCCCAGGGGGCCCCCCCCTCGGAGTTGCTGTTTAAGATTCTCCGGATGCTTTTTTCTGAAAATGAAGCAAGCCTCGTTTCCTCTCTGCCCATAAAACCCTTCACGGCGAAGAAAGCCGCCTTGATCTGGAAAAAACCCGAGAGCGAGGCGCGGAAAGTTCTGGATTCCCTAGCCGACCGCGGGCTTGTTTTGGATAACGAACGGAACGGACGGAGCCTGTACTCGCTGCCGCCTCCGATGGCCGGATTCTTTGAGTTCTCAATGATGAGGGTGCGTCAGGACATCGATCAGAAACTGCTCGCGGAGCTGTTCTACCAGTATCTTAATGTGGAGGAGGATTTCATCAAGGCCCTGTTCGTCAATGGCCCGACCCAGCTGGGACGGGTCTTCGTCCACGAGCCAGCCCTGCCTTCCGATCATTCGCTTGAAGTTCTGGACTACGAGCGGGCAAGCGAGGTCATCAGGACCGCCAGGCACAGGGCGATCGGCGTCTGCTACTGCCGCCACAAGATGATGCATCTCGACCGCGCCTGTGACGCACCGCAGGACATCTGCATGACCTTCAATGCTGTGGCGTTCTCGCTTGCCAAGCACGGGATCGCCCGGCCGGTCGACGCGAAGGAGGGATTAGACCTTCTCGAACAGGCTTATGAGCGAAACCTCGTCCAATTCGGCGAGAATGTCCGTCGAAAAGTGAGCTTCATCTGCAACTGCTGCGGCTGCTGCTGCGAGGCGCTCCTCGGCATCAAGCGCTTCGGATCGGTCTTCCCGATCCACACGAACTATCTTCCGGTGATCAACGAATCGACATGCTCCGGATGCGGCAAGTGCGTGGACGTCTGCCCGATCGGGGCGATGAGCAGCGTTTCAGCCAACGACCCCCATCGGCCCAAGAAGCGCAAAGCGCGCTTAAATGAGGCAATCTGCCTGGGCTGCGGCTTGTGCGTGCGGACCTGCTCAAGCCGGAGCATCACCCTTTCTCCTCATCCGGAAAGAATCATCACGCCACTCAACTCGGTCCATCGAACCGTTCTGATGGCGATCGAGCGGGGTCAACTCCAGAACCTCATCTTCGATAACCAAGGCCAATGGAACTACCGGGCGATGGCGGCGATTCTCGGCACTATTCTGAAACTCCCCCCGGTCAAGAAAGCTTTGGCCAGCCGGCAGATGAAATCGCGATACCTTGAATACTTGATTGCCAAAACGGTTTGAGGTTGTCCCATGACCCAAGCAAAAGCCTTCACTCCCGTCAAGCTCATCTGCGGGCTGATTTCGGGCCGAGAAGATGCTTTCCGAATGGGGGAGGAGCGGCTCGTCGAGCGCTTCGGCCCCGTCGATCTCAAGAGTCCGGTTTTTCCGTTTGCGGGCACGAATTATTATGAGAAAGAAATGGGCCCCGCTCTGAAACGCGGGTTCTTGAGCTTTGAGCGGCTTGTCCCTCCCGATGACCTTAGCGCTATTAAACTCTATACCAACGCGTTGGAAGGGGAGATCGGGGCCGCTCTGGCAACCGAATACCGGATTCTTAACCTCGATCCCGGTATTTTAACCTCATCTGCGCTGATCATGGCCACGGCTAAGAACTTTGCCCATCGTGTCCCCTTGAGCGGCGGGATTTATGCCCACCTTGAATTATTATTCCTAAAATCGGGAGTTAAGACCCTCGACTGGACCTATCCGGATTTCCGGGCGGATCATTATTGGAAGTTCTTCCTTGATGTCCGGAAGACCTATCTGGGCCAAATTAAATAGGGGTGTTTTTTGAGCTCTTTTTTTAATTCGGAAATTGGTATTGTGTCCCCATTAATTCGAACACGTATCTTCCCGATCCCGTTTTGATGACGATCGAGCCGGACGCCTCCTTTGCTTCGGTGACACCCTCCGTACCCGGGACGAACGCCCCGTCCGTCCAGATGATTCTTCCGCCTTCCTTAACCGTAATATCCTTCAGATTGAACTTCGGGATGACAATCTCCGCTTCAGAGCCGAGCGGAACAGCAGTCTCCAGACGGATGCTCTTGTCCGTTCGCAACCAGGCGCTGGTGACTTTGCCGCGCACGGTCCTGACGGACCCCGACGCGTACCGAAGGTCCCGGACCATCCGCGGCTGGAGAAGGAGCTTCTCGAATCCCGAGGAGTTTTCGGGTTGTTCGATTCCGGCCAAGGCTTTGTACAGCCAGGAGCCGACGCTCCCGAACATGGGATGGTTGTGGGAGTTCATGGATGGGCCTTCGCGTTTCTGCCACAGCTCCCAGAGCGTCGTGGCGCCGTTTAGGATCATGTAGCCCCAGCTCGGGTAGGTCGTTTGCGTCGCAATGTCATACGCGAGATCGGAGTTCCCCATCCGGGTCAGGAGCTCCATGATGTATTTCGTGCCGATGATGCCGGTCGTCAGGTGGGAGTCGTGGGCATAGACGATGTCGTCGAAAAGCCTGGACCAGGTGGCGCCACGCGCGCCCTCAGGCGCCAGGTCGAGGAATAAGGCCAGGGTATTGGCCGTTTGAGTGCTCCCATAGCTCCCCGTTTTGGGATCGAAATACTCCTTGTGAAAAGCGTCCCTGATCCCAGCCGCCAGCCGGTCGTAGATCTTCGCGTCCTCGGTCTTCCCCAGGACCCGGGCGACATCGGCCAGAACCTTCACGTCGTAATAATAATAAAATGACGAGACGATCCTTCCGGGGCATTTATCGACCGCAACCCAGTCGCCGTAGGAACTGAACTTAACGAGTCCGTTCTCGGCCTTGCTTTGCAGAAGTCCGACGTATTTCTTCAACCCGTCATAGTTTTCCTCCAGGATGCGGGTGTCCCCATAGTACTTGAACATGTACCAGCAAAGCAGGGGATAGGCGGTGCCCCAGGCCGGGTCAGCCAGCCGGCCTCCCCAGATGTGAGGCACGGTATCCGTGATCCGGCCCTGCTCATCCTGTTCGTCCCGGATGTCGCGGATGAAGTTCGTATAGAACGCGGCCATATCGAAGTTCATCATGGCCTCTTCCGCCGTCCCCTGGGCGTCGCCCATCCAGCCCATGCGCTCGTCCCGCTGGTCGCAGTCGGTCGGAACGCTATGGAGATTGGTTTTCTGGCCCCAGACGATGATACGCTGGAGATCGTTGAGGATGGGCTTCGAACAGGCGAAGCTTCCCGTGGGCTCGACGGCGCTGTGAACGATCCGGCCGCGCAGTGAATCGAGCCCCGGCGTCCCCGGGAATCCGGTGACCTCGACGTAGCGGAAGCCGTGATAAGTAAAGCGAGGCTCCCAGACCTCTTTTCCGCCGCCCCTCAGGACGTAGTGGTCCTCGGCGCGGGCGGACCGCAGATTCTCCTGGTTGATCATGCCGTTGTCATAGAGGAGTTCCGCGAACCGGAGTCGAACGTCCGTCCCGGCCGGCCCTTCGACCCGGAGCCTGGCCCAGCCGCTGAAATTCTGGCCCATATCGAAGACGAAAACGCCGGGGGCCGGATTGGTCATCCGGAGCGGGACGATCGTGTCCACGACCCGGATAGCCGGCATCATCTGGGATGAGAGAATGCCCGCCGGGCCCTTGATGGTCTCTGCCGGCGTCCATCCCTTATCATCGAAGCCGGGGCTGTCCCAGCCCGGAGTTTCGCGACGCGCGTCATAGATTTCACCGTTATAGATGCTGTCTTCAAGTATGGGGCCGTTTGCAGACTTCCAGGTTGCATCGCTTGCTATTACGACCGTGCTTCCATCTTCCAAATCGATCGCCAGCTGAAAAAGGAGGGCGCGCGATTTGAACCATCCGTTGCCAAGGATGACACCTACGGCGTTCGGGCCCTGACGAACGAGGCGCGTTACGTCCTGGGTGATATAAAGGAGGCGCTTTTCGTAGGTCGTCCAGCCGGGGTCGAGAACGTTGGAGCCGGCCTTGCGCCCGTTGATCCTGAGCTCGCTGTATCCGAGCCCGCAAATATAGGCCCTGGCCCGTTTCGGCCGCGACGCCAGAACGAATTCCTTCCGAAGCTCGTTTCTCCCCCCGATCCACCCCCCCTTCCAGTCCGCGCGATTATAGAGACCCGTATCGAAGGTGGCCGCCTGGCTCCAAGGGCTCTCCCGGCCGTCCCGGTCCCACCAGCGGACCTTCCAGAAATAGGCTTGGCCGCTTTGGAGCGGTTTTCCGCCATAAACGATCTGGATGGACGAACGGGAGGCCGTTTTCCCGCTGTCCCACGCGTCGCCATCAACGGCGTCCTGGAGAGTCGAGACGATCAACTGGTATGCGGATTGAGATTGCCCGCGTCCTGAGTGGTCCGCCGTCCAGAAGAAGCGCGGCCGGAGCGAATCGACGCCCATCGGATCAACTAGGTATTCACAGCTAAGCCCCGTGGGAGCCTGGGGCTCAGGGAGTTCAGCTGCCGGCAGGGTCGCCGGAATGAGCAAAAAGGAGTATGCAATCGCTAAAAACGAGAGGGATCTAAGGGAAGGGGACATCAAACACCTCCTTCCCCCAATTATTTTTTAAAACGTAAGATTTGTAAACGGATTTTTAGATCAAGGCGGGGTCCATCCGGGTCCTGACGATCTCCGGGATATGGCCTTTCATGGCCATAAGGTCGTCCATGATGACCAGCATGCCTTCAATTCCGGAGACCCAAGCGTCGTTGAGGGCCTGCTCCAGGAGGCCCGGTTCCTTGGCTTTGGCTGCGTTGCCCAGGGCCGTGGCGGCGGCATCGGCCAGGCAGACGTCCC
Organism: uncultured Eubacteriales bacterium; assembly: GCA_964544265.1. Taxonomy (GTDB): domain Bacteria; phylum Acidobacteriota; class Aminicenantia; order Aminicenantales; family Saccharicenantaceae; genus JALHVH01. The sequence continues at coordinate 11,716 of CAZJBD010000015.1, forward strand.
GACTGATGGCCACCGCTGCGTCCGCGCACCCGAAGCTCAAAGAATGACCGACTGTTCCCGATGACGTGCAGATGCCGATCGTCCCCGATTCAGGCTTGAACTTAAGCCCCAGGTCTCGGATCCTGGCAGGACCCGTAAAAATGCCCACGATGACCGGTTTGACGATAGACATGGCTATGTCGCCTCCGTTAGCTACAATGCCATGTTCGCATCCGGCCCTGATCATGGCCCGGAGGGCGAATTCGGAGATGGCCCCGGCCACGGCCGCCATGGGCCCGACGTGCGCTCGGGCTGCGGCCTCTGCCATGCGGCGGATGATTTCCGGCGCGTCCTCTTCGACCGCGAGGGGCTCGAGAGAGTGAAGGAAGGCGGGGCGGCCGCGCACGTATTCTTCGAGGAATTCCCTCTGGCGGCCGATCTCTTGTCTTGCGATCGGGATGAAAGCCTCTTCCGCTGTGACAGAGGCGATGGTTTCTTTGATCCTGACAACTTCTGTCCTCACGATCGGCCTCCTTTGACGTTGATGGCCCTAACTGGGCAGGCGTCCGCGCACAGTCCACAGGCGTCACAGAGAGAACGGCGAGCTCCAACCCGCCAGTCCTTATCCCGCGTGAAGACGGCCTTTGGGCAGAGAGAGAGGCATTGCCCGCAGGAGATGCACCGTTGGGAGTCGAACCCGAGGCGCGAGCCTTTGGGAATGGCAGGCATTTCAAGCGCTAACCCTCCTGGTGTTCCGTTGAATCTGATCTCCAGCGGCCTGACCACGGCCTCGCGCGGAAGCGTATCGACCGGCTCCGAGAGCCTGAAGCCGCCTTTGGCGATCCAGCCTTTCAAGGCCTCGGCGATCTCCCTTGCCTTCTCGAAGCTCGAGAGGGGAGACGTCCGAACCCTTTTTCCGGCCAGCTCAACTTCGCCCGATTTGAGCTCGGCATAGGTCACCTTCCGGAGCGAAGGCCTATTCCGATGCGGATTTCCGTAGTCGATGATCTCGGTCACAATGTCTGAGTCGGCGACACCCGTCCGGGCGGCGATGTCCGCATCGAGGACCGGGATCGGAATGCCGAGTCCCACATAGAGCGTGCAGCCGTAGCCGCTGAACGTTGCGGCCCGAATATACTTGGCCGACATCTTCTTGAGGTCGCCCTGGATGGCAAGAGTCCCGAAGCCGCTTCCCGGGTTGTGTTGGGTGCCGGGTCCGATGACGTAACCCTGGGCGCCTCCAATGAAGACGCGAGTTCCCATCCCGATCGTTCTGTACTCCGGGTCGTTACTGAGAGGCGAGAGCTCCCCCGAGCCTGAGTAGGTCACGTTCCCGAAATTCGGCAGGAGCTTTCCCATATAGGTGAGTTTCGCCCGTCCAGTCGAGTTCGAGGCAGCGTTATATTTCTGGTAGCCGTTCCGGGGATTGCTCAGCAAGGCCGTGTTAAGGTCCTCGAGCCGGATTCGGGTGATAATTTTCTTTCGGGGGTAGCAGTCCGTGCCGTAGGAAACGGAGCGCAGGACGACGGGTTTCCCCCGGAGGAGGTCCTCGATGACATGGGCACCCCCGTAATCCAGGCCGTACTTTTCGGAGGTTTGGGTTGCCCCGATAAAAGCATCGACGGCGGCAACACCGGTGTAGGCTTCGACGTCGTTGAGCCAGACCCTCGTCATTTTAATCGGAGGTTCGGAATGGCCGAAATTCAGCCAGGCCCCGGACGAACACATGGCGCCGAATGTCCCTGTGGTCACGACATCCACTTCCTCGGCCGCGCGCTTCGGGCCGAGTTTCTTTACGATCCGGGTCATCTCGTCGGCGCGGACAACCCGGACAGAACCTTTTTTGATTTTTTCGTTAATTTCGTTGATGGTTTTTGACATGCTTCACTCCTTGGAATGGGTTGGAAATGCAGTGAACCGGGCTTCGATGGATTCTGGGGTTCCCGGATACTCCCCTCCCGGTCATAGGGCGGGGTATCCGGGCTTCACATGATCATGCTTACGGAATGAAGCCGGAGGGAAGGGAAAGACGGAGAGGTCCTGCAGGACTCTTGAGAATGGCGACGAAGAATCTTATCCGTCATTTCGCGGAAATATATAGCACCGCAGAAAAAAGACGTCAAGAATTATTTTTAAGAACGGTTCCGCTGGAGAAAATCGTCGATCTCGGGGCGCCGGGGGGCGGACGGCTGGGCGCCCATCTTGGTGACCGATAAGGCGGCCGCAGCGTTGGCGAAGCGGGCGGCCTCGGCGAGGGCCTTCCCTTCCGCGAAGGCTACGGTCAGAGCGCCGCTGAAAACGTCTCCGGCGGCCGTGGTGTCCACGGCCTCAACCTTAAACGCGGGGATATGCTCCCGAAGATCGGCTGAAGCGATATAGACGCCGCGCGGCCCCATGGCGATCAGGACCGCTTCCAGGCCGATGGCCAAAAGGGCATCGGCGGCGGCGAGAAGGTCCTTCTCATGGTCGATCCGGATGCCGGTGAGGATCTCGGTCTCGGTTTCGTTGGGAGTCAATATGGAGACGTGGTGGAGGAGGTCGCTGCCCAGGATCGGCTGGGCCGGGGCGGGATTGATAATGACGCGCACACCTCGTGCCGACGCGATCTCTACGGCCCGATGGACGGTTGCCATCGGAACCTCGAGCGGCATCAACAGGATGGAGGTAGAAGCAATCAGACGGCCGGCGGCCTCGACGTCCTGGGGGGAAAGCCGGGCATTGGCCCCGGGAGCCACGGTTATGATGTTTTCTCCCAGAGAATCAACCGTGATCAGGGCCACACCGGAGGGGGCCTCAGGGTCCTTGAGAATATGATCGGAGACGATCCCTTCCCGTTTGAACCCTTCAAGGGCCTTTCGGCCGAACATATCGTCTCCAAGGCGGGCAATGAAGACGACCTCGCCGCGAGAGCGGGGATCGAGAGCGCGGGCGGCGGCGACGGCTTGGTTGGCGCCCTTGCCGCCGGCGGCCATGAGGAATTCGCCGCCGAGGATGGTCTCTCCCGGGCGCGGCAGGCGGGCGGCCTTGATGGTCATATCGGTATTCGAACTTCCGACGACCACGATCCTTGGGGCCGGTTTGAATGTTGGCATGATCGTGCTTCCCAGAAACCTCCCCTTCTAGCCAGCCTGATTATATCCGGGTTCTTGTCAGCGAGCAACTCATATGCCCAAAGCCAACTTGGAGCTCGCGTCCTTTCAGCGGCTCTGAAAGGGAAGGGCCATGATGCTTGACGGAGTGCCGGGCTTTGGGTAATATGATTGCACCTCGTGGGGCTGTAGCTCAGCTGGGAGAGCGCTTGAATGGCATTCAAGAGGTCGCCAGTTCGATCCTGGTCAGCTCCACCAGATATTCCCTGGGTTATGGGTTCCCTGGGTTATGGGGGCGGCCCAAACCAACACCTTTATAACAAAGACAATAGAGGCAAAAAACGGCCAGATTCATGATCATAAGGTCACTTTTTACCCTGATTTTTGGGTTCTTAATTGATTTTTCTTTTTTGCCTGAGCTAACAAAACTGATCCATATTTAGCGGTTTTATCCACACCGTTGATTTTATTACTGGAAAGAAACTAAGATGTTTCTCGGGGAAGGATACCGGTTACTATAAAAAGCATCGTCGTCAAGGCTTTGTTGTTCGCGGCGGCGGCCGGCCTGGGAATCATCATTATCGGCGGGCCGAAGACCTTCGGCCGGGCGACGCGCGAGGAGTGGTTCGCGAAGCTCTTTGTCGTCGATGGCCATACCCATGACACCGTTCCGGCGTACGGCGAGCAGCTGAAACAAGCGGGGATGAAGAGGCTTTTGGCCGCCGGTCTTGACGGGATCGTTCTTGCTTTTCCTCTCAACTTCGCCGCGCCGGAGGACCTTATCGCCCGGATTCGCGAAGATCGGGCCTTTGTCGAGCAATATGCGCGGGAGAACGACATCCCATTCATATTCGTTGACGCTTTCCGCCCGGAGGAGAATCAAACCGGGAAGCGGCCGCTGCAGATTCTCTCCTCGATTGAATACTTCGACAGCCTGTTCGACGAGCGATTGCAACGGATCGGCGAGCTGAAATCGGCCGGCATTTCATCGGTGACGCTGATCGATAACGACCGGAATGCAATCTCCATAAAAAGAGAGGGGAAGGCGGCCCTCAATCCTTTCGGCCGTAAAATCGTTAAAAAGCTGAACGATTGCGGCCTCGTCATCGACATCTCCCATCTCCCCGATGAGCTTCAATTGGATGTCATCACCTCTTCGGAAAAGCCGGTGCTGGCCTCTCATTCTAATGCTCGCAAAGTCGCCCCCTCCGGCCGCAATCTCTCCGACGAAGTTCTCTTGGAATTGACCCGGCGAGGCGGAATGGTGCTTTTCACCTTCGATCGCGAATATCTGGCCGGCGTCGAATCCAGGAGAGATACTCCCGGGATATCCCTGCTGTTGAAACACATCGCTTATGTCGCCCGAAATTTCGGTCTCGATCATATCGGCATCGGCAGCGACTACGGCGGCTCGGGTCGAAACGCTCCCCCCGATATCCAGGGAGTTGAATGCTTTTTCGTCCTCGCCCGGGCCTTGATCGAGGACGGATATTCGTTCGATCAGGTGCGAAAGATCATGGGCGGAAATCTCGTCCGTTTCTTTTCTTCGAAGCAGGATGGCGCGCATTAAAAAGCGACGATTGGATTCATCTGGATCCAGTGAACGGCGTCGCCTCGACCGAGAATGAAGCGCTAGCCTTCTCATTAACTAAAATATTAGTTGACAAACTAATAAATTAGTTGTATATTGGGGATGCTATGAAAGAACTCACTCGCGCCGAGGAACAAATCATTCAGGTCCTATGGTCTCTGGGCAAGGCCTATGTCAAAGATATCATCGAATGCCTGCCTTCGCCCAAGCCCGCCTACAATACGGTTTCGACGATCGTCCGGATCCTGGAGAAGAAGGGTTTTGTCGGCCACGAGGCCATCGGGAAAACCCATCTCTACCGGCCGCTTGTCGCGAAGAAGGACTACACCCAGGCGTTTCTCAAGCGCTTCGTCAAGAACTATTTCGACGATTCCTATCAGGAGCTCGTGTCCTTTTTCGCCAAGGACCGGAATCTGACAGTTTCCGAGCTCGAGGAGATCCTGGACGCCCTCCGGGAGGAAATTCGGAAGCAGAAGGAGACCAAATGAGCGACTTCCTCGTCTACCTCCTCAAGTCAGGGGCATGCCTTGCGATTTTCTACGGATTCTACCGGCTCGTTCTGATGAAGGACACGAATTTCGGACTCAACCGTGCCTTCCTCCTGGGGTCGGCCGCGTTTTCCCTCATTCTTCCCGTCGTTCGTGTTCCCTCGCCTTTTTTCAAGACCGTGGTCCACGCCTCGTCTCCCGCGCTGCCGACCGCTGCGGAGGCGGCCCCGGTCGCCGGTGCGGCGCGCGCGATCGGCCTATCCGACGTCCTGCTCGCGGTCTATGCCCCGGTCGCCGGTCTGTTCCTCCTCCTTTTCCTGGTCAGGGTTGGGCGTCTGGCCCTCATGGCCGGGCGCTGCGCGTCCGAGCGCCGTCGCGGCCTGAGGATCGTCCTCTGCGACCGGGCCGGCGAGTCGTTCTCGTTCTTCCATTTCGTTTTCCTCAACAAAGCGAACGTTCCCGAAGGGGACCTGGACCGGATTCTGGCCCACGAGCTGGCCCACGTTCGTCAGCTCCACTCCTTCGATATTGTTTTTTTAGAACTGCTGACAGTCATCCAATGGTTCAATCCTTTTGTATGGCCATACAGAAGATCACTGCGCGAAACCCACGAATACCTGGCGGACCGAGCAGTCATCGCGCAGGGCTGCGGTCTCGCCCGGTATCAGCTGCTCATCGTCGAGCAGCATGTGGGCGGACGGCTGTTCGAGCTGGCGAGCAGCTTCCGGACATCCCAAATTAAAAGGAGAATCGCCATGCTATCCAAGCAGGAGACAAAAGGATTGGCCCGGTGGAAGCCGCTTTGGATTCTGCCGCTGGCCGTGGTTTTCGTCCTGGCCTTCGCCGAGTCCCGGACGGTCGTCGTTCAGGAGGCTCAGGAGGCCGTGAAGGCGACGTCCGCCGAAAAGGCCAAGCCCGCCAAGGAAATGTCCGAAGAAGAGATGATGGAGGCCCTCAAGGAAAAATGGGTCAAGCTCGAGGCGATGAAGAAGGAGAACACCGAAGCTCTGGAAATGCTCAGGAAGAAACTCGAAGGCACGACCGATCCCGCGGTAAAAGAGAAGATCATGTCCAAGATCAAAGAGCAGAAGCTCGCATCCCTTGAGATCGGGGCAAAGGAGCGCATGCTCCATATGAAGAAGATCGAGATGCTTCTGGCCAAGGAAATCGACGCGGGCAAGAAAGTCGAACTGGAGAGCAAGCTCAAGCAGCTTCAGATCGAGAGCAACGAGTACGCGAAGAAGCTCGAATCCATCCACAAGGCAGAAGAAAAGGCTAAACAGGCGGAGGCTGAAAAAAAGTAAGCTTAATTCCGCTGATGTGGAGTGGAGCCCGGAGCATTAGCTCCGGGCTCCATCGGGGGCGGCCCATGCCAACATCTTCATAACAAAGACGATAGGCGTAAAAAGCGGCCAGTCTAAAGGCTATAAAGGCCCTTTTTACCGCTAAAAACGGCCCTTATTCCAGATAAGGTTATTTACCACATGATGTTTTTGGCAGTGCATATTATTTAAAAAGCAGCGCTTCTTTTAGTTTCTAAAAGGGAAGCGCCGTATAAAACACGCCGTACCTCAAGCCTCCGCGTTCATCCAAAGGCCCTCCGGCATTTCGGAACGTCACCGGGATGCTGTCTTCAATCCAGTGATAAGGATATTTCCTGTAAAGTTCGAAATGAAGATGAGGATCATTTAGATTGTCAATGTAAGGAGATCATTTTCTGTTCTGAATTCTTCTTATGAACTCTATAGCCGCTCGCGACTGAACGAATTAATCGGTCACTGCTTAGCGATCCTCTCCCAGATCGCCTCGATGTTATTCATGTGAAGGTTCGTTCCTCGGGCTTCGAGCCGCCTATCCTTAAAGTAGGGGAAATCCTTTTCGATCGCCTGTCTGATTCTGGCATCGTCCGACCGGATGAGACTCGTATCGATGGCCACGATTCCTTTGCGTGTCGCAAGGGCCACCGTGGCAATGGTCTGCATGTAATCGCCCGTCCAGATGATGAGGGCTCTTTCGCTCAATTTTTTTTGATGCAACGGCAACTCCGACTGCGCCCACAGAAGCACCGCCAGCAAGCTTTGCAAAACGACGGCGGCAATGATCTTAATTTTTGATTCCATCAATCCCTCCTGCCTGTCTCTATTCTTTCGGTCTTAAATATGGAGATTGAAAGCGTCACCTCAAGGCTTCCGGCCTCAAAGTATCGAGGACCCTTGCCTCGACCCAATAAAAATGGGCTTGATCGCCTGCGAAACCTTCGCTGTGCGACCGGATGAAGAAGAGGTATTGACCGTCCCGCGAAAGCGAAGGGAAGCGTTCATAGGCCGGGGTATTGACGGGCCCGTCGAGCCCGAGCGGCCGGCTCCACTGGCCGTCGGCCTGACGAATGCTGATTCCGATATCGGTGAGCGTCGGAGGTCCCTCCTCAGGAAAATAGGAGAGGAGCATGAATTTCTCGTCGGGATCGACCCATGGATCGACGAGGCGGGCTCCGGCTGACAACGGACCGGGGATCTTTTCCGGGGGGAGTACTTTGCCGTCGATATATCGACAGATGTAGACGCCCGGTGCATTTTCTGTATGGACTCTCCCCGAGAAATATATATTTCCGCTTCGGGCGACACTCACCTGTCCCTTGGTCATCAAGGTGTCAATCGTCGACTCGATCGGCAACGGCTTGGTCCAGCCAGATCCGGTTTTTTCAACGTAGCAGATCGCCGTGGGCTGCTCTGACGAGCTGTGGCCCGAAGGGAGGACGGCGCTGAAGTACAAGCGCTGTCCATCTGGAGAGAACGCAGGTCCTCTGTTCCCCGAACCGGTCACAAAAGGGGCGATCTCGGGCCGGGAAAAGACTTTCCCATCGAATGCGCTATGAAATATTGTCTGGTCGGGACCGTCCTGAAGCATCGCCGCCCAGAAAACGCCCTTTCCGTCCGGGGAAAAGGCCAGCTGTCCGTGGGGATGCTTTTCGGCGGTTAGAATATCGGCCCAGAATTTCGTCGGCTCCAGCCCGGGCGGCGTCAAACCGAAGAATTTCTTTGCCCCGGGCTGCGGCTGCAAACCGCAGATCACGACGGCCATGAAGGCGATAAAGCACGGGATGACGTTCCGTATTCTCGTCCGCGTCTTCATGAATGACCTCCTGGATCCCGTCGTCTCGGGAAGGGATATGCCCCTGGATCAATAATGCGCTTGCCCATTATATCTCCATCGCGTCGCGGTAAGAACAAAAACAATATTCCGGACAGACCGGCGGTGTTGACGCGGACTCCATCTCAGAAGAGTCGCTCTTCATCTGGATTCAGAACCGAAAATCTAGAACTCAAACTTGAGCCCGAAGATGGGCATCAAAGGCAGATGCGTCCTTCCGACCACGTCTTGGGCACTGCTATCCCATTCATACTCATAGATGACTTCATTGTTAAGGGCATTCCAGATATCCAGATAGAGAACAAGGTTGGATTTTTTGAAATTGTATCTTCTTTCGGCTCTCAGGTTTAGCTTGCTGTACGCAGGATAACTCATTTCATTGAATCTCGAGAAATCGTAATAGATCCTCCCATGCAACCGCGATAAATCCTCGTCAAAGGGTGTCCTCGGCCTGCCACCCATGGCGGTCCATCTGATGCCGAATTCCCATAACGTGTTTGGCTTATACCCGGCCAGGAAATTGATGATATAAGGGGTTTTGAAGCCGCTGTTCCGCCAAATTCCGTTCAAGTCCTTATAGCGGCTCGTGGAGATCGTCACGTTTGTGAGTCCATGAAGGTGTTTGACCAACTTTTTATGTATGAGCAATTCAATCCCCCTGGCAAAACCCCTGCCGGCGTTGGTTAAGGAATCTGGATAATAATATGTGTCAATGGCCAGTTCGTTGGCCAGGTATAGAGGATTATCGAGATCGATAAGCAAGTTCTTGTATCGTTTTTCAAAAGCCTCCAGCGTGAGTTTCGTGTTTCCGTCAATATATTCAATCCCTAAAGCATAATGAGTGGCATGAATATCCTTCAAAGCGATATGCCTCGGGAAAAATGCCATGAAGCGCATCGGGATTGTCTGATAAAAAACGCCGTACCCGCCCGTTATGGATAGGTTATGGTTGAGATGGAAAGAACCCGAAAGGCGGGGTGAAAAGTGAAAAACCTTGTGCGTTGATGAATAATCTCCCCGAAGTCCGAAGGTCGTGTCCAATCTTTTGAGAAAGTTCCATCCAAGCGAAAAATATAAAGTCCATTTTGTCGTGTGATAATCATAATCCTTGTCAAAAGTGTGGTAAAAAGCCCCGGTTGAAGTATAGGTTTGGTTTCGATAATAATTTATTCCGTCTTCTTCAGATTTGATCTGAACTCCGAATTCAAGTTTATTGTTATTTTTGAAAAATAGAAAGTTTGAATTCCTCGGGCTCGTGTATTGGGCCAGGTCCGTTGATTTCCAGTAATAATCCATGCCTTTTAGGGGGAGAGATTCGGAATCTGTGCGTTTCAGAAATGAAAAGGCCGGCGACAACTATGGAGTCAAAGAAGAGCTCGTCCAAAAGCAAATTGACGAAATTCTCAACTCCCCCCTTTCCACGGAGAGAAAAGCAAGGCTTGTCTCCAACAAAAAAGCCCTGCTGCAAAAAACGCAGCTGACCAAGGCCACGGCCCTGTATAATGGCGCCGCCAGCTATTACAACGCAGGGATGTCGGCCAAAGCCCTTCATCTTGCCCAGATCGCAGCAACACATTCCGCTTTTAAGGATAAAGCAGAGCAGCTCCTCACGCTGATAAAAAAGTGATCTCTTGAAGGTCCATCTCCATGAAGGCGCGGCGCCAAGCAATTCGTCGATCCACAATCACTCGTATCGGATGCTGTCAACGGGATTTCGTAGGGCTGCTTTCGCGGAAAGATAGAGGATCGTCAAAACCGCGATGAGGATCGAGGCCAGCCAGGCGAGGATGAAATAAGGGAAACCTATCCCGATCCTGTAAGGGTATTTCTCAAGCACGCGTTTCATCGAGAAGAAAACGACCGGCCAGGCGATGATATTAGCCAGCGAGATCAGGAGGATGAATTCCCTGGTTGCCAGAACCACGATTTGTTTCGCGCTGGCGCCCAGCACCTTGCGAATCCCGATCTCCTTGAACCGGCGGCTCAGGGTAACCGAGGTCAGCCCAAAAATCCCGAGGCAGGCCAGCAATAGGCTCAAGCCGGAGGCGTGACGAACGATTGTACTCCATCGTTTTTCCTGGTCGTAGAGTCCTTTGAGCGCCTCGTCCTGGAAGTAACTGACGAACGGTTTATCCGGCCGGATTCTTCCCCAGGCTTTCCTCAGAACCGACAAGGATTCTTGGACCCGCCCCGAATCGATACGGACGATGATGCGACTGAACGTGTTCCGCCTCGGGGAGGAGCTCTCTCCAACGTAAAGGACAAGAGGTTCGATCGCTCTCCGCAAAGACTCGAAGTGGCAGTCTTTTATGACTCCTATGATTCTGCGGTCGTAGGGGAACCCTTTGGAGGGATCGCCCAGCGTTTCCCCCAAGCGGAAATTGGGCCCCAGTTGCTTGACAAGCTGCTCGTTCACGATGAGGGCGTCGCGGTCGGACAAGGCGTTGGACGAAAAATCCCGGCCTTCGATCAGACGGCATTTCATCGTCGTCAGAAAATGGGAATCAACTCGATTAAACCGGTATCTCATCTCCCGTCCGTCGAACTCAAGCATCGAACTTGGGAGGAACAACCCGAATTCCCTATTGCTGGCTGTTGCTGTCTGAACCTGGCTTCGGGAAATGACCTCGTTCCGGAACCGCTGATAGATCCTTTCGGATTCAAGAGGTTCGTTTTCTTGGGTCAAGACGACGACCAGGCCGTCGCTGACATATCCAGGGTCCTTATCCCTCATGAACGTTACCTGCCGGCCCAGGATGACCGCCGAAAGGCCGAGAGTCACGGAGAGGGCGAACTGGATCACAACGAGCCCCTTGGTTAAGGCCGTCTTGCCTCCGATTTTCAGTTTTCCCCTGATGATGTCCACGGGACGAAAGGAGGACATGACCGCGGCGGGATAGCTCCCGGCGAGGACGGCCGTAAAAACGGCAATGCCCAAAACGAACAGCCAATGAGCGCCTCTCCATAGTGTCGAAAGGGATAGCTGTTTTTCGGACAAAGCGTTGAACGTGGGGATCATGAACTCTGTGAACAGGAGGCCCAAAAGGATCGCCAGAAAGCTGATCCCCAGGGTCTCCCAGGTGAATTGTCTCAAGAGTTCTTTTCTTTCCGCGCCGAGCACCTTGCGGACGCCCACCTCCACGGACCGCGTCGAGGCCGATCCGACGGAGAGGTTTATGAAGTTGACACAGGCGATTAACAGAATGGCCAGGGCTATGGCCGAAAGAAGGTAAGACGTCGACAGGCTGGCCGCTCCAGACAAACGGGTGTCGAGATGCATGTCCTCGATGCTCTGAAGCCCGAACGTAAAGAGATCGTGCCCCTCCTCATGATATTTTTTGAGCGTCGCACCGAGATACTGCCGGCAGAATCCATCCAATTTCGGCCTGACTTGGTCAGGGGTCACGTTCGGTCGGAGCTGGACGAAGAGGGGGCAATACCACCTTCCCCAATCGCTGAGGATACCGGGTTCGTTCGTTTCAACCGGGAGATTCCCGAAATGAATGAGAATATCGAACTGGAGGGTCGAGTTGGCCGGAGCATCCCGGACGACACCGGTCACGACGTAGTCTTTGCTCAACTGACCATAGGTAATCGTCAGAGTCTGTCCCAGGGGATCTTTTTTGCCGAAATATTTCAGCGCGCGCGACGCAGTCAGGACAAGATTATGCTCGTCGGCAAGAGCCCGCCGCGGATCTCCTTCGATAAGAGGGAAGGTGAACATCTCCAAGAAGGCCGGATCGACCATGGTGAGAGTCTCGTTGAACGTCTTGTCTCTGTACCTGACGGTTCCCCGGCCTTCCACGAACCGGCTCTGGCGGGCGACTTCGGGGACGGACCGGATGAGTTCCGGCCCGACAGGGGTAGGAATAAACTGCTGGCGGCCCGTTTCCTTGCCGGAATCCTCGTTGAATTGGACCTGGACGAGGCGGAAGAGCTCATTGTTGTTTTTATGAAAATTGTCGAAGGACAGCTCGTCCGTGATGAAGAGATAGATGAATAGGCAGGAGGCTATCCCCAAAGATAATCCGAGAATCTTTATAAACGACAATCCCCTATATCTCAAGATATGTCTGAACGCGACTTTCAAATAGTTTCCCAGCATCATCATGTTTCGAAATGGGGGAGCACTCTTTTCAGGCATTATGAAAGAATTCATAGCAAAGTCCGTGCCAAATCATATAAGGACTTATGGGCGCGGTCCCACCCGAAGATGTCCGCTTCGGAACAGTTTCTATCCGTTATCGGACAGTCCATTTCATGCAGACCTGCCTGATTGCTGCCTTCGGTTTTAAAAGCATAAAGAAAAATGAAACTTTTTTGAGGCCGGAGTCGTATAAGGAAATGATAATATCACTGAATTTCAGTATTATTATCAGGAGCGAACGTATGAGAGAACTGACAAAAACCGAGGAAATCCTCCTGGTGACGATCTGGCGCCTGAAAAAAGAGGCTTACGGGGTAAAGATCCGCCAGCATATCTCGCGAGCCTTGGGAAAAGAATTCACCTATGGGAATCTCTACAGCGCCCTTCACCAACTGACGGCTAAAAAATACGTCATAACGAACATCGGAGAGACCGTCCCCTCCCGGCGAGGACGGCGGAGGATTTTCTACGCCCTATCTCCCGACGGGTTCAGGGCCCTGGAGAGCGCTCGGGAAGTGAACGACAAGCTCTGGATGGGAATACCTCGCTTTGCCTTGAATAACGAGAAAAAAGGATGAAACGCCGCCCGACCCGTCCCCCGAAAATCGCCGGGTGGCTCGTGAAGTTGGCCGCCCGCGGCGAGGACGCCTTCGCCGTCCTGGGGGATTTTGATGAGGAATACGCCGAGCTGGCCCAGACCCGCGGACGCGCCCGGGCCGCGGCTTGGTACTGGCGCCAGGGTCTGCGGACTTTACCCGTGCTGCTGGGCGACTTCGTCTATTGGAGGACGATCATGTTTAAAAACTACCTGAAAATTGCTTTTCGGAACATCCGCAAACAGAGGGGCTACGCCTTTATCAACATCGCCGGCTGGGCCGTCGGGATGACGGTTTGCGCCCTGATCCTCCTTTGGGTCCAGGAGGAACTGAGCTTTGACCGCTTTCACCAAAACGCGGACCGGATTTACCGGCTGACCATCGACGCCCATATTGGAAC
>CAZJBD010000016.1:0-23633 GCA_964544265.1 uncultured Eubacteriales bacterium
CGATAATGCCGCACAGGACCTCGTTCCTCGGAATGGTCTCGAATGTATTACCTCCCGGCCCCTTAGTCAATACTCCTTGACGCGTCCCTCGAGCTTCGCTTATCATTCATGAAACAAAAATATTGGAGGAAACATGAGAAGAAAGATTGTTGGGCTTTTTGCCATCGTCTTGATGGCGGCCGCATTGCCCGCGTTCGGCACGCTGGAGGCTGGAAGTCAGGCAAAACCGCTGCGCCCCGCCTTACTTGTCATTGATATCCAGAACGCCTATCTGCCGATGATGTCGACAGAAGGGAAAGATATGGCCCTTTATATGATCAACGGCGCCATCGAGCTGTTCCGAGAGAACGGTTTCCCGGTCATCCGGGTTCATCATACCGATCCTGGGTACGGTCCGAAGCCCGGAACGAAGGAGTTTGAATTCCCGGAGTCCGTCCTGGTCAAGCCCGAAGATGCGCAGGTCGTCAAAAATTATCCGAGCGCCTTCAAAAAAACGGACCTGGATAAAATTTTGAAGGAGAAGGGCTGCAATGCCGTGTTCCTTTGCGGGCTGAGCGCCGTCGGCTGCGTTCTGGCTACTTATTTTGGCGCCAACGACCTCGATTACGACACGTTCATGATCCAGAACGCGCTGCTCAGCCCCAAGGCTGAATATACGCGCGTCGTCCAGGAGTTCTGCGACTCGGTCGGCTATATGGCCCTCAAGGTCATGCTGGAGAACGCGAAGAAATAACCATCTCCTTGATCCATGCCGACCGGCCGGTCGCGACTGCCCTGTGATAGATGAAGAGCTGCATCGGCGGCATCACAAGGAGCATCCGCCCGTAGTCGGACAGCCCCGAATTTAATTCGATGACGAAGTCCGTGCCGGCTGCAACTTCTGGACTTAGCTTCTCGCAGACGACCGCGACCTTGGCCCCGGCCATCTTAATCTTTGCCAGCGCGTCCAGCTGATAGGGCGCCCCGTAGTCGGAAAGGATGACCGTGATGAGTGTGGACGGGTCGGCCGAAAAGTGCGGACCATGGAGATATTCGAGGGTTTCGCAGGCTTCGGCGGGAATGCGGACGATCTCCTGGGTCTTTAACATGAGCTCCCGGGCGAACCCAAAATAAGGACCCTGGCCGAGATAGATGAATCGGTTGTAGCCTCCCCGTGTGGCCGCGTCCTTGACCGACGCGCCGTAACGGGGAAGGAGGCCATCAGCCAGGTCCGGCAGGCGACGCAATTCGGCCTCGAGATCCGGATTCTTCATCCGCACGGCGGCCAGGGTCTGCAACGCCAGCACCGTCGTAGTCAGGGCCCGGGTTGTAAACCGGCTTGTTTCTGCTGCTTCGGCAAGGATCAGCGCGTATTCGCATTCATCGACCAGACCGGTCCCGTCATGACAAGTGACGCCGGCCGCATGCCAGCCGAACGATCTCCTCAGGAGACGCACCGCTTCCAGAGTTTCTGGTGTGGTGCCCGAGCGGGAGATGCCCACGACGGTCCCGGTTTCGCCGCGCGCGAAGCAAGACTCCGGATGCATCATGACATCGGAAGCGGACAGGGCCAGGGTCCGGTCGCCGACGAGGCCTCTCCACATGGAGGCCACGGCCAATGAGAGGTAATATGAGGAGCCGCATCCGGTAAAGAGCAGGGGGCGGTTCCCGATCAGGGAATCGATCTTGCCGAGCGGGCTGCTTTTGCTGAGAATCCGGGAAAGGGTCCGCCGCCAGACGTCGGGCTGGGAAAGGATTTCTCTAAATAAGCGATCTTCCAAGACGTTAACCTGGTTTTCGGGGCCGGAAAAAATAATAGGACTGCCTGAAGAGCAAAGTCAATGGGGACACAATACCAATTTCCGAATTTCGTAATTTTCCCCTGGAAAAATGCCCCGATTTTTTAAATCGGAAATTGGTATTGTGTCCCCGATTTAGATTGACAACCCCTCCCCTTGAACGGTATGTTCAGGAATTGAAGGGCGGGGAAATCCGCGCGAACGAAGGCCCCGCCGGGAAGGAGGAGGCATGAGAAGCGATAAAGAAACGATCAAACGGATAATCTCGGGCTGCGCTCGAAGCGGCATGAGCCGCAGGCGGTTTATCACGGGGTGCGCGGCGTGCGCGGGGACGGCCGGGCTCACGGGAGCTTCTTCCTGGCTGCGTTCCGGGCTCTCATCGATTGGGGGCGGAACGTCCGGACGTCTGGGCGGTAAAATCAGGATTCACATTATTTACGCCCTGCACGCCGCCAAACAGGATAGGCCCGACTGGCCGAACCTCGGCTTTGATTTCCAACCGATCATGGATACGGCAAACGGGGAGCTGGCTCGGCGCTTTCCCGGCTGGATGTTCGTTCCCAACTTGGCCACGGGCCCCGAACAAGCCCAAATTATTCTCAACATTGACAAAACGGCGCCCGTCGACGGCTATATCGTCTTTCAGATGAACTGCTGGAACCGGGTTGCCCAGACCATGGCGACATCGGGCAAGCCCGTCCTATACGCCGATTTTAAGTACGCCGGAAGCGGCGGATTTCTCGTTTATACGGCGGGCTTCCTCCGCGCCGGGGCGCGCAATGTCGGTTTCGTCGGGTCCTCCAATTTCGAAGACCTCATCGAGGCCGTCCGCTTGTTTGAGAAGGCCAAGGCGGCCGGCCCGGGATTTGATTTCGCCGGGGAGACAGCAACAATTCGCGTTTCCCGGACCCCGAAGCCCGGCGATCTTGCCTGCGTTCCCGACGTCGTTACAGCGCTCTCTGGAGCCGAGACCGTCCGGCGGATGAGGGCCTCGAAGATTCTGGCCGTCCGGGATGATAAATCCGGCCCCGAGACGACAATCATGAGCATCCCGGTTGTCCAGGTCCCGTTTGCCGAAGTCAATGAAGCCTGGGCCGCCGCGGACAAAGACGAGGCGAAGTCCATCGCCGCCCGCTGGACGAAAACGGCCGCCCTTGTCGAGGGGGTGAGCCTCAAGGAGCTGGAGAATTCGGCGGCCATGTATCTTGGCCAGAAAGCCGTCCTTAAAAAATACGGGGCTAACGCCATCACGATCAACTGCTTGGGCGGCTTCTATGGCGGTCATATCCACGCCTATCCGTGCTTGGGTTTTCACGAACTCCTAAACGAGGGGCTGGTGGGCGCCTGCGAGTGCGATGTGCCGTCGACCGCGGCCATGGTTGCGGTCGGGGCGATGACTGAGGGACGGCCAGGATACATTTCCGATCCCGTCCTGGATACGTCGATGCGGCGGATTATCTATGCCCATTGCGTGGCCTCGAATAGAGCTTTCGGCCCGAAAGGGGCGGCTAATCCTTTCCAAATTCTAACCCATTCCGAAGACCGGCAAGGCGCGTCACTGCGGTCGCTTCTTCCGACGGGTTTCATGACAACCTCCGTCGAGGTTTCAAACGAACGCAAGGAGATTCTCTTCCACCGGGCCAAAGCCGTGGCGAACGATCCCGACGATAGGGCCTGTAGGACCAAGCTCGTCGCCGAGCCGGTCGGGGACTTCGAGAAGCTCTTTACAATGTGGGACACCTGGGGCTGGCACCGGGTAACCTTCTACGGAGACCTCAAAGAGCCGGTGCGCGCCCTGGCCGACGCGCTGGGCTGGAAGGTTATCGAAGAGGCCTGAGCGCCGGGAAAGAGAGGTCCCTTTGATCGATCCTGATGATATGGAGCCTGTCGAGATTCCCGTCGAGGGGACTCTCGACCTTCACACCTTCCGGCCTTCCGAGGTCAAGGATCTCGTCCCGGAATACCTCAAGGCCTGTCGTGAAAAAGGCATTTTCAGGGTCCGGATCGTTCATGGAAAGGGGACCGGAGTTCTTCAGCGCACGGTCCACGCCGTCCTGCGAAAGATCCCTGATGTCGTTTCCTTCGAGCTCGCCGAGGCTGACGAGGGAGGCTGGGGAGCGACGATCGTTCGGCTCATAAAATAGGGGACACAATACCAATTTCCTATTTAATAAATCGGGGGATTTTTCCAGGGGGAAATTATGAAATTCGGAAATTGGTATTGTGTCCCCGAATTACGTTTCTTCCCCGAGGACGGCGTATGTAAGCTTTCCGCCGACCAGCTCGGAATAATATGCTTGAAAATCCGCCTCGCGATCTGAGGGGATCTTCAGCGTGAGGACGACAATCTCTCCGAAATTTTTATCGGCAACCTCGAATCCTTCCCGCGTCATGTAGCTTTCCAATTGGGACAGCAAATTGTAAGGAAGCGAAGCCCGGATCTTTTTTATGAGCCGCAGCTCCTTCAGCCCGGAGACTTCCAGAACGCGCTTCGCAGTCCCGCCGTAAGCCCGGACCAGCCCTCCCGCGCCGAGCTTCGTCCCGCCGTAATACCGGGTTACCACGATGAGCGCGTTCGTCACGCCGGCTTTCATTAGGGCATCGAGGATCGGGGGTCCGGCCGTCCCTCGCGGCTCGCCGCTATTATTGAAGCGGGCTTGTTCGCCCGCCGCCCCGACGCGGAAGGCCCAGCAATGATGCGTCGCGTCCCGCCATGTCTCTTCGACTTTCTTCACGGCCGCCAGGGCATCCTCGGCCGCGGCGCATCGGAAGCTTCGCCCGATGAACTTCGAGCGCTTGATTTCGAGGGTGCATTCGGCCTCGCGGGAAATTGTCTTCATGCGTCAACAACCGACCTTTATCATCGCGTTCTGTCAGCCCGGATCATAGCTGGTTAGCTCTGGATATCGAAGATTCCATGAAGACGGCGTGTTCGCGACGTTTCACTCCTTGAATTTGGAACAAATATCCTCGCCTGTCAAGGGAAGTATCTCTTTTCGTGTGATATAGACAATGGCGCAGGGGCGATGCCCGCGAGCAGCGGCCTTCAAACTCCCCGAGAATTCTGATATCATGGACCGAACGTCCAAAAATGAACACAATCATTACGGCCAATAACCTCTTTAAAAAATACGGCGATCTTACGGCCGTCGACGGCATCTCCTTCGAGATCCAGGAAGGCGAATGCTTCGGTTTTCTGGGTCCTAACGGCGCCGGTAAGACCTCGACGATTAAGATGATCCATTGCGTGTCCCCCGTGACCGCAGGGACCCTTATGGTCGACGGCCTGCCCGCCCATATCAACAACCGGGTCCTCAAAAAAAAGACCGGGGTCATTCCTCAGGAGATCACCCTGGACATCGACCTCACGGCCCGCGAGAACCTGATGGTCTTTTCCCGCTTCTTCGACATCCCCAGGCGCGTTGCCCGGGAGCGGGTCGCTGAGCTTCTCAAGTTCGTCGAGCTGGAGGCCAAACGGGACAGCAAAATCAACGAGTTGTCCACGGGCATGAAACGTCGGCTCCTCATCGCCCGGGCCCTGCTCAACGAGCCCAGGATCATCATCGCCGATGAGCCGACGACCGGCCTCGACCCCCAGGCCAGGCACCTGATCTGGCAGAGGCTCCGGCAGCTCAAGAGGCAGGGCGCCACCCTGATCCTCACGACCCAATATATGGAAGAGGCCCAACAGCTCTGCGACCGCATCGTGATCATGCATCAGGGAAAAATCCTAAAGGAGGGGGCGCCTTCCAGGCTCATCGAGGAGGAGATCGGCCGGGAGGTCGCCGAAATCCGGATTGCCGCGGACCAGGATGAGGCCTTAATCGCCCAGCTCGGCCAATTCGCCTGCGGCCACGAACGGGCCGGCGACACGCTGTTCTTTTACTGCCGCGACGGACAAAGCCTTTGGAGGAAACTCAACGAGCTCGACCTGCCCAACACCGTCCACCGTCCGGCGACCCTCGAGGACGTGTTCCTGAAACTCACGGGGCGGAGCCTTATCGAATGAACCTTTCCTATCGCATTGGGCATGTCTTTTATCGCAACCTGATGTCCTACAAGAGGTTCGTCGTTCCGACGTTCATCGCCAGCCTCATCCAACCCCTCTTCTACCTCATCACCTTCGGCATCGGTATGGGCGCCTATGTCGGGAAATTAGGGGGAATGCCCTATCTCAACTTTCTGGTGCCGGGGGTTCTCATCTCTTCGGTCATGCTCTCCTCATCCTTCGAGTGCCTCTACGGCACGTTCATCAAGATGATCCACGAAAAGCTCTATGATTCCCTGATCGCGACCCCGGTTTCCGCGGAGGACGCCATCGCGGGGGACATCGGCTGGGGGACTTTTCGCGGCCTGGTCAGTGGGACTCTGATGATGGCGGTGGCGATGGCCATGGGGGTTTTCCCGTCCTCCGTTCCCAGCTTGCTTCTGAGTTTTGTCCTCATGATCTTCGTGGGGGTTTTGTTCGGCTCCCTGGCGATGATCGTGACCTCCTTCGCGCCGAACTTCGACTTCTTCAGCTATTACACGGAGCTCATCCTGACCCCCATGCTGTTTTTCTCCGGCGTCTTCTTTCCCCTGGACAATTTCCCGGCCTGGATGAAGACCTTCGCCCAATTCCTGCCTCTAACCCACGCCGTCGAGATCTCGCGGGCCGTCTTCTCCGGCGTTTATAAGACCGGCTTGATTTCGAACTTCCTCGTTATCCTCGTTCTTGAAATCATCGCCTTCTCGATCGGCGTCAGGAGGATGACCAAGCGGCTGATCAAGTAGCTTCGGCCGCGACGGGCTTATATTTGCGGCGGAAGCGGGCAGGCGGGATTCTGGCCGCCTTCTTAAAAGCCTTGCTGAAATGGCTTTGGTCGAAAAAGCCGGCCTCGACCGCCACGTCGGCGATATCCAGGTCGGTATTCAGCAGGAGATGTTTTCCATAATCGATCCTCAACTTTTGGATATAGCCGGAAAGGGATTGATGAGTCACTTCCTTAAATAAATGAAGGGCCCGGCTGGTGCTGAGCCCGGCAACCCTGGCCGCGTCGCGGGCCGATATCTTATGGGCGAAGTTTTTTTGGATATATTCGCAGACGGCGTCCATCTTGATCTTCTTCTTTTTCATCTTGATGAGTGAGACCTTATGGATGAAGTTCTCCAAAATCTCCGTCACTTTGAACAGCAGCTCTTCCAGGTCCGTGGCCTTGTTGAGGTCCGTAAGATAGGAATAATTCAGCCCCAAAAGCTCCTTGGCCTCGCAACCCGCTTCGATGGCGGCCCGCGAGATCATGACGACCAATTCAATGAGGCGGACCTTGATCGTCTCGAAGTTCATCCCGCTCTGAAAGAAGATGGAACCCAGGAATTCGTTCAGGATCTCCCGGGCCCCGGTTTTATCCCCGAGTTTGACGAGCTGGATGATCTCATTCTGCTTGTCGAAGATCTGCCCCGTGGCCTCCGGAGTTCTTTTTTTCAGTTCCTCCATGACGTTCGCGATCTGGTACTGTCGGATGTATCTCTCATTGATCTCCTTGAGGAAGGCGAGGTCGTTCGAGCGACGGGTCAGGGTTAAAAGGAAGGAGACAAACTCCCGCACGTCCTCCAATAAGAAGACCCTGATTCGGAGACGGGCCAAAGGCCCAGGTTTGACCTCGAGGCCGAAATCCTTCAGGTTTCCGGCGATTTCCTCCCGGATGTCTCTTTTCATTTCCGGGAAAACGGCGAAGCCGCTCAGGAGTCCCGCCGCCAGCCTTTTCTTGAAGACGAGAGGGACGGCAAAGATGATGAGCCCGGCCGGGCAGATCGTGATGTAGCCTTCCCCCCACCGGTAGGCCTCCCGAACGGCCATGACCATTTTCATCCGGCACTTCTTGTTCAGCCCTTTGTCTTGATGAGCCAGGAGTTCGCGGCAGACCCCGCACGATCTGGAGTTGAAATGGATGCGCCCTTCCAAGTCGACCAGAACAAGGGGCAGGCCCGTCCGGGAAAAATATTTCCTGGAAATCTCCCCAAATTTCTTTTGGCTGAGAATGTCTTGGATTCTCATTCGAGCCGCCCAGCATAATTATACAATAAATTCCAACCGTGGTATAATGGGGCGAAAAAATGAAGATCCTGAAGGATATCGCCTTCTCGGTGGAAAAAGGGGATTCCGCCACACTTAAGGGACTGATCCAAAAGGCCCTGGCCGAAAACCTGCCGGCTGAATCCATCCTCTTTTCCGGCCTCGTCCCCGGCATGGAATCGGTAGGCCTGAAGTTTAAAAAGAATGAAATCTTCATCCCTGAGGTTTTGATCGCCTCGCGGGCCATGAAAGCAGGGGTCGACCTGATCGAGCGGACCCTGACCCGCCGGGTCCGGAAATGCCCGGCGACGATTCTCCTGGGGACGGTCAAAGGGGATATCCACGATCTCGGGAAAAGGATCGTTGGGATGTTCCTGGAAAGCCGGGGCTATGAGGTGAAGGATATCGGTGTGGACGTTTCCAAAGAGCAGTTCATCGAGGCCATCCGGAAGGAGAAGCCGGCGGTTGTTGGTCTCTCGGCTCTTCTTACAACAACCATGATTTATATTAGAGATATCATCGAATCCGTCAGGGAAGCCGGGCTGAGGGACAAAGTTAAGATCATTATCGGAGGGGCGCCGGTCACCCAGACCTATGCTTATGAGGTTAGAGCGGACGGCTATTCGCCCGACGCCGCATCCGCCGTCGAGCTGGTGAGAAGCCTTTTGAAAAAGGGCCGGGATTCCAAGAAGCAAGGCCGTTGATGGGGGGAAAACCGCCGAGGCACTCCTTCGGCGGGCGTTGCCAGAGGCATTTTTAGCATAATTTTACATTTTTTTGAGCCCCCTATCCTATTTTCCCGGGGATTTTTCGCTTAGAATGAAACCGTCCTATTTTCGGAGGTCGCCCATGTCGTTTAATCCCCGCGGTCTGGCCACGGCCATAGGCAGCCTGCCCCACCAGGACCCTGAGGCCGCCTGTGATGTCGTTTTGAAGAACATTCCCCAAATTCCGATCTGGCCCCAACTGCCCAGAACGGATTTCCGAGAAAGCATGGAGATCCAGTACCTCGAGGGGGTTCCCCGCGTCCGCCTGGATGAAAAGAAAAAACAGGCGTCTTTTGATACGAGCGGGGAGATCACCCCGGAGCTTGAAGCCTTTTATGAAAATTACATGGCCGAAAATTTGGACCACTTCAAAATCTCTCCCGCCTTCAGCCGCGGCCTCTATGCCATGGAAAAAAAGTTGCTGACAAAAAGGCCTCCGGTTCTTCAATATTTCAAAAACCAGGTCACCGGCCCCATAACCTTGGGCTTGGGGCGGGTCGATGAAGAAAAGCGCGCCATCTACTATAACGAGATCTTCAGGGACGTCCTGGTCAAAGCTACGGAAATGAAGGCCCGCTGGGTCCTCCGAAAATTCCGGCGCCTGGGATGCCCCCAGATCTGTTTTATCGACGAGCCCATCCTCTCGGCCTTCGGCTCCTCCACCTATGTCAGCGTCCAGAGGGCGGATGTCGTCCAGTATCTCGGGGACGTCATCCAAGCCATCCACAAGGAAAACGGCTTGGCCGGCGTTCATTGCTGCGGAAACACGGAATGGACGATCTTGATCGATGCGGGCGTGGATATCATCAGCTTCGACGCCTACCTGTTCGGGGACACCATCGCCTATTACCCGGTCGAGGTCAAAGCCTTCCTGGAGAGAGGCGGAATCCTGGCCTGGGGAATCGTTCCCAGTTCGGAAAAGATTCTCGGGGAATCTCCCGAATCCCTGGCGGCCAAGCTCGATGAAAAGATGAACAATCTAGCCGGCAAGGGAATCGGAATGGACCTCATCCGGGAGAGGCTCCTGATCACGCCGAGTTGCGGCACGGGCTCCTTGACTCCGGAACTTGCGGAGAGAATCTTCGGCACTTTATCCGAGGTGAGCCATCTTGTCCGAAACGAATAAACGGAGTCCGGGAGCGGAGAGCGTCTGGGAACGCTCGGAAGAACAGCGGCCGCGCTGCGGCTTCGGAGAAAACGGGACGTGCTGCCGCCACTGCTACATGGGCCCGTGCCGGATTAACCCCGGAGGAAAATCCCCGCAAAAAGGGGTCTGCGGAGCCACGGCCGAGGTCATCGTCGCCCGGAATTTCGCCAGGATGATTGCCGCGGGAGCCGCGGCCCATTCAGACCACGGACGGGAAGTGGCCAGAGCCCTGCTAACGGCGGCGAAGAATCCCGATTCCGGCTACACGATCAAGGATGCGGGCAAGCTTAAGAAGCTCGCCCACGTTTTCAGCATACCGGTTAAAGATAGGGCCAAAGAGGATATCGCCCTGGATATCGCCGAACAGGCGCTTAAAGATTTCGCCCGTCAGGAGGGCCGCATCTCTTTCATCCGGCAGGCTCCCGAAACCCGGCAGGCGCTCTGGAAGAAACTCGATATCACGCCCCGGGGGATCGACCGGGAGATCGTGGAGATGATGCACCGGACGACCATGGGTGTCGACCAGGACCATCGGAACATCATGCTCCAGGCCTCAAGGACCGCTTTGGCGGATGGCTGGGGGGGATCCATGATCGCCACCGAGCTTCAGGACGTCCTCTTCGGAACGCCGTCCCCCCTCCGGGGCCAGGTGAACCTGGGAGTGCTTTCGGAAACGGACGTCAACGTCGTCGTCCACGGACACGAGCCGGTTCTTTCGGAGATGCTCGTCGTCGCCTCCCGGGAAAAGGAGCTCCTTGACCTGGCCAAGTCCCAGGGCGCCCAAGGGATCAATCTTTCCGGGATCTGCTGCACGGCGAGCGAAGTCCTGTTGCGCCACGGTCTTCCCATCGCCGGGAACGTCCTCCAGCAGGAATTGGCCATTTCCACCGGGGCCGTGGAGGCCATGATCGTCGACGTCCAGTGCATCATGCCCGCCCTCCAGGACGCCTGCAGGAATTTCCATACCCTCCTCATCACGACCTCGCCCAAGGGGAAGATCGAGGGGGCGAAACATATGGAATTCTCGCCAACCCATGCCCTCCAAACGGCCAGGGCCATTCTTAGGGAAGCGATCCTGAATTTTCCAAACCGGGGGAAGACAGACATCCCCAAGGAAAAAATGGACTTGGTGGCCGGGTTCAGTCACGAGGCCATCAACTACATGCTGGGAGGATCGTACCGCGGCTCC
The DNA here is from genome assembly GCA_964544265.1 of uncultured Eubacteriales bacterium. Lineage (GTDB taxonomy): Bacteria > Acidobacteriota > Aminicenantia > Aminicenantales > Saccharicenantaceae > JALHVH01. Next base: position 10,937 of record CAZJBD010000016.1, read on the forward strand.
TATGTTCCCCTCAACGACAACGTCATCAACGGCAGGATCCGGGGGGTGGCGGCCGTGGTCGGATGCTCGAATCCCAAGGCCGCCTGCGGAGATTCCCACGTCAAGCTGGTTGGAGAACTCATCGCCAATGATGTCCTCGTCGTCCAAACCGGCTGTTCGGCCATCGACTGCGCCAAGGCCGGTTTTCTCATTCCTGAATACGCGGAAAAGCATGCCGGGCGGGGCTTGGCGGAAGTCTGCCGGGCGGTGGGAATGCCGCCCGTCCTTCATTCGGGTTCCTGTGTCGATAACAGCCGCATCCTCATCGCCCTTTCTGAGATGGTCAAGGTCGGCGGCCTGGGCAATGACATCAGCGACCTTCCGGTGGCAGGGGCGGCCCCGCAGTGGATGAGCGAAAAGGCTCTGGCCATAGGCCAGTATTTCGTCGCCTCGGGCGTTTATACCATCTTCGGCGTCGGACTTCCCGTAAAGGGGAGCGACAGGTTCTGCCAGCATATCTTCCATGAGTTTGAAGGCCTCCTGGGGGGCCGCTGGGGGGCGGAGCCGCAGCCCGGGAAGATGGCCGCTGAGATCATGGACCATATCAACCGGAAGCGGGAAAAATTGGGTATTAGCCGGGACAGGGAAAGGGTCCTTTTCGATATGGCGATGAGAAGGGATCTTGAGGTTTGAAGAGCCGATCGCTGAGATGAGGGCAAGAGGATGTCCAGAATAATCGCCACCAAGGCCATCCGCGGGGCGCACAAACTCGTGGCCCGGGCGGAAAATGAGCTTAGCCGGGCTCTGGAGGAAAAGGGTCCCCGGACTAAAGTTGAGTTCCCCAACACGGGCTACTTCCTACCCATTTCTTACGGCCTATTGGGAATAAAGGTCCGGACCCTGGAGGATCTCAAACCGCTCCTGGAGGAGGCCAAGCGGCTTCTCCCGCCGGTGCCCGCGGATAAAATCTGGCTCCCGTATCTTGGCCACACCCTCGACGCGGGAATGGCCACCTTGTTTGCCGATGAGATCATCGAGGCCATCAAGTACACCCATGATCCCGTCCCGTACCTTATTTAGCCGTCTCCCCGTGACGGCCGGCTTTGGCTCGGCGCCGCCGATGACGTCATTCTCAGGGAACGGGGAATCGAATTCGTAGACGGGACGGCCCCCGGTTTTGCGGCCTGCGTCGGATACTGCCCCACGAACGCCGTGGCCGTGAAGATCGCCAGGGAACTCCAGGAAAAGAACCTTTATGTCTTCATGGCCGCGGACACGGACGGGCGTTCCATGGCCCAGCAGTTGGCCGAGGAGGGCGTCGAGATGGGATGGCCGACCAGGCTTGTCCCCTATGGAAATGATGTTACGGCCTCGATCCACGCCCTCGGCTTCGCGACTCGCGTAGCCCTTTCTTTCGGCGGCGTCCCGCCCGGCGATTACAGCCGTGTCCTTCATTACAACAAGAACAGGATCTTCGCTTTCGTCCTTGCTTTCGGCCCGGTCGATGATGAAAAGCATGCCCAGGCGGCCGGGGCCATCAACTATGGCTTTCCGACCATCTCCGAAACCGATATCGATCAGATCCTGCCCACCGGCATCTGCACCTACGAACATGTGGTTTCCCCGGTCCCGGCCGACAAGATCGTGGCCAAGGCCATTGAAGTCCGGGGCCTCAAGATTTCCGTAGCCAAGGTCCCGGTGCCGGTGCCCTTCGGACCGGCTTTTCAAGGAGAGAGGGTCCGCAAGGAAGAGATGTACGTGGAAATGGCCGGCCAGGTCAGGCCGGGCTTCGAGCTTTTGACGACCCGTGATCTTGCCGAGGTTGAAGACGGAAAGATCGACATCATCGGCCCTGAAATCGATGATGTCCAAGAAGGCGGCGCGCTTCCCCTTTCCCTCTGGGTCGAAGTGGCGGGCCGGGAAATGCAGCCGGACTTCGAGCCCATCCTGGAGCGCCACTTCCACGACTTTTTGAATTGCGCCCACGGGCTATTCCATATGGGGCAGCGGGACATCAATTGGGTGCGGATCAGCAAGGAAGCCAAAAAGGGAGGGCTCAAGTTCAAGCACTTCGGCTCCATCATCCACGCCAAACTCCACAGCGAGTTCGGGAAGATCGTGGACAAAGTCCAGATCACGGTCATCACCGACGAAAAAGAGATCCTGAACCGGATCGGGTTCGCGCGCAAGGTTTACGAACAAAGGGATGCCCGCCTCGCCGACATGACGGACGAGGCTGTGGATACGTTCTATTCCTGCACTCTCTGCCAGTCGTTCGCGCCGAACCATGTCTGCATCATTACGCCCGAGCGCTCGGGGCTCTGCGGCGCCTACAACTGGCTGGACGGGAAAGCCGCTTTCCAGATCAACCCCACGGGCCCCAATCAGCCGGTCGCAAAAGGCCCGGCGATCGATGCCTTCAAAGGCCAGTGGAAAGATGTCAACGAATTCGTCTGCGCCCATTCCCATAAATCACTGGAAATTTTCAACCTTTACAGCTTCATCGAATTTCCCATGACCTCCTGCGGCTGCTTCGAGTGCATCTCCTGCGTGCTGCCTTCGACCAACGGCGTCATGACCGTCTACCGCGCCTATCCGGGGATGACTCCCAGCGGCATGAAATTTTCCACCCTGGCCGGAACGGTGGGCGGAGGCGTGCAGACCCCCGGCTTCATCGGTCACAGCAAGCTTTACATCGAAAGCCGGAAATTCATCAGCGCCGAGGGCGGCGCCCGGCGCATCGTCTGGATGAACAGGGAGCTGAAAGAGGCCTTAGAGCCCGCCCTGCGGGGAATCGGGCAGAGGCACGGGATAGGAAATTTCGTGGAGATGATCGCCGATGAAACCGTCGCCCAGACGGAAGAGGAGGTCCTGGAATACGTTACCAGGATGAAGCACCCGGCCCTCTCCATGCCGCCTCTCTTCTGAGCCAAGACCATGAAGACCATCGCTGTCGCCGGAAAAGGAGGGACGGGGAAAACGACCGTCGCCGCCTTGATCGTCCGCTCGCTCTGCGAACAGGGCAGCCGACCGATCCTTGCCGTTGACGCCGATTCGAACGTCAATTTGAATGACGTCCTGGGCGTCCCCCTGAAGGAAACCATCGGAAACATCCGGGAAGAGATGAAGGAGCGGGTGAGCGGTCTTCCGGGAGGAATGACCAAGTCCCAGTTTCTGGAATACAAGATCCACTCCAGCCTGGTCGAAACGCCCCTCTTCGACCTCATTGCCATGGGCCGGCCTGAGGGTCCGGGCTGCTATTGCTACGCCAACAACCTCCTTCGCGAGATATTGAATACCTTGAGCGCCAACTATGCCTATGTCGTCATAGATAATGAGGCCGGTCTGGAGCACCTGAGCCGCCGAACGACCCAGAGGATCGATGACCTGCTCATCGTTTCCGACCCTTCCCCCCGGGGGATCCGGGCGGCCGCAAGGATCAGCCGTCTCCTGAAAGAATTGGACTCCCGGGTCGGCAAAAAATTTCTTGTCCTGAACAGGGTCCGGGGCCCTCTACCCGGATCGATCGGCTCCCTGATCAGAGAAACAGGGTTGGAACACGTCGCTTCGATTCCAGAGGACGGGCATTTGTTGAAGATGGATCAGGAAGGAAGCTCTATCTGGGACGTCCCGGCGGATTCCCCGGTCTACCGGACCATCCATCGGCTTCTAAAGGACTTGACGAATGACGAGAAATCCCAAGGGGTCAGGCCATGAGTTTTGAGATTCCGAAAGAAAAGAACCCGGGAAAAGTGGCCGAAGTGACCATTGGGGCCACCCCTGAGCAAGGCGGTACCCGCTCTTATTCGGTCACGATAGGAGGGAGCACGGCACTCCCCTTCCATTTTTTTGAGGGCGAGCATCCCCATCCGCCGGCCGTGGCCATGGAAGTCTTTGACAAGGTCCCGGCCAAGTACCCGCGCCCGCTCCGGGACGAATTCCAGGATGTCATCGATCAACCATGGGAAATGGCGAGGAAATGCGTAAGCCAATACGGCGCCGAGCTCATCAGCGTCCGCTTGGAAGGAACGCATCCTGAAAAGGGGAACCGGAGCGCCGAGGAAGCCGTGGAGCTCGTTAAGGAAGTTCTCAGGTCCGTGACCGTCCCCATCATCGTGACCGGACACAGCCATTTCGCCAAAATGAACGAAGTCATGAAAAAGGTTTGCGAGGCGACGGCGGGAGAGAATTGCCTGATAAATTACGTGGAAAAAGACAACTATAAAACTATCGCCGCGGCTTCGATCGTCTATAAACATACCCTGGTGGCCCAGAGCCCCATCGACGTCAACTTGGCCAAACAGCTCAATATCCTCCTCAAGGACATGAATTTTCCCCAGGAGAAGATCGTTATGGATCCCTTTACGGGAGCCCTGGGTTATGGCCTGGAATATACCTACTCGATCATGGAAAGGATCCGCATTGACGCCCTGTCGGGGGACTCCATGCTGTCCTTTCCCATGCTGGTGAGTCCCGGATACGAATGCTCCAGAGTGAAGGAGGCACGGGCGCCGGAGAAGGATTACCCGCAGTGGGGGAACGAACATGCGCGGAGCGCCTACTGGGAGATTGCCACGGCCATGAGCCTCCTGGCCGCCGGAGCCGAGCTTCTGATCATGCATCATCCCCAGGCCGTGGAGGTGGTTAAAAAGAAAATCCGGCAAATGCGGGCCGCGGGCGGAGGGGACTGATCATGGCCCTTTCAGGATTGGAGATCTTCAAGCTTCTTCCCAAGACGAATTGCGGGGACTGTGGGGTCCCCACCTGCATGGCCTTTGCCATGAAGCTGGCCCAGAAAAAGGCCGAGCTCGGCGAATGCCCGCACGCCTCCGACGAGGCCAGAAAAGTTCTGGGAGCGGCCAGCGAGCCTCCCATCCGGCTGGTTCAGATTGGAGGCGCCCAGCCTCTCGCGGTGGGAAACGAGACGGTCATGTTCCGCCATGAAAAAACGTTTTTCCATCCCGCCGGGATCGCCGTCGAGCTCCGGACGTCGGCGGGCGAAGAGGCACTGGCAAGAAAAGTCCAGGACGTGGAAGGCGTTCAACTCGAGCGGGTGGGAGAAAAGCTCAGGCCCGACCTTTTCTTCCTGACCCACGACTCCGGGAATCCTGAGGATTGTCTCCGGGCCCTGCGGACCGTGAAACGGCTTTCGGGAAAGGGCATTATCCTGGATTGCTCGGAGGAAAAAACTCTCGAGCAGGCTTCCGAACTTTTGAAGGGCGACCGGCCGGCCATTTTTCTCCGGCAAGGAGTGACCGACGCGGATATCGCCCTGGCCAAGACTTGCGGCGCGAGCCTGATCGTGACGGCCCGAACCTTCCAAGATCTGGAAAAGCAAACGGAAAAGGCCAGGGCTTTAGATTTTAAAGATCTCATCCTGAATCTTGATTCCGCAGACCTTGGAACGCAATGGCAGCGGAATACTATCCTCCGGCGTAGCGCCTTGAAGAATAATTTCAAACCCTTCGGATATCCCCTCCTGGCGCTCCTTCGCGGCGACGGGCCCCACGATTGGCTCGCCTGCGCCTCCCTTCTCCTATGCAAATACGCTTCGATCATCGTTTTGCCGGACTATGACCGGGCACTTCTTTATGCGCTCTTAACCCTTCGCCAGAATATCTATACGGACACTCAAAAACCCATCCAAGTGGATGCCAAGGTCTATCCCGTAGGAGAGCCGACCGCCAATTCGCCGGTGTTCGTAACCACCAATTTCTCCCTCACCTATTTCATCGTTTCCGGAGAGATCGAGAACTCGGGAATCTCCGCCCACCTCCTGGTCGTCGATACCGAGGGCCAGTCCGTCCTCACCTCCTGGGCAGCGGGAAAGTTCGGGGGGCAGAAGATCGCCAAGTTCGTCAAGGACATCAAGCTCGAAGAGGAGGTCAAAACCCGCAAGATCGTCATCCCCGGTTTCGTGGCCCAAATCAGCGGCGACCTGGAGGAGAATCTCCCCGGATGGGAGGTCATCGTCGGGCCCCAGGAAGCTTCGGATATCCAGAGTTTTGTCAAGAACGTCAGCCTGGTCTAGAGAGGAAAATGCCTCGGTCAAGGACGCGGACAAAAAAAGAGGGCTTCAACGTCCGGTTTCTCCCTTTTGATGCCGCGGTTTATGTGCCCCGGGGGTCTACGGTCCTGGATGCCGCAAGGACGGCCGGCCTGCCGTTGAAGACCTCCTGTGGAGGCAAGGGGACCTGCGGGAAATGCCTGGTCGAGATCCTGGAGGGACGATATGAAACCAGGGCTTCGGCCTCCCTTCCGGCGCGGCTCATCAAAGAGGGATACGTCTTATCCTGTCTGACCAAAGTCCAGGACGATTTGACCGTCGGCCTCCCGCAATTCCAGGAGGTTTCCATTCGGACGATCGTCTCCTCCCGCTTCCTGGAAGAGCATAAGAATGCCATTTCCGGAACCTGCAAGGTCGATCCTCCCATAGAAAAAGTGGAGATGGAAATCCCGCCCCCCTCGCTGGAGAATAATAGAAGCGACCTTTGGCGCTTTGAACACGAGCTCAGGAGAAGGAAAGCGGTCCGGGACGTCCATTGCGAATATTCGGCGCTAAAAAAATTGGCCTCCGCCGTCCGCGAAAAGAACGGAAAAATTACCGCCGTCCTTTTCCGCTCCGGCTCGACCTGGACGGTCCTCGACGTGGAGCCTGGCGCTCCGGGGAAAAAGATCTACGGTATCGCCTGCGACCTGGGGACGACCACCGTCGTTCTTCATGTCATTGACCTTGAAAGCGGCAAAATCCTGGGGACGTCCTCGGCCTTGAACCCTCAGTTGGCCCGGGGAGAAGACGTCATTTCCCGCATCCAATATGCGCGCAAGCCCGGTCACTTGAAGGAGCTCCACGACCTCATCGTCGGGGCCGTTAATCACCTGATTGAGGAAGCAACCCACGCCGCTCATGTTTCCCCTCTGGACATTTACTACGCCTCTTTTTCGGGGAACACGACCATGACCCATCTTTTCCTGGACCTGGACCCCCGCCATATCCGGGAAGAGCCCTATATTCCCACCTTTAACGAACTTCCCTTTTTTGCGGCCCACAATCTAGGGCTAAAAACGAACCCTGCGGCTAAAGTCCATCTGTCCCCGGCGGTCGGGAGTTATGTGGGAGGCGATATCACGGCCGGGCTCCTCTTTACCCCCCTTTTCCAGGGAACGGGAAAGGTGTCGTTGTTTATTGACGCCGGGACGAACGGAGAGCTGGTCGTTGGAAACCGCGAGTGGCTCATGACCTGCGCTTGCTCGGCCGGCCCGGCCTTTGAAGGCAGCGGGACCCGGTGCGGTGTCCCTGCCGCCGACGGGGCCATCGAAAAGATCAAGCTTGAAGGATCCGAACGGCCCGTCTATCAGGTCATTGGGAACATAAAGCCCAAAGGCTTGTGCGGCTCCGGACTGGTCGACCTTCTGGCCGAATTGTTTCTCCATGGCTTTGTGGATCGCCAGGGAAAATTCAATCCGTCGAAAGCCGGAGAACGCCTCGTCCACGATGCCGAGGGCCCGGCCTTCCTGATCGAAGAAGGGAAGAACACGTTTTGGGGTACAGACATCGTCATCACGGAGCGGGACATCGCCAACCTCGTCCGGACCAAAGCGGCCGTTTTTTCCGCCTGTCTTCTCCTGCTCAAAAAAGTGGGGCTGACATTTAAAGAGATCGACGCATTCTACATTGCCGGCGGATTCGGCCAGAGCCTGAACATCGATAACGCGATCCTTATCGGCCTCCTTCCGGACTTGGAACGGAACAAATTCTCTTATCTTGGCAACACCTCACTTCTCGGCGCTTATCTCATCTGCCGCTCCGATGAAAACAGGCGGCTCGTTTTAGACATCGCCAGGAAGATGACCTACTTGGAATTGAACGCCGATCCGGGCTACATGAACGAATACACGGGGGCCTTGTTTCTGCCTCATACCCAGATCGACCTCTTTCCTTCCGTTCGTCAGGCGCTTCATCTCTGAGGTTCGTCTGGCCTCTTCCTCCGTCTTTCTCCCGGGCCTGTCACCTCAAACGTTTGTTTCTCTCCTAACGGACCTGGGCTCATCCTGAGGTACGTTGCTCGCACCTTTAACAATGATGTTGACATCCTCTCTTTCGCTGCTTATATTATATCTACCGATAAAAAGGAGGGGATCGGATGTCTAAAAAAATCCTCATTTCAAGCCGCAGGCAGTTTCTCACCAGAACCGTTCCTGCCGGGGCATTGGCCTGTCTGGGATGCAAAAGCCTGTTCGCGGGGCCCGGTCAGGAGAATAAATTCTCCGAGAATCCGGGGATGACCACCGAAGAGATTTTCCGCTTTTTCTACGGGGCGTCTATCCCGGTTCTGCAATTCCTGGCCAAGGACATCGGCCGCGATAGGCTGATCAAGGACCTTGAAATAGCTACTGCTGAGGGCTATTCCCAAATGATCTCCGCTATGGCGAAGGACTTGCCCAAGAGAGACATGAAGGCCTTTGCCGGGGTGATGGACCGCATGATGGCCATGCCGCCTGGAAATAAGGCATTCGTCTACGAAGTCACCGAGAACTCGGATAAAGTCTTCCAAATGAAGTTCACGCAATGCCTGCCGGCCAAACTCTGCCGCGAGATGAATGCCGCCGACATTGGCTATGCTAAGGAATGCTCCTCTGTCGACCCCATGGTCAAGGCCTTCAACCCCAAAATGAAGGGCGCGGTGCTCAAAAGCCTAATGAAGGGCGATAGCTTCTGCTTAATCCGCTTCGAACTGGTCTAAAGGCCCGTAATCATTTTTTACGCCCTCCGGCGTCTGTTCATTTTCGGATAGCTTCTATCCCTTATTCGGACAGTTTCGTCCGTCTGAAAACCTCTGGCTTCGCCGAGAGAGGCTCAATTCCTTCGGCGATAGGGGAATCCGGCGATTTCTATCCGGGGGGAGAATAAGATGGCATAAATCATGCATGCCCAGAGTTGGTTCATGCCCGGGCGCCAGGTCTCTTGCGGGCTGGCCCGGGAATCCGGTGAAAGGAGTCATGCATGTCTTCGAACCGAAGAGAATTCCTGAAATTGTCCTGTTCCTGTCTGGGGGTCTTGGCAGCCGCCGAACTGCAGGCTTATTTCGGGCAGTCCGGGGCCGCGGCCGGATCTATGGCCGACTGGACGGCCCAACACCTGACGGAGGGATTCTGGTCGGCCGATTCCCTCCTTCTGAGCGCCCTCAAGTACATGAAGAAACCGACGGAGATTGTCTGCGCGGCGACGGGTTTCGGGGGAGGGATCGGCCGCAAGGACCTCTGCGGTTATGTCACCGGGGGGGTCATGGCCATCGGGCTTTTCTGCGGCGCGGCCAAGGGCGGCGACAAGGCCGCCCGGCAGAAATGCCAGCGGCTGACCAAGGAATACCTCGAGTGGTGGACGGCGAATACCCCTTTGCACTGCGGCGAAATTAAGCAGCCCTGCAATTATCAGCTCATGGGGAAGAACGCCTCGGAGTTTCTCCAAAAAGTTTTCGAGAGGGAAGCCCAAAAGGCCTGATCCGAAACGCGAAAAGCTTATAAGGGCGTAAGCTCCCAATAGACGGTGTATCGCTGGCCGAACAGCTTGTAGAAAGGCACGAGGGTGACGTCCGCCGGCACCCCCACGCCCTCTGTCCGGAAGGTCAAGGACTTGCCCGCGACGGGCCTGAGCCAGGTTGAAGGGTCCGCGTTCTTGAAGGCCAGCTTGGGAACGGCGACCGGATCGCCTTCCGGTCCATAGGGACCAAAAACCTTGTCCTCGGGCAGATTCACCGGTCCCAGCTCGCCGGCCAGGACGATCGGGCCATAGAGGATCGAGGCGACATTCAAGTTGTCCGGCGTCCATTCAAGACGGAGACCCATCGGCAAGACGATTTCGATCCGGTCGCCCTTGCTCCAGGCGCGTTTTAAAATCAAGTAGCTGGAGGGAGCGGCGAAGGCTTCGACCTTCCGGCCGTTGACCTTTAGGGAACCGCCTTTTCCGACCCACCAAGGGATCCGGATGCGCAGGGCTATCTCCCCCGGTTTCGCGGCCGTTACGATGAGCGTCGTGCGTCCTTCCTCGGGGAATTTCGTTTCCTGACGGAGGCCGAAGCCCTTCTCTTGCCATGAGAGCTCGGAGGCGATGAAGAGATTGACGAAAATGCCGTCCTGGTCATGGAAGTAAATGCTGTCGCCATACTTGGCGTGGTTCTCCATGCCCGTCCCCGTGCAGCACCAGAAGGAGTCGAAGGGGGTCATGAAAGTCTTGAACATGCCCGGCATCATGGGAACGTAATACATCATCATGGCCGTCTCCGGGTCCTGGGTCGGCAGGATGCCGTTGAAGAGGGCTCGTTCGTAGTAATCCGCATATTCCGCCTTCGGTTCCCAGCTGAAGAGGTGGCGGGTCAGCTTGAGCATGTTGTACGTGCAGCAAGATTCGTGACTGTCCTTTCCCAGCTCCGTCGATATGATGTATGGGTCGGCTTGCCAGCCCTCACCGTTGCTCGTGCCGCCCGTCGTATAGGAACGCGTGCCGGTGACCTGCTTCCAAAAATATTCGGCGATCGCGCGGAGGCCGGGATCGCCGGTCATCTCGTACTCCTGGGCCGAGCCGATGACGTTGGGAATAAAAGAGTTGACGTGCTCACCCTTGAGTTGGTCGCGGTGCTGGGAGAGGGGAACCGTATAGTGTTTCTCGTCGAAGCGCCGGGCAAGAGCGAGGTACTCCGGCTTTCCGGTCATGACATAGAGGTTTGTCAGGACCTCGTTCATGCCGCCTTGTTCTGTGTGGTTGAGGACGATCTCCATGTGGTGTTCATCGGACTTGTCGGTCCTCGATTTGACCCAGCAGGCGACATTCTCTGCGATATCAAGGGCTTGGACGCTCGCTCCATATTCATGCCAGTCGATGAGCCCGGCCAGGATCTTGTGGAGCGTATAGAAGGGCGCCCAGACGCGGCGGACCGAGAAGACGCGATCAAAGAACTCCTCGGGGAAAGCGCTGAGATAGCCGCTCGGGCCGAGGGCCGCCTGGCACTTGGCGAGTTCCGCAACGATGTAATCGGCATTTGCCCTGATCTTCGGGTCGCCGGTCGCCGCATACATGAAGGCGCAGGCCGAAAGGTAATGGCCGATCGAGTGACCGCGCAGCTCGACGTCGGGTTTTTCCCAGCCGCCGTAAGGCTCCGCCGACGAAGACAAGCCCGCCGTGAGGCGGAAGGCGTGGAGGAGGCGGTCCGGCTCGAGGCTGAGCATGTACTTGAGGTCCCGTTCCATGGCCTGCTTGAAGGGGCCTTCAAGGAGGCGGATGTCCTTAAGGCCGAAAGGGTTGGCCTGGATGCCGATCTTGGGACCGACTTTGGCCGAAGCGAACAAAGTGTCATCCGAATGCCCGGGCCGGACCGCCATAACCGCTAAGAACGATATTCCGATCATAGGGACCAAGAGTTTTTGTTTCATATGGACCACCCTAGCTCCACACTTTTTGTAGGATGATTGCGTTAACGTACACATGAACTATTGGGTATATCAGGCATTTTGTCAAGTATTTCTTATTATAAATACGGAAAATCAGTCCAGGCTTGACATATCAGGGTTGCTTTAGCTAAATTCTTATGTTAACGTTTACACAGACTAACGGAGAGGTTGGGAAGATCGTTACCATCAAAGAGATAGCAGCTAGGGCCGGCGTTTCCATCGGCACCGTCGATCGTGTCATCCACAATCGGGGGCGCGTTCTGGGGACGACGGGGGAAAGGGTCCGGAGAATCCTCAAGGAACTCAATTACCGGCCGAACATATTCGCCAAGAACTTGAAGCTCTCCAGGACGTTCACTTTCGGCGTCCTCATGCCCAAACCGATCCAGGACAGCATGTATTGGGCCATGCCCATCAAGGGGATGGTCCGCGCCCAATCCGAACTCTCGGCCCAGAAGATCCAGGTCAAGCACTTTTATTATGATAAATACTCCGAAGCCTCTTTCTTTCGGTCCAGCCGGGAGCTTCTTGCGGCCAAACTGGACGGCCTCCTCATCGCCCCCGTCTTATCTAAGGTCGTTCATAGCTTCATCCGGGACGTCCCCGCCGGCGTCCCTTATGTGTTCTTTGATTCATTCATCCCCGATGCCGACTACGTATCTTACATCGGCCAGGATGCGTTCCAGAGCGGCGTGCTCTCCGCCCGCTTAATGGAGATGGTCATGAAGGAAAAGGGAGCCATCGCGATCGTCCGGGTTCTTCCTGAGGACTACCACATCGACGACCGCGTCAAGGGCTTCTTGGTCCATTGCCTGAAGAACCCGGGCATCAGGACGATTGTTTACGACACCGACGGCAACAAGAACCCCGTGACCAGGCAGAAGACGTTCCAGAAGATCCTGGTCGAGAACCCGGACTTGAAAGGGATCTTCGTAACCAATGCCATCACCCACCAGATCGCGAGATACGTCAAGGCCCATGCCCCGGAAAAGGGAGTTCATGTCATCGGCTACGACCTCATCGAGGAGAACATCCGTTACCTCAAGGAGGGCTGGATCGATTTTCTGATCAGCCAGCAGTCGGAACGCCAGGGCTACGAAGGGATCTATACGCTCTACCGCCATGTCGTCCTCAAAGAGGCCGTGGAGAAGAATGTGATGATGCCGTTGGACATCGTTACGGCCGAGAACATCGACTATTACAACAGTTGACCGCTTGGCGGTCTCTGAATAGCGGGGGGGTGCTGGTCGGGGGGGGTTATCGTTTTTTGTTG
>CAZJBD010000017.1:0-4823 GCA_964544265.1 uncultured Eubacteriales bacterium
GAACCCTCGCCCTGCGACCAATGGGGCATACCCCCTTGGATCCCCCGACGAGCGGTTCCCCAAATCGAAAACCGGGCCACTCCGCCGCTCGTGAGACTTGAAGCCGCAAGGATGATTATGAGAGCGTATTTGGATCGACCTATATGCGGCAGCATAATTCTTTGACCGCTTTGACGATATGGGCGGCGCTGATCCCGAACATCTCCATCAACTCCCCGGGCTTGCCGGACCTGGGAAGCTCTCGGATGCAAAGGTGCTTGACCCGCCCTTCCCCGCTTAGAACCTGGGCAATAGCTTCGCCCAGCCCGCCGGCTTCAAAATGGTCCTCGACGACGACCGCCTGCCGGCCCGCCTCCCCCACCTCACGCCGGATGCCCTCTTCGTCCACCGGCTTGACGGAATAAGCATCGATGACCCGGACGGCGATGCCCTCACTGGCCAGCGCGTCGCAGGCCTTGAGCGCCTCGGCAACGGTGACGCCTGCGGCGATAATGGCTGCCGCATCACGATCGCTCTTCCTGAGGACCTTCGAACCGCCGACGGGAAAAACCTCGTCAGGCGGATAGATGAGCGGTGTCGCCGGCCGCGTCGTCCGGATATAAACCATCCCCCGATGGTTGGCCGCGGCCTCGACACAAGCTTCGGCCGAGAAGGCATCGGAAGGATAAAGAACGACGCACCCTGGGATGGGCCTGAAGATGGACAGGTCCTCGAGCCCCATCTGGGAGGGGCCATCCTCACCGATGCTCACCCCCACGTGGGAGCCGCAGAGCTTGATGTTGGAGAAAGAATAGGCGGCCATCCGGATCTGGTCATGGGCCCTGGTCAAGAAAGCGGCGAATGTCGCTATGAAAGGGATGAATCCTTTGGCGGCCAAGCCCATCCCCATGCCGACCATATTCTGCTCGGCGATATAGGACTGGAACGATCGTTCCGGAAAGGCCTCGAAGAACTTGTCGGCGTATGTGGAATTCTTGACGTCCCCGTCGACCGCGACGACCCCCGGATGTTCTTTCCCGAGAGCTGCCAAGGCATTACCGTAGGCCTTCCGGGTCGCCGTCTTATCCTTGTATGCGGTCCTGGCAAAGCTCGCCTTCTCGGGAAACTTCGGCCCCTTGAAAAGCCTCGGCTTTCGAACGTATTTCCAAGACTCGATATGCGGCATCGGGCCGATCTCCTCAAGAGCCTTCTCCAATTCTTCCGGCTTGAGCGGTTTTCCGTGCCAGCCGTTCTTGTCTTCTATGAAGGAGACCCCCTTCCCCTTTATCGTCCGAGCTAGGATGACGGTGGGACAGCCCTTTTTCCCTACGAGGTTCAGGGCAAAAAGAATTTTGTCTATCCTGTGGCCGTCGACGGCGAGGACATCCCATCCGAAAGCCCGGAACTTGCGGGCATAAGCTTTGATGTCATGCTCGTGCATCGTCGGATCGGACTGGCCCAGCCTGTTGATGTCGACGACCGCGCACAGATTCTTGAGCTTCATGTTCACCGCCGCATTGGCGGCCTCCCAGACCGCTCCCTCGGCACATTCACCGTCGCCCATGAGGACGAACGTTCGAGCCGGGGACTTAGCCAGCCTCTGGGCGGCAGCAAGCCCCACGCCGACGGACAGCCCCTGACCCAGCGATCCCGTAGCGGCTTTTACCCACTTGACGCGGGGCGTCGGATGTCCCTCGAGGTCGCACCCGATCTCTCGAAGGTCCATGAGCGATTCCACGGGCAGGATGCCTGCTTCGGCATAGGCCGCCCAGAGGATCGGCGCGGCATGCCCCTTGGAAAGGACAAATTCGTCGTTGGCCCATTCGTCGGGGTCATGGATGTTGTACCTCATCTTGTCGAAGAACAGGCAGGCCATAAGGTCGGCTGCGGACAGGCAGGTCGTCGGATGACCCGAACCGGCCCGCGTCGTCATCTTCAGGGAATGAACGCGCAACTTCTTGGCGATCTGTTCCAGGATCTCTGTCTTCGTCATGTTCGACGGCTCCTTAGGCGGTTGTTTCCCGATCCAACGCGTTCGGGTTGACCATTATAATCTCTTTCGCTCCGCCGGAACAATATCTGGATTTGCCGAGCGGCCGGACCTGCGATAAAATAAGATCGAAATGGACGCCTCCAGGATCCTTGGCCTAGCTATCGAGCTCGAGCTAAAGACGTCTGAATGCTACGACAAGCTCAGTCATATCGCCAACAACGAATCTCTTAGGGACGAACTCCGGAAGTTGGCTAAGGAAGAGATCGTCCATGCCAACTTGTTGAAAACAGGAAGAACGATATGCAGGTCGGAGCCCGAGGCTTTCGGCAGTTCCCACGTGCGTCAGGAGGAGATCGAAAATCATCTTGTCAGGATCGGTGGGCTTATCGATTCCATTACGACCGGGAGGATCTCTTTGTTAGACGCCCTTGGGGAAATCCACGCTATGGAGAATGAATTCGAGCAGGTCCATCTCAAAACACTCCTCGAGATTAGGGATCCCGCCCTCCAGAAATTGTTCCGTGCCCTTTCTGCCCAGGATCATGAGCACAGGCAGCGCCTGGAAATGATCATGGGGGCTTGACAAAAAAGATGCTCCGAACATCAACGCCGTTTAAGGGGGCCGCCCTATTCCTGGCGATAACCGCCCTCGGAGCTTTCTCTTACGGCGCGGGCCTTAAGATCGCGGTCCGGGTCAAGTCGGCTGGAACAGAGGCGGCGGGCGTTTCCCGGAAAAAATATTACGTTCGCCTCGGTGGAGGCTACGGCGTAAAATCCTTCAGCTACGACAACAGCTGGTCGTTTGACATGTATCGGGAATCCGGCCAGGTTTCGGAAAAATATTCCGTCAAGGCCTCGGGATCGGCATTCGACCTTGGCCTGGGCTTCATGTTCACGCCGACTATTGGGGCCGAGCTGTCCTTTATTCCGGCCTGGGGAAAATCCAAGGGAACCTTTTCCGCAAGCTTCCCGCACCCGTACTATTCCAACTATCCGAGGAGCAAGAAATGGACATCCAACGGTCTCAAGTACTCTGCATATGAAATCAACTTGAACCTTATCTATAGGTTTCCGGTTCCTTCCGGATTTGGACTCTATCTTATGGCCGGCGGGACCTGCTTTCTGGGGGTCAAGATCGAAAGCCTCAAGGTTATCGATTGGACAGAGACCGGATATCCTTATATGAACCTGAAGATCACTCCCCGGTACACAACCTATTCAGGGAACGCCTTCGGTTTCAACGGAGGTGGCGGGCTGGATTATCAGCTGAGCGACTCGGCAGCCATCAATCTGAACGCCCGTTTTTCGTCCGGATCGGCCAAGATAAAGATCGAAGCAAATGAAATCAAGATCCCGGCCGGCGGGATCCGGGCGACCGCAGGCATCAAGATAGGATTCTGACCCGGTGATGTCTCCGCGGGGCCCTGATCACAGCCGGATCAAATGATCGGCCACGATCGAGGAAAGAAGACCCTTTCGTAAAGGGCCAAAGCATAGCTATCCGTCATCCCCGCAATGACGTCACCGGCCCGAGTTTCCAGTGAGTCTCCGGCGGGATAATCCTTCACGTAGCCCGCTGGATGCTTCAACATGAACACGTAGAGGTCCTTGAGGATTTTTTCGGTCTTGGCCAATTCCTCCCGCGCCGCCGGGCTGAAATAAACTTTCTCATAAAGGAAATCTCGGAGCTCCTTCACCGCCTTCATGATCCGGTCGCTCATGGCGATTTTCGCCAATCCCGTGGCCAGGCTGGCTTCGACGGCATCCATGACCATCCGGTCGATCCGGGTCGCATGCCACTTGCCCAGAGTCTTGACCAGGTGCGGCGGGACATCTTCTTCCTTGATGATACCAGCCCGCGTGGCGTCGTCGACGTCGTGGTTGACATAGGCGATGACGTCGGAAATCCGAACGATCTGGCCCTCCAGGGTGTCCGGCATCTCCGTGAAATCATCGTCCAGGATCTCTCCCCTGCCCTTGGAATGCTTCGAGATGCCATCCCTGACCTCGACCGTAAGGTTGAGGCCTTTTCCTTCATACTCGAGTCTTTCGACGACGCGCAGACTTTGTTCCGAATGGTGGAACCCGCCCGGAAGGAGCTTGTCCAGCGTTGCCTCTCCGGAGTGCCCGAACGGCGTATGTCCAAGGTCATGGCCCAGAGCGATAGCTTCCGTCAAGTCCTCGTTCAAACGCAGGGCCCTGGCTATGGTCCTGGCGATTTGCGATACCTCGAGGGTGTGGGTCAGGCGCGTCCGATAGTGGTCGCCGAAAGGAGACAGGAAAACCTGGGTTTTGTGCTTGAGGCGCCTAAAGGATTTGGAATGGATGATACGATCCCTGTCCCTCTGAAAGGCGGTCCGGATGGCGTGCGGGGATTCGGCCCTCGCTCGGCCTTTCGAGTTGTGGCTCAGGCAAGCCTTTGGCGAAAGGACCCTCTGCTCGACGGCTTCGATGTCTTCCCGGATGCTCAGCGTTGCCTCCCTCGAAAGCGGTTATGGTCATTATAACACAGCCGCGTTTTTAATATGGACCCAGGAATAGATTTGGGCATTCGATGACGATAAGGAAACCCATCCTTGGAGCCTTGGGACCTCGGAGGCCTTCGGCTACCCTCGTCGGACGTTCATCTCAGGCTAATCTCCGCATGGTTGCTGCAGCCCTTCCCCATGCCCTCCCATCACGGCCATCGAATGCTCAAAGGAACACAGCTGATCTGACTTTTCAACTTACAAGACATTTCCGATGCCGTGGAAGACGATATTGAAAACGGATATAATGACGGCATGATCAGCGAGAATGTCAGATGTATCCTCGGCGAGCTGCCGCCGGGTGTCGCGCTGGTGGCCGCCGC
>CAZJBD010000017.1:4833-22904 GCA_964544265.1 uncultured Eubacteriales bacterium
GAGCCAGACGACGGAAAAGGTCGCTCGAGCCATCGAAGCCGGGATTCGGATCATCGGTGAGAACTACGTCCAGGAGGCTGAAGTCCATTTCGCGGCTATCGGCTCAAGGGCCGAATGGCACTTCATCGGCCACCTCCAGACGAACAAGGTCAAGAAAGCCGTGGGGATCTTCGACATGATCGAGACCGTGGATTCCGTCAACCTGGCCCGGGAGATCGACAGGCGTTGCCAGGCCGCCGGGAAGATTATGCCCGTCCTGATCGAGATCAACAGCGGCGAGGAAGAGCAGAAGGCCGGAGTCAGGCCCGCAGACGCTGAACCCCTCATTCAGGACATCTCACATCTCTCTAACATCAAGGTCCGGGGCCTCATGACCATGGGCCCCTTCGAGGGCGATCCCGAGGACTCGCGGCCGTATTTCCGGATAACCCGAGAAGTTTATGATCGGATCAAAGGACTCGCCATCCCCGGCGTCGAGATGGCCATCCTTTCCATGGGCATGACGAACTCCTATCGGGTCGCCCTTGAAGAGGGCGCCAACATGGTCAGGATTGGAACGAAGATCTTCGGGCAAAGAATCGGCTGAGCCGGGTAGCAAGTAGGGGTCAAACCTACACTTTTCACAAAAGTGTTAAAAGTGTAGGTTTGACCCCTATTTATTTATCTTCTTCCGAGGGGATGACCTCCGCCTCAATCATGAGCGGCGCGGCCTCGAGGCCCTTCTGCTGTCTGAGTTCCTCGATTTGGCGCAGCGGCCGCTCAAGCTGCGTGCGCCGGGTTGCCGTCAAACCCTGAAACTCCGACTGAGCCTCCTCGAGCTTCTTCCCCATCCTATCCATCGATTTGACGAAAGACTCCCACTGCTTGCGGAAACTCCCCATGAGCCTCAGGATACTGCCTGCCGTCTCCTCCAGCTTGAAGTTCTCCATGGCTTGGCGGATGATGGCCAGGATGGCATAGAGCGTGAAAGGCGAGCAGAGGATGACTTTATTTCGGAGGGCTTCGTCAAGGAGCGAAGGTTCATTCTCGTTGATGAAGGCGTAGACCTGTTCGTTGGGAATGAAAACAAGCACGTAATCCAGGGTGTTTTCCTCGGGGTTGATGTAGTCGCGGGTCGTGACTTCTTTAATGCGCGACTTCACGTCCCTCAGGAACTGGCCCTTCAACGCTTCCTTGTCCGGATCCCTCTCGGCCTCCAGGAAGCGGAGATAATTGTCGAGAGGAAACTTGACGTCCATGTTGATCTTCCGTCCCTGCGGTAAAGGGAAGGTATAGTCCGGTCGGCCGGAGGCGGCTTCGAGCGTTTTCTGTTTGAGGTAGTTGATACCCTCCATAAAGCCAGAAAGCCTAAGGACGTCTTCGGCCATGCGTTCGCCCCACTGGCCGCGGGCCCTCGTGCTGCTCAGGGCCTGACGGAGCTGACGGGTCGTCTCCTGGAGCAGCGACGTCTGCTCGGCCGTGTGCTTGAGCTGGCTGGCCACTTGACCGAATTTCTGCTCCCGGTCCTTCTCCAAGCTCTGCATCAGCTCCTCGACTTTCCTTAGGTCGGATTTCATGCCTTCGAGACTCTGGTCGATGAGCTTCTTCTTGCCTTCGAGCTCTTTCTCGCCGAGATGGGATTGTTTGGAAAGTATTTCGTTGGCCAGCTTCAAAAATTCGTCGCTGTTCCTTTTCAAGGCCTCTAGCGAAAGGGCGCCGAAAGAGTCCCGGACCCGGACGAGAAGAGCTTCCAGGTCATTGATCTTATCGGACTCTGTTTGATTCATCAGCTCCCGGGCCAGGGATCCGGCCTCTTTGCGGCGAAGAAGATGAATGATGAAGAATACGGCAACGCCAAAGACTGCTCCCGCTATGAATACCAAGAGTTCAGTCATCGCTGCCCTCCCTTCGCGCTTACCATGGCTTCAAAAACCCGGAGCTGACCGGCACGATCACAATATTGACTTCTCCTCATGCAAACTATATTATACATCCGTTAGCAAACGATGGCCAAACCGAAATCTATCGAGCTTCCAACGACTATCTCTCAAGCGATATACGATTATCTAAAAAAATCCATCGTCCGGGGAGAATTCAAGCCCGGACAAAGAATCCAGGAGAAAGATATCGCCGCTATTTTTAAGGTCAGCTCCACGCCGGTCCGAGAGGCCTTTTTCCGGCTGGCCGCGGAAAAGTACTTGGTTATCAACGCCCGCAAGGAAGTTCTGGTCCATGGAGCATCCGATGAAGAAGTGAAAGAGCTTTACGAGGTCGTCCGGGCCCTTGACTTGTATGCCATGAAGAAGGTCATCCGGAATCTCTCGGATGAGGAAATCGGAAGATTGCGGATGATGACCCAGAAGCTCGGCGAATACTATGAGAGCAAAGAGCAACAGAAGTACTTGGAACAAAACCTCAAGATCCACGACCGCCTTTGGCAGGCTTGCGGCAACAAACACCTCTATGAGGCCTTATGCCTTCTGATGGAAAAGATCGCGCTTTACCGGAAACATCACGACTTTATCGCCTACTCCAACCTTGAGGCCCAGGAAAAATCCTACCGGGACCACCTCCGCATCCAGGAGTTGCTTGAACAAAGGGACCTCAAGGCCTTGGAGAGGATCGTTGAGGCCCACTGGGGGGAAGAATTTATCTTGCCCAGGACCCCTAAGAACGAAATCCCAGAGCCGTAAGCACCCTTCTCGCTCCCCCCGGGGGAACATCCTTATTCACGTTGCAGGGCGTTCCTTCCCAAGATGCTCGGAAGTACCTCCTCCCATCAAGAAAGAACAATATTCCCGACCGAAAATCGGTGCATTGGTTTTTCCCTTCCGCCAAAACGATCGATAATCCCTCAAGGCCGAGGTGATCAAATCGATGCTGGCGTTCGCGACTCCTGATCTTCCTCTCTCAGCTGTTTTTGAAGATATAGTCCGGTTGAGGTCATCAGATATTGACGACGCTCCTGATTGAAAAAAAGCCCGTTTTGGCTTATAGTTCTAAAATCGCATGAAGCTTGACGTTCCTAAGAACATTAAGGTTATCGGGAATGCCAGAAGGCGAAGGGAAAGCACCTCAACAGGTTGTCAAGAAAGGCTGGTTGCCCAAGGAGTCTTGGTTTAGGGCGCTTCTGGCTAAGCTCAGAAAACGTCGCATCATTGAAACACTTGCGGCGTTTGTCGGCGGCGGATGGCTACTCGTCGAGGTCGTTGAACGGCTCCTTGTCGGTCATTACAAATTACCCGAAGAATCGATTGACCTGACCGTCGTCTCGGTCATCGGCGCCCTGCTGGCAACCCTCGTCTGGCGTTGGTTCCGAAGCGCCGAGAAGAGACCCGGAAACATCAAGGTTGAAGTCCTCCTCGTCCCTTTGATCATCCTGACCACAGTGGCCATAGATTTGAACCTCATCCTCCAAACCGCAGGCATCCCCAGCATGATGTTATGGTTTGGGATTGTTGTCGGTCTCCTCGGAGTGGCCTGGGTCGTTTATAAGTCTCTTCAATGGGCAGCGGCCAAGCCCGAATCGGGAATACGTGGGGCCGAGGCACCGAGTTCAACGGCACCAATAGAGCAGGCATCGATTGTGGTCCTGCCGTTTGAGAACCTTAGCGCGGACAAGGAGAACGAATACTTCAGCGACGGCCTGGCTGAGGATATCATCGACGCCCTGACGCGGGTGCCGGGGCTACGGGTAATGGCGCGGACCTCGTCGTTCGCCTTCCGCGGCAAGGAAGCGGACGTACGCGAGATCGGCGCGCGGCTCAACGTCGAACACGTCCTGGAAGGCAGCGTGCGCCGAGCAGGCAACCGCATCCGGGTGACGGCCCAGCTGGTCAAAGCGAGCGATGGATACCACCTTTGGAGCCAGCGCTTTGATCGGGAGATGACTGACGTCTTCGCTATTCAGGACGAAATTTCGCAAACCATTGTCGAGAAACTACGGGTGCGCCTGGCGGCGGATCTTCCGCTCATTAAGCGCTATACGGAGAATCTAGCCGCTTATGACCTCTGCCTAAAAGCCCGTTATAACCTTTTGAAGATGACGCCGGAAGGACGCGAAGCGGGCCGTCGATATTGTGAACAGGCCATAGTGCTCGACCCGAACTATGCCCTGGCATATGTTATGCTGGCTGAATCCTACTTCTGGAGCGCCTTCTGGGGATCCATGTATCCGCAGGAGGCATTCTTCAGGGCTAAGTCGGCGGCGCTGGAAGCCCTCAAACTCGATGATACGATCGCCGACGCGCACAGCGCGTTAGGAACCGTTTTGGGAAGCGGCGAGTTCGATTGGCAGGGGGCCGAGCGCGAATTCCGCCGTGCCCTTGAGTTGAGCCCATCCTCCGCGGCTGTCCGATATGATTACGCCTGGTGCTACGCCATGTGGTTTCTGTACCCGCTGGGACGGGTGGAACAGGCTTTAACCGAGATGCGGCGAGCGCTCGAGCTGGATCCTCTCGATCCATTTTACAACACGCTCGTGGGGTATCTCTTTAACGTAACGCGCCGGTTCAAGCCTGCGATCGCACATCTGCAGCACGCCATCGAACTGGACCCAGCCTTCTTCTTCTCCCATTGGTTTCTATCGGTTACCTACGCGCATAGCGGGCAGTTCGACGAGGCTATCCCCGCGGCCGAGAGGGCGAACAAACTCTCCGAAGGAAACGCGCTGACGATGGGAACGCTGGGCAGCTATTACGGTCGGGCCGGGCGGACTGCCGAGGCGCGGCAGATCTTGGAGGAGCTAGCGGAACGTCGAAGATTGACCTATGTGCCCGCCTCCGCCCTTGCCTGGGCTTATACCGGAGTGGGAGAACTGGACAAAAGCCTCGAGTGGATTGCAAAAGGAATAGACGAGCGAGATCCCCTCCTTGTGACGGCAATCAAGACGGCGCCGACCTACGATCGCCTGCGATCTCACCCGGCCTTTCCAGCCCTGCTCCGCAAGATGAACCTGGAACCGTGATTGAACCTTATCGTTGGGCCGGATCAACCTTCTTGGGGACCATTGAAACGATCGTTAAGTCTCCTTTCATGGACTTTTGACTTGGCTCAGCCGACTGTTATAGATTGAGTTTTGGACAATCTTTAAAGGAGGCTGGACCATGGAACATTCCGAGTGCCGCGAGGACAAGAGCAACAGGATTCCTGGGCGCCGGGAATTCTTCAAGAAATCAGCCGCCGCATTGGCCTTCTTGAATCTCCCCTATGGAAATCTATTCACCGAGGATGGGGACGTCCCCCAGGCTGCGCCCTCCCAGTATGGCGACATGTTCGTCATGGAGAGCGCGCCTGGGCCCGAGACCGTCATCAACGGAAAACGCTGCCTCTATTTCGGCGGCACGGGTTATTTCGCCCTCCACGGCCATCCCGAGGTCATCGAGGCCGGGATCGCCGCCTACAAAAAATACGGCGTCCACAGCGCCACGTCCAGGACCGGGTTCGGGCACAATCCGGTCATTATCGCCCTGGAAAAGAAGATCGCCGAATATTTCGGCAGCGAGGATTCTCTCCACTTTGTCTCAGGCTACCTCGATAATCTCTTCCTTGTTCAAGCCTTCCGGGACAAGATCGACGCCGCCTTCGTCGACGAGACGGCTCACTTCAGCATCATGGACGCCGTCTATTCCGCCAAGAAGCCGGTCATCCTCTTCCGCCACCGCGACCCCGAGGACCTGGCGAAAAAACTCAAAGAAAACCTTAAGCCGGGGCAGACCCCCCTGGTCATGTCCGACGGCATCTTCCCGACCTTCGGTGTCATCGCGCCCGTGCCGGAGTACGTGAAGGCGATCGAGCCTTATAACGGCATTCTCTGCCTTGACGATTCCCACGCCGTCGGAGTCCTTGGCCCCAACGGACGGGGCACCTACGACCATTACGGCATCGCGCACGACCGATGCTTCTTCGCCGGAACGATGAGCAAGGCGTTCGGCGGGCATGGAGGTTTCATCCCGGGGAGCAAGGAATTCATCGCCCACATCAAGAAGACCTGCGGTGCCTACCCGGGGGCCACTCCGAGCCCGACTCCGGCCGCGGCCTCTTCTCTCCGAGGCATTGAGATCGTCATGAAAGAGCCCCAGCGGAGGGAGCGCCTGCGCAGGAACGTCAAGATGATCAAGACGGGGATGAAGGCACTTGGTTATGAAATGAACGACAATCCCGTGCCTATCGTAACCTGGATCATGAAGTCCGCCGGGGATATGAAGAAGGTCCAGATGGAGCTATTTAATCGCGGTATCGCCGTTGCTTATACGAAGTATGTGGGCGCCCCGGAAAGCGGCGTCCTAAGGGCCTCCATCTTCTCCGAACACACCCCCGAACATATCAACCGCCTCCTCGATGAAATAAAGAAGCTCGGCTGACCCCTCAGAAATCCTCGCCGCCCTCTCCCCCCTCCCCTTCTCCGCCGCTCTCAGCGTCCTCGACGGCTTGATCGATCTCCTCCTCGAAGCCCTCGCCCATATCTTCCCCCATTTCCTTGCCCATCTTTTTCATCCAGCGAGCGACGCTTCGGGGATCATTCTCATCCAACCCGGCCAGCTTCGATGGGTCTGCGAGGCCATCCAGGCGGCTCTCCTCCGAACGGAAAATAGCCACCCGGGATACGAGTTTCTTCAAGTTGGCGCTGCCGCAACTTTTACACTTGAGTTCAAGTGCGGAACTCACGGATAACGTGAGGAAGGCTGACTTCTTTCCGCAGTCGCCGCAGCGGTATTCATAGATGGGCAAATGAACGCTCCTTCGACGCGAGAGCCCTGCCTTGACCCGTTGATCTTGCGGTCACAAATAACGATTTTATCATGAATACTGGGCGGCAACAACGGACTCGGCCATCAGAATAGGGATACATCCTGAAGCAATATCTTCCCTGAAGGCAGGCCTTGGGCTGTCGACTCCGATTGCAGACGGAGGGCTTGGCCTGTCACTCGCGCAAGGCTTATTCCGGCTTTATCAAGGTTTCTTGGCCCAAAATTGAGGTCGCGGCGCCCTCTCGATGGCGGCCGGCTGCTGGTTGATTCTTTTAAAATATCCCGGATCATACTTGGGCGCGCGGCTGAAGGAGGCAAGCCCGTTAACCTCCTGTTCGATATCGTAAAGCTGGGTATAGCAGAACCCCGCCACGGCCGGATTGGCGAGCAGGGCCTCGGTCAAGTTTTTATAGCGCTCGAGGAATTCCTCCCGGGTCTTCGGCCTTTCCCCATAACCCCAAGCCTTCTCATCGGTCTGGCCGGGATTCCACCAGATGCCTCCGTATTCGCTGACATAATACGGCTGGCCAACGTAGGGCACATTCTTTTCCTTCTCGCCGTTGACATAGACGACGGGAGGGGTTTGGAGCAACCCGTCGAATGCCGCCTTGAAGCTTTCCACCTTCTGGTCGTAATTATGCGAATCGTAGATATCGGGCGAGGCTTCGTGGGTTCCGCCTGAGGAGTCGATCACCAGCCGCGAGGGGTCAAGCCTCTTGGTCAGCTTGAAGACAGCCTCGATGACGCCGCGGTAGTTCTCGTCCCAGCGCTCGTTGAAAGGACACCAGCCGATGATGGACGGATGGTTGATGTCCCGTTCCAGGGCCTCGGTCCACTCCCTGGTGATGACCAAGAAGGATTCGGGCTTCGCGAGGTCCAGCCCCCAGTCGGCGAACTCGCCCCATACGATGTAGCCGAGCTTGTCCGCCCAGGCAAGGAACCGCCTCTCGAAGACGCGTTGGTGGAGGCGGGCACCATCGAACCCGAAGCTCATGGAAAGCTCGATGTCCTGCTTCAGGGCCTCGTCCGAGGGCGCCGTATAGATGCCATCCGGATAGAAACCCTGGTCGAGCACGGTCCGCAGGAAGAGCGGTTTGTTGTTGAGGTAGAACGTATTGCCGCGGACTTCTGCCTTGCGCATGCCGAAATAGCCGCCGACTTTGTCTTCGACACGTTTGTCCTTTTCGTAAACGATCTCGATGTCGTAGAGATTCGGCTGCCGGACGCCCCAGAGCTTGACGTCCTTAATGGGGACCGTGAACGCGACTTGCCCTGAAGCCTTCATCTCCCCCACAAACTTCTTCTTGCCGCCCTCGGTCACGGTCAGGCGGACGATCCCACCTTCCGGCGCGCGGTTCAGGCGGACCGTAATGCCGGCGACCCCGTTATCGATGTCGGACCCAACAAGGTACGATTCTATGAACGTCGGCGCCACGGGTTCCAACCAAACGGTCTGCCAGATCCCGGTCGTTCGTCTATAGAGGCAGCTGTAAGAATTATAGCGGTTGGATTGCTTTCCGATGGGCTGCCGGCCCGACCTCTGGTCGTCCCGCGCCCTGACGACGAGGAGATTTTCGCCCGGCTTGAGGATGTCCGTAATATCCAGCGTGAACGGCGTGTAGCCGCCCTCGTGAACGCCGGCCTTTTTCCCATTCACCCAAACTGTCGCCGTATGGTCGCAGGCTTCAAAATGGATGAGGACTCGCTTCCCTTGCCATTCGGCAGGCAGGACGACCGTCCGTTTGTACCAAGCAGCGTGAATGAAATCCTTGAAGCCGACGCCCGAAAGCAGGCTTTCCGGGGCGAAGGGAACGACGATTCTTTTATCGAAGCCGGATCCCTGAGGCAGGCCCCGCTCCTCGCCACTCCCTGACAGGTCGAGGGCGAAATCCCATTCGCCGTTGAGGTTAAGCCATTCGGCCCGGACCAAATCGGGTCGCGGGTATTCCGGACGGGGCTGAGCGCCGGCCGTTGCGATGCTCCCGATTAGGAAAACCAAGCCTATCAGGAGAAATAAGGACCGAAGTGTTTTGGCCATAAGCTGCCTCCTTCGCGTAATTATATTAAAAAAGCTCCAGGTCGGCGAGGGAAATTCGACCGAACTATGCTCGTCCCATCTGCGAGGATGGCCAGATACCTCCCGGGATGATCGGCGTTTTGAAAGGCGGGCAAGCATTTCTTTTCGGAATTTGACCGCGCGATTTTCGTATGATATAAGCCGGACGAGAGGTATCCCATGACATCATCCCGACGACTCAAAGTCTCTCTAGCTGTCTGCCTTTGTTTGACTTCAGCAACGATGATGACAACCCGGGCTTCAGGAGAAGACGTCTCCGCGCCGCAGAACACGTCCATCCGCAAGGCGGATATGAAGGCCGACATGCTCTTCTTCACCTCCGACAGCCTTAATGGCCGGAAGAACGGATCGCGTGACACCGACGTCGCCGCCGAATTCATCAAGGCCCGATTAGACAGGATGGGCCTCAAAGGGGCCGGCGAAAGAGGATCGTTCTTCCAACCCTTCAGCCTGATCTCTTCCTCTCTTAGTTCGGACAACAGGCTCGAGATTGCGTTCGGTGACGGGATAACGATGCGTCTTCATCCCGGGCAGGATTATTATCCCTTGAAATTCAGCCCCAGCGGCACGGCCAGGGGGCCCATCCTCTATGCAGGCTTCGGAGTCCGTGCAGCCGACTACGGATCGTCGGTTAAAGGATATATCGTCCTCGTTCTCGATCATGAGCCGGGCGAGTTCGATCCCCAGAGCCCGTTTGACGGACTCGTCCGTTCGGAAGCCTCGACCCCTCTCCGCAAGGCCCTCCTGGCCCAGGAGAAAGGGGCCGTCGGGATCATCTTCGTCCGGGACATCCACAACCATCCTGGGCCCGTCAATTTCGAGGCCGAAGCAAAGAACGTCTGGCCGGAGGACCCGACGCGCTCCGACTGGCTCAGCTTGGCAGGCTGGGTCAAGAAGCTTTATATTCCGGCAGCCCAGATCTCCCCATCTCTGGCTGAAAATCTCGTCCAGGGTTTAGGCCGAAATTTCTTCGACCTTGCCAAAGACGCCGAGACGGCGAATGGAATGAGGCCTGTCTCCTTGACGGGATCCACAGCCGAACTCACGGTTTCGGTGGACAAGCACGAAGTCCCGACGAAGAACATCGTGGCCATGATCGAGGGTTCGGACCCCGCGCTTAGGAACGAGTGCGTCATCCTCTGCGCCCACCACGATCACCTGGGCGTTGAAAACGGCGAGATCATGCCCGGGGCCGATGACAATATTTCGGGTGTCGTCGCGGTCATCGACATCGCCGAGGCCTATGCCCTAGCCGCAGAAGAGGGCCTGAGGCCGAGACGATCCCTCCTTTTCGCGTCCTGGGATGCCGAGGAGTCGGGATTGCTCGGAGCCTGGGCCTACACCGAGCATCCCCTTCTCCCCCTGGACAAGACCGTGGCCGTGCTCAACCTGGACATGATCGGCCGCAACGAAGAGATCCCCGCCAGCGACGATTGGCGCTTTCGCGGCCTCGACGTCCAGACGGCGGAGGCCAACGGGAACACATTGAACATCTTGGGGCTAAGCCGCTTTCCGGAGCTTAGAGCTCCGCTCGATAAAGCCAACGCGGCCTTCGGCCTCGACCTCAAGATGAAGATTGATAACAACGTTTCCAATCTGCTCCGGCGAAGTGATCACTGGCCGTTCATGCAGAGGGGTGTGCCGGCCCTCTGGTTCTTTACGGGTATCCATCCGACCTACCACACCCCCATGGACCGCCCGAATCTGATCAATTGGGACAAGTTGGAACGCGTCGCCCGGTTGGTCCACGAGATGAGCTGGGATCTAGCGAACAGGTGACACATGAATTCCTGGAGGATCAAGCCGGCGCTGGCCCTGGCTGTGATCGCAGTCATCATGTGGTTCGCCGCCGTCGCCACGGATTTCTTCTGGCTGGCGAAAGCGCTCGGACGGCCCTTCCCTCAAACGATGCCGGTGAGCCAAGCCGTTTATGACGCTTTCGCCTTCCCGGACATCGTGATGTCCCTCTTCCTCTATGTCGGCGCCTATGGCCTCATCAAGACGCGGAAATACGGATATTGGGCGTCGCTCGTCGGGCTGGGGATGTGGCTTTTCGACGTGCTCCTCGTCCTAAGAATCACGGGGACGTCGAAACTCGCGTTGGTTGGCCCGAGCCTCTTCTTTGTCGTCTTTTCGTTGGGCTATCTAATAAGAATAAAAGATAAGTAGGGGTTAAACCTGCAATTTTAACAAATCTGTTAAGATTGTAGCTTTGACCCCTTATTTTGAAGGTGATGATGGACGTATTTCCGCAAGAATCTCAACGCTTCATCAGCGCGACGGAAGACGGGGATTCCGGCTTCATCGAGGAGCTCGCATAAGGGGTCATAGACCTTGCCGGCATCGACATTAACGACGAGCGGCTTGTCCGTCTTCCCGAACGCCACGGCGATCCGTTGAGCAAAGCTCTCCGGATTCAGGATGCTTTCCATATAAGCGCTTGCCGGAGCGAGTGTTTGCATGGCTGGCGTCATCGGGACGGGAGAGATCACGGCGCAGTCCACGTTCGGGTCCCCGAGCACGGCCTCGGCGCAGGCGCAGAATACGGCGTCGTCGCCGACGGGCGTCACGTCGAGCGGATTGCGTACGTCCTGGAGCTTGTCGATGCCCAGGGGTTTGAGCGCTTCGACGATCCTCGATCGCGTCGCCGGCGCGAACTCCGCCGGAACGAGTTCCGCCTCGTCGTCCTTCAAGCTATCAGCCATGATCACACATTCGAATCCCGCGTTGCTGATGAGGCCCACCCGGTTTCCCCTCACCTTCTTGCCTTCCAGGTCGTGAAGGCCGCGGACAAAGTTCTCATATTCCTCGATATCCTCGCAAACGATCGCGCCGGCCTGCTTCAGGATGGACCGGCAGATGCTGTAATCGCCGGCAACCGACGCAGTATGGCTCGAAGCCGCGCCCTGGCCCTCCGGCGAGCGCCCTGACTTGTAGACAATGACGGTTTTTCCTTCGGCCGTGATTTCTTCGACCGCCCGGGCGAACGCGTATCCGTCTCCCGGCTGAAACCCTTCCATATAAACGGCGAACGCCCGCACCTCAGGTTCGTCCTTTAGATAATTCAGATAATCCGAGGCCGTCAGGTCGATCTGGTTCCCGAGCGATATGGCGTAACGCGGCTCGATGTGCGGCATCTTACTCATCCTGGAGATCATGAACGCCCCGCTCTGGCTGATGACGGCCATGTCCGACCTTGGCTCCTTAGGCCGCGGCAGTTTATGGTCTGGTATGAACGTCGTGTCGTACTTCCCGGGCTTCGAGGCGATGCCAAGGCAGTTGCCGCCGTTGACGACCGGCGTTGTCCTCCCTTCCTCTCGGCCTCTGGCTATAAGGTCCTTGATCTTGCTCTCGAGGCCCTGGGTTCCTTGCTTCTCTCCCAAGCCGCCGGCGATGATGATAACCGACCGCGCCTTGCCGCTCTCCGTGATCTCCTTCATGACATCATAGCTCTGCTCGGCCCCTAGGGTCAGGACAAACATGTCCACCGTCTCAGGGAGGTCTCGCACCGCGGCGACCGACCGGCATCCTTCGATTTCCGCGACACCCGGCTTAACGACAAAGACGCGCTCTTTAGGAAAGCCATTCTTGAGGATATTGTTGAGAATGATGTGGCCGAGGTTCATCTTCTCGGAGACGCCAATGATGCCGATCGAGTCCGGCCGGAGGAGATTCCGGATTTGCCCGTATGGCCTGGCTGTAAGTTCCCGGTGTGCCCTAGAGAAACGACATAGCCCGTCCAACGGCACTAGCTTCTCCCTGCGGATAACGAGCGGATTGACTTCGAACTCTTCAATGACGAAGGGTGAGTCCGCCGAATAGGCCGAAAGTGCCCGGCCAAGCTCAACGAGCCGGAGGATCGAAGCGGTCAGGCTCTCCGGCCTGATGAGGGGCCTCCTGCCGCGGAAACCCTTTGCCACTTTGCCGAAAAAAGCGAGAGGCTCAAGCTCGGACCTGAGGCGACTCTCGTCAAAGAGATGGACCGAGAAGAGCGATACGGCCTTCCCCGCCCGGATTCTTTCGTTCATGTATTCGACATCCAGGCCGCCCGCACCGATAGTCATCACCGGGCCGAACTCGCGGGAATCCTTGATTCCCGCCAGGATTTCTGACCCATAACCAAGGTTGTCATAAACGACTTTTTCGCAGACAAGGACACCGCGGATCGAGGCCTCGACGTCTTTTCTTTCAGGCCCGCCTTTTTCCCCCGGCTTCTCGAACTTTCTGGCCCAGGTCCTAAACGTCGCGGGAACCGAGGCGAGCATTTCCTCGACCTCCCGGTTCACGGCCGCTTGATCAGCCTTCACAAAACGGACGCCGCCGGCGTCTGACTTATGCTGGATGAGCGGAGAAACGACCTTGAGGACGACGGAATCCGTCCCCAGGGCGGCCAATTCCCGTGTCTTGGCCCTCCTCCCTTTTTCCAAGAAAAAGAAACGGGGCGCGTCGAGGCCAGCGGCTTTCAGCACCCCATAGACTTCATCCTCAAGAAGAAAGGACCGGCCGTCCTTTTCGGCGCCGGCGAATATTTTATTGATCTTGTGGAGATGGATGTTCATGAACGTTTTAGGCCGCCGCGATCCTGCCCAGCTCGAACGCTTTAAGATTGGCCTGGACGACGTGTTCGCCGCGTGCCCTAAACAGGGCCTCGACGAAACGCCGCAGGGTCTCTTCCTTCAAGATCAGGTGCTTGGAAGCCGCGCCGAGCATAACCGTGTTCTGAGCCTTGGACGTCCCGGCCTCCTTGGCGATTCTCTCCGAATCGACGATAGCACAATTCCCAGCGTTCCGGATTCCGGCCAGGACGCTATCGACCGGCGGGTAATCAGGGATGTTGACGTAGGGCGTCGAGCTGGTCACAACAATCCCGTCGGGCCGGAGGTATTCCAGGTAGCGGAAGGCTTCAAGCGGCTCGACGCTCAGGATCATATCAGCCGCTCCCCTGGGGATGAGGTCGCTCCAGATGCGCTCGCTGGAAAGCCTTACGTGCGACTGGACCGCGCCTCCCCGCTGAGACATGCCGTGGACCTCGGCCTGTTTGAACGACAGCCCTTCAGCGAGGGCCGCGTTGTCGATGACGAAGGCGATCGAGAGAATCCCCTGCCCGCCTACTCCCGCCAGAACGATGTCCTGCTTCATGACTCAGCTCCTCTTCTTCCGCGTTTCCTGGATGCACTCGCGGACGGCGACGATGACCGAGAGGCCCTTGTGGTCGAGTTCTTCCTTAATGATCCGGACATTCGTCTCCAGGTTCTTGGGAAGAGGCTCGATCGTCCGGATATGATTCTTGTTGACTCCTAGCCCCTCGAGGATTTTCAGCAGGTTTTCGCCCGTGCCGTAGCTCGGCTGGCCGCCCGTCATGGCGGTCGTAAAGTTGTCGAGAATGAAGACCGTCATGTCCGTGTCGGCCACGGCCGCGCTGAGGAGCGGCGTCATCCCCGAGTGAGCGAAGGTCGAGTCGCCGATGACCGCCACCGAAGGCCGGACGCCGGCGTCCGAGCCCCCCCGGGCCATGCTGATGCTCGCGCCCATGCAGACGCACGTTTGGATGGCGCTGTATGGAGGCAGCGCGCTCAGGGTGTAGCAGCCGATATCCGAAAAAACGTTGGAGCCGGACCGTCCCTCCAGGGCTTTATTGAGGGCCTTGACGGTATCGGCGTGAGGGCAGCCCGCGCAGAGCTGAGGAGGACGGCTGGCCAGCTTGACCTTCCCGGCATCCCTGACCGGGAGCGGAGCAAGCCCGAGCGCCTTTCGGACGATGTCGGGCGAAAGCTCTCCCGTAAGCGGCAATTCGCCCCTGAGCTTTCCCTTGAGCGTCTTGCCGGGGATGCCGAAGACTCCCTTTAGTCCTTGCTCAATAAGGGGGTACCCCTCCTCGATGACCAGGACTGCATCCACGTGTTCAAACAGCCTGGCTATCATCGACTCGGGCAGCGGGTAGCTCCCGATTTTCAAGACCGACGGGGCCGGGTTCATGCCGGCCAGGTTTTCCCGCAGATAATTATAGCCAATCCCGGAAGCGATGACACCGAGAGAACGATCCTTGGGATTGAGCTCGAGTTTGTTGAAGGACAGGCTCTCGGACAACTTGACCATCTCGGCCTGTTTATCAAGGAGGATCTTGAACCGGCCTCGAGCATTGGCCGGCAGGAGCGTCCAATCTTTCCAGTTGCCGTAACGGAGTCCGTTCTGGGCCCTCGCCTCCCTCGGGGCGATCGACGACCGGCTGTGGGCGAGGCGGGTGACCATTCTGACCATGACCGGAATCCCCAGCTCTTCGGAGATATCGAAGGCCTGCCTGGTCATATCATAAGCTTCTTGGTGGTCCGAAGGCTCGAAACAGAATATCCGGGCGAACTGGGCATAAAAACGGCTGTCCTGCTCGTTCTGGGAGCTGTGCATGCCGGGATCATCGGCGCTCACCACGACCAGTCCTCCGTTGGCCCCGGTGATGGCCGAATTCATGAAGGGGTCGGCGGCGACGTTAAGACCGACGTGCTTGAAGGAAACCAGGGACCGTTTGCCGGCGAATGAGACGCCAAGGGCCTCCTCGTAGGCCGTTTTTTCGTTGACCGACCAGACGGCCGTAAACGTCCTGCCGCCTTCGGAGGCCCGGACGAGGTATTCCAAAATCTCCGAGGCCGGTGTGCCGGGATAGGAGTAAGCCGCCGAGAGCCCGGCGTGGACGGCGCCCAGAGCGACGGCTTCGTCGCCAAGTAGGATCTCGTTTTTCATGTCGCGTTGCTTCTCTTTCTTTGAGGTTATTCGCCGGCGGTATCACAACGAAGATCGCCGGCAGATCGGAACATGGACTGAAGGGCTAGGATACAATCCCGCCGGCGGATATGTCAAGCGAACGCGGGACAGCGCCCAGGGCCGACTAAACTTATCATTCCTATATAATTATGTTGTAATTGATCTCATTTTGGGCTAAGATGAAACCGAGTTCAGAGGCCATCCGCTCTGAGCCTTCGAACATTCGGATCCAGGAGGCAGGCATGATCAGGCTTTCGACCAAAGGACGCTACGGAACCAGGCTCATGCTGAACCTCGCCCAGAGATACCATAACGGAGACACCCATGCCGTCATCCTCAAGGACATCTCTGAAGAGGAAAAGATATCGATACGCTACCTTGAGCAGATCATTATCCCCCTCAAGATCAACAAGCTCGTCAAAAGCATCCGCGGAGCTGGCGGCGGATATATCCTGGGGAAAAATCCCTCCCAGATCAACCTCCGGGAGATTCTGCACGCCCTCGAAGGTTCCTGCTGCCTCGTCGAATGCGTCGAGGATGACCTGGCTTGCGAGCGTCTCGCCACCTGCGCAACCTTCGACGTCTGGAGGGAAGCCACGATGCTTCTCAAGAACTACTTCGAAAGCATCAAGCTTGCGGACTTGGTCAAGATCGCCGAAAAAAAGCAGCGAAATCAAAAGGCCAAGACGGCGAAAAGCAAGGTCCGTTGACGCGCCGGGGAGGCCCGAGAAGGGCTTCCCGCCCTGAACGATGAAAGCAATTTGGAGATTCTTTAGCTCGGTCAAGCTGGCCATCGTCCTTTTCATCGTTCTTGTCCTGGCCTCCATCCTTGGCACGCTTATCCCCCAGCAGCAGACCCCAGCGGAATACCAGGCCCGCTACGGGAGCCTTTGGCGCGTCATAACCGGCATCGACCTCGGCAACCTCTACCAGTCGGCCTGGTTCATCGGTTTACTCCTCCTCTTCACCTTCAACCTTGTCGTCTGCAGCCTTGCGCGCCTGACCCCGAAACTCCGTAAGGCTTTCGGGAGCGCTTGGACCGTCGAAGGCCGTGAGCCGGCGTCTGGCGAGATGAAAGAGTCGTTCACGAAGCGTTTAGGACTCGAGGCCTTCGTCGCCGCCGCCTGCGCTGAACTCAGGAGCCGGCGCTTTCGCATCGCCGCAATAAGCGACTCCGGCCGCACTCTCCTGCGCGCCCGAAAGCATATCCTCGGCCTCTTCGGGTCGGACATCGTCCACCTGGGCGTTCTTGTCATCCTGTCCGGGGGCATTATCAGCGGCCTCGGCAAGTTCCGTTCGGACATCTCCGTTTCCGAAGGTCAAATCGTCGCCCTCCCGTCCCGGGCGATCTCGCTCCGGCTCGACAACTTCGAGACCGAATATTATCCCGCAGGTTCGGTCAAGGCCTGGAAGAGTACGGTCACGGTCTTCGACGGGGGGGCTCCTCGCCTCACGCGGACCATCTCCGTCAACCATCCCCTTAGCTATAAAGGCATCTTATTCTACCAAAGCGGCTATGGCTGGGACTGGGAGAATCCGGACCTCGAGCTTCGGGTCAAGAAAAAAAGCGATCCCGCTTTTCTCAAGAGGATCAACCTCAGACCCGGCGGGAAGGCCGCTTTAGACGAGGAGACGGAAGTCATCGCCGTTCGCTTCCTCCCCGACTTTCTCATCGGCGCGGACAACGAGCCGACGACCCGCACTGGGGAGCCCAACAATCCCGCCGTCCTCCTCGAAGGATACCAAAAGGATGTGCGCATCTTCTCCGGCTGGGTTTTCGCCAAGTATCCTGAGTTCACCCACTTCCGCGACTCCGGCCAGCTGGATCTCGGCTTTGAGCTGACCTCTTACAAAGCCCCCCAATTCTCCGTCCTCCAGGCCGCCTCAGACCCCGGAGCGCCTGTCATATGGACGGGCTGCATCATCCTGATGCTGGGCTTATTCTTCAGTTTTTACTGGCCGCCGCGCGAGATCAAACTCGTCCTCGAAGGCCGCGAGGGTCCGTCGGTCAGCATCTCGGCAGGCGGATTGGCGACTAAAGGTCGCGATCGCTTCGAGGAAGAGTTCGCCTCGATCATGGCCGCACTCAGGAAAACCTCATGAACGAGCCGACGTTTTTCCTCCTGGCCTTCCTGGCCTATGTCTTATCCGTGCTGGCCTATTTCGGATCGCAGTTTTTCCGAAGGGCCGCATGGGCCAAGACGGGCTTCTCATTGGCAGTTATAGGTCTTGTCATTCACTCCCTGGCCCTCGCGGCCAGGACCTCCAGGAGCGGCCACGCCCCATTCACAAATATGTATGAGTCGATTTCCTTCCTGGCCTGGGCCTCGGCCCTTGCCTACGTTCTCATGGAGGGCAAGTTTAAGATCCAGAAGACGGGCCCCTACGTCATGCTCATCATCGTTGCCCTGATGGCCCTTGCCTCCTCGCCCCTGATGCCCAAGGAAACGGCTCCCCTCGTCCCCGCCCTACAGAGCTACTGGCTGTGGCTCCACGTCTCGGTGACGCTT
>CAZJBD010000018.1:0-22859 GCA_964544265.1 uncultured Eubacteriales bacterium
CTCATGACCTTATTAGTATGTATCAAATTCTTAAATAAATGAATACGAAAAACCTTCCAGAAGGCTAGAATCGAAGGGAAAGGAGGTCTTGATGAAGGCAAAAAAATGGCTAATCATCTTGGCCTGCTTCCTGCTCGTTCTCTCCTGTTCCAATAAAGAGAAACGGGCTCGTCGGCAACTGGATAAACTGGGAATCGAGGACTCGGAAAAAGGCTTTTTCGCGGCCATCGTCAAAGGAGAGAAGTCCGCAGTCCGTCTGTTCCTCGAAGCGGGCATGTCCCCGAATGCGAAACAGGGGGGAATCACGGCCCTGATGGAGGCGTCCCGGAGGGGGAAGACGCACCATGAGACCGCCGCCTCTTTGATCGAGGCGGGGGCGGATATCGACGCTTCGGATCCTTATGGAGTGACTTCTCTCTTATTCGCGGCCATCAGCGGCTCTCCTGAGACAATCCGACTGCTCTTGAAGAGCGGAGCCAACGTGAAGGCCAGGGATGCGGACGGGCGGACAGCGCTCATCGAAGCTCTGACGACAGAAAATGATTTGCCGCCCTCAACGGTCGAGGAACTTATCCGGGCCGGGTCCGATGTCAACGTCCGCGTCTATGGAGGCCTGACGCCTCTCATGATCGCGGCCACTGGGAATTCTCAAATTCTTCAGGCCATTATCAAGGCTGGAGCCGACCTGAATGCCAGGGACGAGGGGGGCGCAACGGCCCTAAGATGGGCCAAGGATTCTCCGGCTAACTATAAGATCCTCAAAGATGCGGGCGCCAAGGAATGAAAAGACGAACATTTCTCTGCCTGGTCATGGAGGGCGCCGCATGGACGCTCATAGGCCCCAAGTCGGTCCGAAGTCAAGAAAAGCTCTCTGCAGGAACGGCTCTCCTGGAGGATGACATCTATCTCAAGCATGATACCGGGGAGTTGGCCTGGGAAAATATTCGGCGCCTCAAAGCCCTTCACGACGGGCTTAAGGATGCGGATCTTCTTGGTTCTCTTCATCCCCTCACCCCTCAAAAAGCCGACCTGGAATGGGTGGAGCTCGTCCACCGAAAAGAATACATTGAAATTGTAAAGAGGGACGCGGAGAACGGCGCCAAAGTTTTATCCACCGGGCATACGCTCCTTTCAAAAGACTCTTACGATGTCGCCCTCTGGGCCGTGGGCGGCGTCCTCGCGGCCTGCAATGCCGTCATGGGAGAGAAAACCCGGAACGCTTTCTGTGCCGTGCGTCCTCCGGGTCACCATGCCGGCCGAGATAAAGGAATGGGATTTTGCATTTTTAATAACGCCGCCGTCGCCGCCCGGTATGTGCAGAAAAAATATCGGGTGGGGAAGGTCCTAATCGTAGACTGGGACGTCCACCATGGTAACGGCACCCAAGAAATTTTCTATGAGGACGGGAGTGTCTTTTATTTCAGCACCCACCAATGGCCGTGGTATCCGTTCACCGGAAGCGAGGAAGAAACCGGGGAAGGGGAGGGGAGAGGAACGACCCTGAACGCCCCTCTGCCGGCAGGCTCCGGAGACGACGAGCTTGTGGCCGCTTTTGAAAACAGGCTTCTCCCCCAAGCTCTCAAGTTCAAGCCTGAATTCGTTTTGATCTCGGCCGGGTTTGATTCCCGGAACGCCGATCCCCTGGGACGGTTTCGGCTGACGGACGAAGGATTCAAGAAACTGACCCGAATCATTCTCCGCATCGCCGACGAAACCGCGGAAGGCCGCTTGGTCTCGATCCTGGAGGGAGGCTACAGCCTAAAGGGGCTTTCTCTAGCTGTCCCGGCTCATATCGAGGCCCTCATCAAGGGATAAATGACCACCAAAGGAGGCTTGACCATGAAGATCGCGGAAGAAATCGGACAGGGTCGATACCGTCAAACGAGAACATTCAGAATTCGTTTTGTGATGACGGCCTTCCTGACCGCATGGATGGTCCTGTCCGTTTGGCCCGGCGATTTTGTCGGGCAGAAAGGACGGCGAGAATGCACGATGATCCTGGTGGGCAAGCAGGCCACGGCGGACGGCTCCGTGCTCATGTCCTACAGCAATGACTGGGACGGGAAAGGGGCCTCCCATGTCGTGTTCGTTCCCAAAGGGCAACACAAACAAGGAGAGGCCTACAAACTTAATAACGGCGCAGAAATCCCGCAAGCCGAGGAAACCTATGCTTATATCGGGAATGAACTCCTGTGGACGGATGACCCGACATTCGAAAATGGAATCAACGAGCATCAGGTGGCGATCTGCTTTGGGACGGCCGTCGAGATCAACCCCAAGGCTCGAGAGGCAGACGCTTTGCTGGAGGAAAAGGACAAGGGGCCGGGCCTGTTCATCCCGTGGAGTCTCGTTCTGGAACGAGCGAAAACAGCCAGAGAAGGCGTTGACCTTATCGAGAAGCTCTTCAACCAATACGGACTCCGGGAAGACGGTTCCTTTGCGATCGCGGACCCGAATGAAATCTGGGTTTTCCAAATAGGGGGCGGCCATCACTGGGCCGCGATGAGGGTCCCGGACGATAGCTATGTGATCTACGACAACACGTTTCGTATGGGCGAGATCAACTGCGGGGATAGAGCCAATTTCAGGTGCTCGCCGGATCTTGTTCGGTTTTCCATAGAAAAGGGCCTCTACGATCCGGCTTCCGGTCCCTTCAGCTTCAAGAAGACCTGGGGGCGCCTCTATACCAAAATCCCTCCCGGCGATCGTCGCATCTGGCGGGTTCAAAGCCTCCTCGCTCCTCACTCGAGCCTTCCCCCCGAAACCCCTTACTTTGATTTTCCTCTGTTCCTCCGACCGGAGCAGAAGATTACCAAAGAGAAGCTCATGTCCATCATGCGTGATCATTATGAAGGGGGAGCCTTGGATCTCACGGACAGCTATAAAAAAGGCAATCCTCATTTAACGGCTGAAAGAACTCTCTGCCGGACGAATACTCAATACACCGGAATCACCCAGCTCCGAAGCTGGCTGCCTGCTGAGATTGGGGGCGTTTTCTGGCTGGCCATGGCCAATCCCGATACAAGCGTCTTTATCCCTTGGTACGTGGGGATCGTGGAAACGCCCCGCATCTTCCAGATTGGAAGCGGACGTTCAGATCCGGATTCCGCATATTGGGCGTTCAAAAGGATTGGCAATCTGGTCAATGCGTATTATGGGGATTTGTTCGGCCCGGTGCAAAAAACGTGGAGGGCTTTCGAAGAGAACGAATTCGCCCTTCAAGAGAGCATTGAAAAAACGGCCCTCGAGCTGTTTCGGTCGAATCCGTCTCTGGCAAAAGTCTTTTTGACGACCTATTCCACGGCTCAAGCCATCAAAGCCTACGACAGGGCCCAGGAGATCGTTATGGAGCTGCAGACCCGATTTACGGAGTTGCAGTTTAGACAAATTGAGAAATAGAACGGCCTTTTTCGGCTTGACGGAACTGCGCTATTTATGTTAAATATCCAGAACTTAGATCGTTTCTCGCGGCCCTTTTTCGAAGGGAGAAGACGGAAGCCCTGATCGTTTCGATAGAAAGGAGAACTTATGATTAAAAAAGATGGACACCTGACCGGTGGGCGTGACTATCGGAAAATCCCTATCTGGAAAGATGTCTCTAAGGCTGAATGGGACGACTGGAAATGGCAGCTCAGAAACAGGATAACCTCGGTTGATCAGTTGAAGCAGGTCGTGGAGATGACGGAAAAGGAACAGCGGGAGGTGAACACGGCCCTGAAATCCCTTCGCATGGCGATCACTCCCTACTTTGCCAGCCTCATGGACCCCAAGGACAGGAATTGCCCTATCCGCAGGAGGGCTATTCCGACGGGCAAGGAAGTCAAGCTCAGCCCCGAGGACATGCTCGACCCGCTCCATGAGGACGCGGAGTCGCCCGTCCACGGGCTGACGCACAGGTATCCCGACCGTGTCCTTCTTCTCGTCACGGACCAATGCTCCATGTACTGCCGTCACTGCACGAGGAGGCGGAGTGCCGGCGAAACCGACAGAGCCCTGCCTAAAAGCGATATCCTGGCGGCCATAGAATACGTCCGGGACACGCCCCAGGTGAGGGATGTCCTGATCTCCGGCGGCGACCCCTTGACCTTATCGGATGCTTTCCTTGAGGATATCCTGCGCCGAGTCCGTCAGATCCCGCACGTAGAGATCATCCGTTTGGGGACCGCTGCCCCGGTCGTCATGCCCCAGAGAGTTACGCCGGCGCTGGTCGCCATGCTCAGGAAATATCACCCTCTTTATATAAACGTCCATTTCAACCATCCCAAAGAGATAACGCCGGAATCCAAGAGAGCCTGCGAAATGCTGGCCGACGGAGGCTTCCCGCTGGGGAATCAAACGGTCCTCCTCAGGGGGACGAACGATTCTCCCATCGTCATGAAGAAACTCGTCCATGATCTGGTCCGGATCAGGGTTCGCCCCTACTATGTTTACCAGTGCGACCTCTCCCAGGGCATCGGCCACTTCCGGACATCGGTGAGCAAGGGGATAGAGATTATTGAGAACCTGAGGGGCCACACGACCGGCTTCTGCGTTCCGACCTTCGTCGTTGACGCCCCGGGCGGAGGCGGTAAAATCCCCGTGATGCCCACTTATCTCATCTCCAGGAACGACCGCCGGGTCGTCCTCCGGAATTATGAAGGTGTCATCTCTGTCTACACCGAGCCCGAGCCTTCCGAGGGAGTCTGCCCGGACGAGGACAGGTTACGCAAGGAGTTCCCAGGCCTGGAAAATAAGGAAGGGGTGGGAGCTTTGCTCCGCGGGGGCCGGATCGGCATCGCCCCGACCGGCCTGGAGCGGCAAACCCGGAGCATGGCCTATAAGAAAAGAAAACATATATCATGAGCAAAGCACCGAATGTCCTCCAATCTCATTTTCCGCTCGACGGGGATATCCGAAACCTCCTTGTTCAACTCATCCGGACGCCTTCTTATCCCGGAGTGCCGCGCCAGGAGGAGGCTGTAGCCCGGGTGCTTGGAGGCTTTCTTCAGGCCCGGGGCATCGAGCCTGTGTACCGGGAAGTCCGCGAGGGGAGGCCGAACCTCCTGGCCTCGATAGGGGGGAAGCGGTCAGGGCCCCGGCTTCTCTTCTGCGGCCACATGGATACGGTTCCGCCCAACGTGGGGAACGCGGGAGACGCGTTTTCGGCGACCGAAAAAGAGGGCCGGCTTCATGGGCGGGGCGCCGTTGACATGAAAGGCGCTTTGGCGGCAATGGCCGGGGCTTTGGTAGCCCTTAAAAACGCTGGAGGACCCGCCTCGGGGCAGGTTACCCTGGCCGCTGTGATCGACGAAGAAATGGAAAGCCTCGGGGCTGAAGACCTTATTCTTGGAGGGTTCAAAGCCGATGGGGCCGTTATCGGCGAACCGACCGATAACAAGATCGCCATAGGCCACAGGGGTTTGGAATGGCTGCAGATCGACTTTCAGGGCAGGGCCGCCCATGGCGGGACGCCGGAAGCCGGACTTAACGCAATCTCGGCAGCTGCCCATTTTGTCCATCTTGTGGAGACTGAACTCGTCCCTGCCCTGGCCCGAAGACGCGATCCCGTTCTCGGCCCCCCGGTTATCAACCTGGGCACCATCTCCGGCGGAGACCAGCCGAGCACCGTCGCCGCCCATTGCCGGATCAGGCTCGATCGGCGCTGGGTGACGACGGAAACGATCGAGATGGTCTTCGAGGACCTGGAAAACCTCCTACGCCGGGTCCGCGAGGCTCGCCCCGGTCTCAAGACGGAGATATCGCGGATGCCCGGCGGGATGGCCACAATGGTCCACGGCCCTATGACCATTCCTCCTGAGCACTCCCTTGTTCGGGCCGCGGAGACGGCCCTCGCCGAACTCGGCCGGTCTTCCAGGCCCTTGACCGTTTTTCCGGCTTGGACGGACGCCTCGCTCATCTCCCGGGAAGGGCATATCCCGTCGATCGTCTGGGGTCCGGGAGGGCTTGAATACGCTCATTCCCCCGAAGAAAGCATCCTTCTAGCTGAGGTCTATCAAGCCGTCAGGCTTTATGCTCTGGCTGCTTGGCATTTCACCAGGCCCGAATGAAAATCAAGATTCCTCATACCTACGTTCTTCTCATATCCCTGACAGTGCTGGCGGCCGTATTGACCTGGGTTGTCCCGGCCGGGCGATATGAGCGGGCGGTTGAACGGGGTCGGTCCCTAATCGACCCCTCGTCTTTTCATGCCGTCCAAGCCCAACCAGCCGGAATCTTTGAGATCCTCTTGGCCTTTCCCAAGGCACTGGTCGAGGTTGCCGACATCATCTTCTATATCTTTATTATCGGCGGCGCGTTCGGCGTTCTTAACAGGACAGGCCTCATCCAAGGCGGCATCCAGACCCTGGTCAGGCGAATCGGCGGCCGGCAGGCCTTAATCGTCCCCGTCCTGACGCTCGTCTTTGCTATCGGCGGAGGGACCATCGGCATCGCTGAAGAGACGCTTGTCTTTCTGCCCGCCCTCCTTCTTCTGGCCCGCTCCCTGGGCTACGACTCGTTAACCGCAGGAGGGATAGCTCTCGTCGGCGCCAACGCGGGGTTCGCATCGGCATTCATGAATCCGTTTACGGTCGGAGTGGCCCAGGGAATCGTCGGGCTTCCCCTGTTTTCGGGAATCGGCTTCCGGCTGGTCCTGTGGACCATCATGACGACGGTCACCGTCATTTTTCTCTCCCGCTACGCAGCCAGGGTCAAGGCCAAACCCGAGATCAGTCTTATGCGCGAATTCGACCTGAAGAGGGAGACCATAGCTCCTGGGGAAAAGGACATTCCATTTACCCGGAGGCATATGGCGGTGCTTGTCGTGACGGTGGCTGCCCTTGTTGTCCTGGTTCTCGGCGCTATCCGCTGGCACTGGGGTCTTTTGCAGCTCTCGGGCCTGTTCTTCGGCCTGGCCATCGCAGCAGGTCCGATGGGCGGGCTGTCGCTCGACGATACGGCCCGGAGTTTCATTCAGGGCGCCCAGGACATGACCTATGCCGGGCTTGTCGTTGGGTTGGCCCGGGGGGCCCTGGTTATTCTTAGGGATGCCAACGTCATTGACACCTTAACCCACGGCATGGCGGTCGTCATCGGGCGCTGGTCGTCTTCCATCAGTGTCGTCGGCATCTACATCATGCAAAACCTGCTTCATTTCATCGTTCCTTCGGGGAGCGGCCAGGCTGCCGTATCCATGCCCATCTTGGCGCCCCTCGGGGACTTGGTCGGCATCACCCGTCAGACCAACGTCTTAGCCTACCAGCTAGGAAACGGGCTGACCAACGTCTTCATCCCCACCCAGGGCTATTTCATGGCGGCCCTGGGCATTCTCAAGATCCCCTGGGATAAATGGGTCCGCTGGCTCCTGCCGCTTCTTCTCACCTGGCTTGGCTTGGGTATGGCAGCGGTGATTATTGCCCAAGCCCTTCATTTTGGTCCGTTTTAAAAACATGGAAGAAAGCCGGCTGCCCGGCCAATTCAGGAGCACTTGCTTTCCCGGCACCATAGATAGGATTTGACGTCGGCAGCCTATACTCTTATCACCCGTCTCGTGCTGCTTTTGCGGTGGCCAAGCCGTTGTCGTCCCATGGTTTCGAGTCGGTCGCCCTGCTGGAGATATAGCTCCGCTAGTTTGATGATCGAGCCGAACGTGGGATATCAGCTCTTTGCTAGATCAATCGAGACCTTTACTTCTGCCGCGGATTGGTTCAAGATAAATAAAAAGGGGGTCATTAAAATGAGATGTACCATTATCAAAGGGTTAGCTGTATTGGCTGTGCTGGGATTGGTTGCTTGTCTAAGAGAAAGACCTAAACCCGCATTGGACTATTATCATGGACAGATTCCCCAAGATTTCTATTTTAAAATCGTGGGCTATACCCCGAAGGAGATAGAATTCGAGATCAAGGTCAACTTTGGGTCGAGGTACATGTACCATCTTATCCTTGAGGGCAATGAGCCGTTGGCGGAGGGCTGGCATGTGACGGTGCTTTCCGTAGAGCAATCGTACAAGCTTATTATGAAGGCAAAAAAAGGCGTTGTCTTCCAACCAGGTAAAAAATACCGGCTATGCATCGGGAATAAGAGCCCTGAGGAGGTGGCCAGGTATCGGAGATCCTACCAATGTGCTGCCGACTACGAATTCGTCCTGCCACAGAAATAAGCATTTTGTCGGTATCTTCATAATAGAGGAACTTGTTTGGCAATGCCTTCATCCCCGCCTGGGGCTATTTCATGGCCGCTCTGGGCATTCTCAAGATCCCCTGCTACGAACCTCCCGTATCAATCGTATAGTGTCGGGCTCTTGCGCCAATCTTTGTCCTTATCGTGGCCATATTCAGCCACCCGCGGGCGGCGTTCGAGGAGAAGCACGGATTCGATGCCGAGAGCGTAACCGGTGCTTCGCGGATTCTTTCCAACGCATTCAAGCCGGAACGTATGTATCCCGGGATTCGGCCAGAAGTCGAGGAGCTGAAATTCCCGGGCGATGAGCCCATCGCTGAAGAAATCCAGCGGCTCGCCGATCTTCACGCCGTCTACGAGCGTCTGGTAGCGGCCTCCGTCCGGCCCGCTGATCGTGTTGATCGCCAGGCGCAAAGGCTCTTTCGTCTTCACCTCGATCGGGATTTCCAGCCAAGCCCTGGCCTGCTGCGAAGGCCTATAGATTAACACGTCGCCCCCATAAAGGCCGGACGTCTGTTTGGCTACTTCACCCTCCCCATGCCGCCCGGCATCGGCAAAATCACGGGCATGAACGA
This sequence comes from uncultured Eubacteriales bacterium, assembly GCA_964544265.1. Lineage (GTDB taxonomy): Bacteria > Acidobacteriota > Aminicenantia > Aminicenantales > Saccharicenantaceae > JALHVH01. Next base: position 8,736 of record CAZJBD010000018.1, read on the forward strand.
CCACCCTGTCCAAGCTGGGAAGGCGGCGCTCTTCGGCTCCCGGGACTCGGGCCGGGAAAGTGGGAGTTCCGGTCTGGTACCAGAAGGCCACGCTGGCATAGTCGTCCTCACGTTCATTCCAACTGGTGGCCTTGTAATCGGGATTCTCGTCTTCGGATATCCAGCCCATATGCTCCAGCGTTACCTTGATGCCGGTATTGAATATGATGGGATCGTTGAGATGCCAGCGGTAGGCGCTGGTGCGCCCGCCGATCGCTCTTTGATCGTAAAAAGGAACGCCGAAGTAAGGCGTTTTCGCAGTCTCGAGTCCCCAGGCCGAAAGGATATAATCTTCGGTTCCCGTGCCCCAGATCGAAGGCTTCGTTTCCCCGTCTATGTAAATCTTCTCGTCTCCCTCGCCGAACCAGGACGGGCTGCGCATCCTCACGCCCAGGACTGTGCCGACATAGTGGCCCTTGCCGGTCGTTTCCAGGAGGACATAATCCTGACCCTTTCGGACAGGATATTCCTGGCGATATTGGGCGTAGAAATATGGTGTGTCCTTCGGGAGCCTATCGAGCTGGATCCAGTCGATGTTGTAATAGAGGAGGCTGAGGGGCTTGCTGCTCTGGTTCTCGATCTCGATTCTGGCGGATTTCCGGAAGGGCATGCGCCAGTAACAATTGTAGGAATCTGCTCCTTCGACGATGACAGGAATGCTAATGACTTCAGTGCGTTTGCCGAAGCAGTTGGCGAAGAAGTCGCCGACCGGCGCCTCAACCGCCGGGTTCGAGTTCCCGTCCCAGTACATCCGGAGCATGAGCTCTTGGTGGTCGGCCGAGCCCAGGGGGGCCCAGTCTTCGGGGTCCGGACCGAGAAAGGTGATCCAAATGTGGGTTATGACGCCCGGGCCCTGAGCCTCGAGCAGGACATGGGTGCCGTTTGGAGGGACGTTGAAGTTGTCCCAGTTGCTCTGGACGTCAGAATCTCCGCGCGGATCGGCCGAGGGATCGTATCGGCGCTCGCCCGCGTTCCGGTCTCCGTCGGGGCCGCGGCGCAGTTCTCCCATGCGCATAGTGGAGGTTGCCCGCATCGAGCGTCCCTTTTGAGGCTTAGCCAGGCTGTCGAGGAGGCCGCCCTTCGGCCCGGCGGCGTCTTCTTCCCGGCAGCCGAATGACAAGAAAAAAATGGCCAGCGTTATCATCGCGAGGATGCGCGTTTTGCAGGGATTCATCGAAACCTCCTCTCTTCCGGAAGGGCGATTATATGCCCAATAGAGGACGGCTACAAGAATGGAGGAGCGTCCGGCGTCATTTCATAAGACGATAGTGTTAAAAAGCGTTGACGGTCGGCCGCTGAATAGGTGCCTATTCTTTTTTATCAACTGTTTTCTCGGCTTTAAGAGAAATCTTGCCTTGCCGGGAAAGGCGGCTGAGAAAGTAGTTCGCGCTATCTCTGGAAAGTTTGAAATGAGCGGCAATCTCATCGGCGTTTGTCGACTTGGATTCTTGGACGAAATGCAGGATTTCCTCTTCGATCTGTGCTGCCCATTCCTCGAATAGCCCGCGTACTTCCGGAGTCGCGAAGGTGGCCAGATCAGAGGCCCGGCCGATAGTTGCCATCATCTTCCGGCACATATCCCAGGGAGCATTGCCCTCTTCTCCCTCGCCTCCGCAGCCCATCATCCGGCCCATCATCCCCGCCATGGGGAATTCCTGGCCGGACATGAACTTTTTCATCATCTCCTGCCGTTCCTTGGGGTTCATATTTTCGAACCATTTGTCGGCCATTTTTTCTTTTAATCCCATGGGATTTCCTCCTGGTCATTTATTGGCCCTGGTCCATCCAGGGCGGACAGCAAAACGTCCTCTTGATTCTTTGGTCTTTCTGGAATTGGGCGGCGATTTCGGCGCATAACCCCAGAGCATCCAGCAGCCGACTGTCCTTGAGCCGGTGGTAGATGAAAGGCCCCTCGCGCTCAGTTTCTAGGATCGCCTGAGCCCGCATCAGGCGGAGGTGGTGAGAGACAAGAGGCTGGGAGAGGCCGGTCGCATCCACAATTTCCGATACAGAACAGCGTCCGCGGCCGACGACCTTGATAATACGCAGGCGGTTGGCATCGGCCAGTGTCTGGAAGAACAATTGGAGTTTGGTCATGTCTTCCATATCAATGCTCGTTCATATAAATAACTATTTATATATTAATACGCCGGATCCTCATTGTCAAGAAATATTTTTTATTATTGACATCATTTGTCCGCCGGTCCTATAGTCGTTTGGCGATGACAATTCTTACACGGGCAGAAAGAGTATTAAGAAAAGAGAGGCCGAGGGAATGGCGGGCGATTTGACTTCGAAAATCGAGCATTACGCCCTGGGTCAGGGAATCGATGTCTTCGGGATCACCTCGGCCGAACCTTTTATCAGGAACGGAGAAGTCATCGACCCTAAAGAACTTCTGGCGGATGCCCGATCGATCGTCGTCACCGGATTTTTCATGAAAGAGGATGATCCCGTCCTTCCCGTTCCTCCTGATCGGCCGAGGGGCCGCTTTTCGTCGGCTTACAACGTCGGGGCTTTTACGGCCATGGAAGCATACTATTTCAACACTCTGCGGCGGTTCCTGGAGGAGGAGGGGTTCAAAGCCGTCTTGAACAATAAATACAGGATCCCGGACAAGCTGGCTGCAGTCCGGGCAGGGCTGGGGCGTTATGGCAAGAATTCGGTCATCCTGACGGAAAAGTTCGGATCGTGCGTGATGTTTGTCACGGTTGTAACCGACGCCCCGCTCGAGCCGGCCGCCTTGCCCATGGAAGGGGACACGTGCGGGACGTGTGATCTATGCTTGCGGTCTTGCCCGACAAATGCCTTCCCGGCCCCGTATAAAATAAACCGCAGGTTGTGCATCACGAACTGGCTATGGGGTAAATTCATCCCGGCCGCCCTGCGCGAAAAACAGGAGAACCGACTCTTTGGCTGCGGCGAGTGTGTCCGGGTTTGCCCGAAAAACAGGAAGCTCAAGCCGCGAAGATGCTATCCCGTCCCGTTGGAAAATGTCGAGGATTGTCCTGAACTTATCCCCTTGGCCGCCGCGGACGCGGAGCATTATAAGAAGGTCTTTGCGAGGTTTCCGCTTCGAGCGGGCGTTAACGCCCTGCGGGGGAACGTCATCATTGCCCTTGGGAACACGGCAAATGATTCAGCGGTCGAGCCTCTTAGCCAAACGCTCCAGCATTCTAAACCGCAGATTCGGGCCTATTCCGCCTGGGCTTTAGGACGGATCGGCGGCACAGGAGCTCGCTGGCACCTGCTCCATGCGAAATCTTCTGAGACGGAACCCAGCGTCCTTGAGGAAATCGAATTCGCCCTCCGTTCATCCGCCTAATGCCGACGATTGTGTTGGCGAAATCTTCCTTTTGGACTCAAAAATACGGACTGGGTGCTAAAACCGGATCAGCTTTCGGATGGCATCTCTGATATGGGGATCGTTATAAATCGTGTGGGCTCCGAGCGCGAGGCCGCCGACGGCATAGGTTCCGATGGCGATCCCTCCCACGGCCAGGTAGCCGGTTGCGATTCCGCCGATGCCGACGCCGATCCCGAAAGCCATCCCGGCCAAGCATACGATGCCGAGACCGATGCCGGCGAGGGTGAAGATTCCGGCGGCAAATCCTCCGATCGCGACAATCCCGAGGGCAACGTTGCCGATGGCGATAACGCCCCGGGCCGGCTTGAAGCCTCCTCCCCACGCCGGGCCATAGACAATGTGGACGAGCGGCAGGCCCAGAAACGTTTTCGAGGACTTGTATTCATAGACCAGAGGGCGAACGAGTCCGCCCGCTCCGCTTGGCGAGCTTTTTTCTTTCATGGGGTATCCACAACCCGGGCAGGCGTCGGCTTGATCGCTGATTTCACGGCCGCATTCCCGACAATGGATAAGAGCCATGAAGGACCTCCTATTTTTTGACGACAGGAATCCAGATTTCGGTGCGGAGTTCCTCGGGCTTGACCTGCATGGGGTTATTCAGGTAGCGCTCCATGAGAGGTTTATCCGCAGCATAACCTTGGGAGTCAATCCATGCCGCGAGCTTTTCGATTGTCTCTCCCACTTTCTGGTAGGGTCCAACATGAGTGGCCGAGGCGATAAGAGTGTGGCTCCAGACTTTCTTAACAAGCGGTGCCTGGGGCGTCGTCTGTTCCGTGACGATGAACCCGACTTCCCAGGAAAAGTCCTTGGAGTCGGCCGTGGTGAGGATACTGTAATAAACGGCTACCATGGGCCCGCGAATTGCCGAGAAGATATTCTGCTGCTGCATGGCCTGGATCAATTGACCGATGACGTTGGTCATATCAGAGATGGGGCCGGTGTGGACGATGCAACAGTAAGCGAAGGGCTGGACCTCTTTGATGGAGGCAAACTGCTCTTGGCCAGAGTCTTTGGCCCACGATAAGGTGGGAGAGACTACAAAAGATAATACGGAAAAGAGAGATATAGCCACGAGGGCGAATTTTTTGTTCATCGAAATTCCTCCTGTAAACACTGCTGACTGAACCGCATCTATTTTAGCATCCCTTGAGTCCAAAAGAAAGGGGGTGTCAGGTTCGGATGATTCCGCTTTTTTGCTTGAAATTCTTCCTTAGAGAAGATATTTTAGACCCTGTGCGCGGTCATCCCGGGAGCTTAAGGAGGCTGTCATGAACCGTCGCGATTTTATCCGAACGACTTTGGCCGGGGCTGCCGTTCTCCCTTCCCCCCCTCCTTTTTTATACGTTCCCGGCTTAGCCGACGAGGGTCGGAGAAAAAGACTTCGTGAGCTCGGCATCATCATCGGCGACCTGGCTCCGGGACCGTCCAACGCCATCACGGACGTCCGGGGAGTCAGGGTGGGCCATACGACGATCATCAAGGGGCAAGGCAAGGGAGCGGCACGGACTGGGGTCACCGTCCTCTTGCCCCACGAAGGCAATATCTATAACGAGCGTCTCTTCGCGTCTTCGTTCGGGCTTAACGGCTGGGGCGAAATGACCGGGCTGGCTTCAATCGAGGAGACCGGTCTTCTCGCGACTCCGATCTTCCTGACCGGGACTTATAATGTCGGAATCGTCCAAAGCGCCGCTTTGGCCTATCTCCAGAAAACGAACCCCGAACTGGGAATCTCGGGAGGGACAGTCTACCCGGTTGTCGCCGAATGCTTTGATGATTTTTTGAGCGACACACCGAGCCGCCCGATCTCTGCGAAAGACGTTTTCTCTGCCATAGAAAACGCCTCGGGCGGGCCGGTTGTCGAGGGCGCGGTCGGAGGAGGCACCGGAATGACGTCCTTTGGCTTTAAGGGCGGCATAGGCACGTCGTCCCGAAAAACAAAAAGCGGCGCTACGGTCGGCGTTCTAGTCATGGCCAATACAGGAGGACGCAGCCAGTTGCGCATCGACGGCGCTCCCGTCGGCCGGCAAATTCGGGGTTACGAAGAATTTGAAAAACGGACCAAGTCCATCATCCTTATTGCCGCGACCGACGCTCCGCTCCTTCCTTACCAACTGAATAAAATCGCCAAGCGGGTCGCCCTGGGCCTGGCCAAGGTGGGGGCGATTTCCGGGACAGGAAGCGGCGATATTATTCTTGCTTTCTCCACAGCCAACCGGATTCCGCGGATTCCAGGCAAGGCGGTTCAAAATATCCGGGCCGTCAACGATTTTCTCATTACGCCCCTCTATCAGGCGACCGTCGAGGCCACCCAGGAAGCCGTTCTCAACGCCTTGACCTCGGCCGAAACCGTCGTCGGCAAGAACGGCAATACGAGTTATGGGATCCCTCTCGACCAGGTCGAACGGATCATGAAAAAATACCGCGGGTTGGGGAATTAGGCCATGCGTGGAGAAAAGAATTCCATCACCGACGTTAGCGGGGTCAGAGTCGGCCATCTCACGTTTAAAAGGGACCTCCCGGGACCGTCGGGGGGGACAATAGCGGCCAGGACCGGCCTAACCGCCGTCCTTCCCGCGCTCATGGAAAAAGAACTGCGTTTTTTCTTCTCCGCTCAAGCCCTAGGAGCAGGAGTGGAGATCACGGGCTTCGAAGTCAAGGAGGATTTCTGCTACCTGAATTCTCCCCTCATCATCACCAACGCCTTCAACTTGGGCAAGGCTTACAACGCCGCTCTCTCCTACGGCTTCAACTTAAAAAGGGGAGAAGTCTGGCCGCCTGTGGTCATCGGGCTCAACGACTCTTTTCTGAATGAAATGGCTGGGGAATGCCTGGAGGAGGGGGACATTCTGGATGCCTTCCGCCTGGCCACTGACGGGAAGGTCGAAGAGGGCTCGGTCGGGGCCGGGACCGGGCTCAGGGCATTGGGTGCAAAAGGCGGGATCGGCACATCCTCCCGCCGCGTTTTCATCGGGGAGGAGGAATATACCTGTGGCGTCCTGGTTGCCTCTCATTTCGGCAACGGGCCCGTAACGAATGGGAAGCCTCCCGCCGAACGAGGGGGCGAAAATGAGGGGGCCCTTATCTTGATCACCGCAACGGATATTCCGCTTCTCCCGCACGAGCTCCGAAGAATCACCAGGAGCTTGGTCTCACGGATGGATGCCTCCATCCCTTCGGGAAGCTTTTCGGATGCCGTCCTGGGCGCGACCTTCACCACGGCCAATGCCATGACGATATCTGAAGAAGGGCCGATGGAATTCGATTTCCGATCCGTTGCCGATATCCATCTCGAGAGAATCGCCGAAGCCGTCCTCGGGGCGGCGGAGGAAGCCGTCGTCCACTCTCTTCTTCAAGCCCGGCCGATCCGGGGAAAATCCGGCCGCACTCTGGAGACCATCTCTCCGGAGCGGCTGGCCGGGATCTTTAAGAGAAAGGAAGCCTGATTCACGCTATGAACAACCCTGAATCCCAACCCCGCTTACTCCGGAAAATGAACCTCCTGGACGCCACCTTCCTGGTCATAGGCTCAGTCATCGGCTCCGGGATCTTCATGACCTCGGGCATTATTACCGGATACCTGCCGTCGCCTGGCCTGCTCCTCGTTGTCTGGGTCGTGGGCGGCCTGTTCTCGCTTTGCGGGGCCCTGTCCTTCGCCGAGCTGGGGGCCATGTTTCCCAAGGCCGGAGGGCAATACGTCTATATCCGCGAGGCCTATGGTCCTTGGGCCGGGTTCCTTTTCGGCTGGGGTTTCTTCTGGTTCATCATGTGCGGGGGGATAGCTACGCTGGCCGTGGGCTTCGCCGAATTCGCGGGATATTTCCTTCCTTCAATAGGCACCCAGGCCATCATCCTGAAGATAACCGTTTTTGGTTTGCCCTATACGCTTTCCGCCGGACAGCTCTTGGCCGCCGGGGCGATCATCCTCCTGACCGTCATCAACTACCTGGGTGTAAAAACGGGAGTCGTCGTCCAGAACATCTTTACCTTTCTCCGGCTGGGATCGGTGGCGGCCATAGCATTCTTCGGGCTGACTCTGGGAAAACGGGCGGGGATCACCAGCTTTGGACAGCTCTTCTCAGGCGGAGGGGCCCTTGGGCCCAACGTTATATCGGCCTTCGGCCTGGCCCTTATCGCCGTTCTCTGGACTTATGATGGCTGGTATGCGGTCAACTGTACGGCCGAAGAGATTAAAAAGCCCGAACGAAACATCCCTTTGAGCCTTCTCCTTGGAACGTTGAGCGTGACCTTGATCTATCTCGTGGTCAACGTCGTTTACGTCCTGGCTCTCCCGGTGGAGAGGATGAAAGGAGTTGTGCGCATCGGCGAGCTCGCCTCGACACAGCTCTTCGGGCCGGTGGCCACTTCTGCCATCGCAGCCGCCATCATGATCTCGGTTTTTGGATGCCTGAGCGCGACGATCCTTTACGGCCCCAGGGTTTATATGGCCATGGCCGATGACCGGGCTTTTTTCCAGAGCATGACATATATCCATCCCCGCTACCACGTTCCCAGCAAAGCCCTGATCGGCCAAGCCGTATGGTCCTGCCTCCTCTGTCTTTCCGGGAAATACCAAGCCCTTTATGAATATGTCGTCTTCGCCCTCGTTATTTTCTTCGCCGCCACGGGTTTCTCGGTCCTCGTCCTCCGCCGCAAAAGGCCTGATACTGTCCGTCCTTATAAAGTTTGGGGCTATCCTTTCATCCCCATCCTCTTTGTCCTGATCAACCTGGCAATTTTCTTCAACACAATAGCGGCCCAGCCGCTCAAATCCCTCATCGGGCTGGCCATCCTGCTCATCGGGATACCGGCCTATCTTCACTGGCAGAAAAAGGGCATGCCCGTCCCAAAGGAGTAAATGTGTCCACAAAAATTAAACCTATCACCAACCCCCGCTTGAGCCTCAGAGTCCTGAGCACGGAGGATATCCGCAAGATCCATGAAACGACTCTGGAGATCATTGAAACGATCGGCGTGAGATTCCCGTTGTCTAGGGCCCTGGATATCTGGGAGGCTCACGGCGCCCGTGTCGACCGCGGGACTCAGGTCGTCAAGGTTCCGGCGGCCCTCATCGAATCCGCCCTGCGCAGCGCGCCTCCCATCTTCACTCTTTCGGCCCGGGATCCTTCCCAAGACCTTCCCCTGGACGGAAACCACGTCTATGTCGGCACGGACGGTTGCGGCATAGAGGTGATCGATATCGTGACGGGCGTAAAGCGGCGGGCAACGGTCCGGGACGTGGCGGACATCGCGCGGGTTGCCGACGACCTGGAGGAGGTGGCCTTTCATTGGGTTCCTGTCTCCGCCCAGGACTGCCCGCCCGAAACCCGGGGCCTTCACGAACTCCTGGCTATTTGGAGCAATTCCAGCAAGCACGTCCAAACCGAAAGCATCTATTCGGGACGGGAAGCCCGGGCGGCCGTGGAAATGGCTTCCGTCCTGGCCGGGAGCCGCGATGCCCTTCGTAAACGGCCCCTACTTTCCATCATGGAATGCACCATCTCCCCCCTGGCCCAGGACCGCGGGAGCCTCGAGGCGGCTCTTGTCGGCGCCGAGGCGGGCTGCCCGGTTGGATTCATGACCATGGCCTCCTGCTGTTCCACGGGACCGGCCACAATGGCGGGAAACCTTGCCTTAGGAAACGCCGAGGTCCTGAGCGCCCTGGCCCTTATCCAGCTTGCCTTCCCCGGTGCCCCGGTGTATTACGCCTCGGCTCCAACGGCCATGGACCTCCGATCAGGCGCTTATACGGGAGGCGGCCCGGAAGACTTCCTGTTCGGCGCGGCTTCTAATGAGCTGGCAGATTTTTACAATATCCCGCTCTCCATGGGCTCCTTCGCGACCGGCGCCAAGGAGCCCAACTGGCAGGCCGGCCTGGAAAACAGTCTCTCGACCTTCATGGCCTCGGCGGTCATGTCCGACATGCTCCTGGGCGTGGGTCTTCTTAACGGAAGCACCATCTGGTCTTTTGAGCAGATGATCATGGACTGCGAGATTTTCAGTATCATCCGCAAGATGATGGAAGGCATTCCCGTCAACGTCGAGACCCTGGCCTTGGAGGCCATCCGGGAGATCGGTCCCGGAGGCGATTTTCTGACCCACGATCACACCCTCCGGAACATGCGAGGGCTCTGGATCAACACTCTCCTGGACCGCCGTCCTTATTCAATCTGGGAGAGCAAGAAAGACGGGGCCCGGGACTGGGCGCGGGACAAGGCCAAAGCCATCCTCGCCAACCACCATCCGGTCCCCCTGGATCCAGGGTTGGAGGCGGAATTGAGGAAAATCATCCTGTCCTCAAGAGATTGAATATTCGCAACCGCGGGAACCTGTCTTGAGATCAGGACCGTTGATATTTTGGCAGGTAAAGGAGATAAAAAATGGCCGGAGTCACTCGACGGGACTTCCTTAAAAAAGCCGGCCTCGCTACGGCGGGGGGGTGCGGGATCCTTCTTAAAGGTTGCGCTCCAAAAAAAACTTATGACCTCGTCATAAAGGACGGGTTCGTCATAGACGGCCAGGGGACCCAGGGCGCTGTGGCCGATATCGGGATAAGCGGCGATTCGATCGCCTCCATCGGCAAGATTCCGTCTTCGCGTGCTAAGACGGTCCTGCAGGCCAAAGGGCTAGCCGTCGCACCGGGCTTTATCGACGTCCACAACCACACAGCGATCGAACTCCTCGTAAACCCCAAAGCGGAGAGTGCGATCCGCCAAGGCGTGACGACCCTTGTCAGCGGCCAATGCGGGGATTCGCCGTTCCCTTTTTCAGATACGATGTTCGAGCGTCTCCGAGAAGAGGACAAGACCGAATACGGGGTGGACGTCGACTGGAAAACCGTCCAGGGATTCCTTTCCCGCCTCGAGAAGAATGGCACGGCATTGAACTATTCGACGTTCGTCGGGCACGGCACGATCCGGGCGGCGGCGATGGGCTACGGGGGCCGGAAACCTACGGACTCCGAGATCGGCCTTATGAAGAAGATGGTGGCAGAAGCCATGGATGACGGCGCCCTGGGCCTCTCCACAGGACTGGAATACACGCCGGGGAGCTTCGCAACGACCGAAGAAGTCATCGAGCTGGCTCGGGTTGCGGCGGCCTCCGGCGGCCTTTATGCGACCCACCTGCGGAATGAGCAGGACTTCGTTCTGGAGGCCGTGGACGAGGCCATCAGGATCGGGCGGGAGGCGGGGATTCCCGTCCAGATTTCCCACCTCAAGGTCGGCTACCCGGAAAACTGGCCGAAGCTCCCGGCCGTGCTTCGAAAGATCGAGGATGCCAGGGATTCCGGATTGGACATCTTCTGCGATCGCTATCCCTATATCGCAGGCGCCACCGGACTGAGCCTCTATTTCCCACTCTGGGCACGGGAAGGCACCACCCTTGATTTTTTGAAAAGGCTCAAGGACCCCGCCCTCCAGGAAAGGCTTCGGCAGGCGCTTGCCGAAAAAGAAGGGAAGCTGGGCTCCTGGGACAAGGTCCTTATCTCCGATGTCGCTTCAGATGCCAACAATTGGGTCGAGGGTCGGACGATCCTTGAGGCAGCTCGCCAGGCGGGGAAGCCCGCATACGAATTCATGAGGGACCTTCTCCTGGAAGAACAAGGCCACGTAGGTATGATCAGTTTCACGATGAACGAGGATAACCTGAAAAGGATCCTGTCCCATCCGCTCGTGGGCGTCTGCACCGATGCCGAAGCGGTCGCTCCCTACGGCCCTCTGCGGAAAGGCAAGCCGCATCCGCGTTATTATGGGACGTTCCCGAGGGTTCTGGGTAAGTATGTCAGGGAGGAAAAACTTCTATCTCTCGAAGCCATGGTTTCGAAAATGACGTCTGTCCCGGCCCGGCGGTTCGGTTTTGAGCGTCGAGGCGTTCTCCGCGAGAGCCAAATCGCGGACATCGTTATTTTCGACCGAGATAGGGTCATCGATAAGGCGACCTGGGCCGACCCCCATCAATACCCCGAGGGCATCGTGCATGTCATCGTCAACGGCCTGGTTGTTATCGAAAACGGGGAGCATACGGGCCGGCTTCCGGGGAAAGTCCTAAGAGGGAGCGGCCGGAGGGGGGATTGAAGAAAGGACTTATTTTCCTGACCTTCTTGGCGGCGGCACTCACACAAGCATTAAAAGCGTTGCCGTATGAAACTGCCCTTTTCAAGGTCCCCTCGGGCGCGTACGTGGAGCTTCGATTCCGGTCGCTCCAGCCGGGCGAGGTCCTCTTGGTCTCATTGCCCGATCCGTCAGGAGTCAGCAGAGCGGACGTCGTTTTTCGGGACAGAGAATACATATTGACCGACGCCCAGCGTTTTGCTGTTATCGGACTCGATCTGGGCCTCGAGCCCGGATCGTATCCGATGACCGTGACCTTTGAGAGGGCTGACGGCGGCAGGGAGGCCGTCCGAAGGGACATCGTCGTCGAAGCAAAGGAGTTTCCCAGGATAAAGCTCTGGGTCAAGGAGGCTTTCGTTCTGCCGCCCAAAGAGGTCCAGGAGCGCATCCGCCGGGAGGCCGAGCTTATTGCCTGGGTCTATGGGATCATCACGCCGAGGTGGCTTGGGGACGGAGCGTTCTTCCAGCCGATCGAAGGGGAAGTCTTCCCGAACTTCGGCCAGCGCAGAATCTACAACGAGGCACCTCGCTCGACACACGCCGGCGTCGATATCGCCGCCCCGCTCGGCATCCCTATCCGGGCTGCCAACTCGGGGAAAGTGGTCCTGGCGAGCGACCTGTATTTCTCGGGCAATGCCGTCATTATCGACCACGGGCTCGGTGTGTTCAGTTTCTATGGCCACATGTCGAAGCTCTTTGTGAAAAGGGGACAGGCCGTTAAAAAGGGCGAAACGATCGGCAGGTGCGGGACGACGGGAAGGTCCACCGGCCCGCACCTTCATTGGGCGATCCGGGTTTTTGACAGCCGCATCGACCCGCTTTCCCTTCTTGCCTTGGGATCAATAAGCTGAAGTTAATATTAGCGTCGATATTCGTCGGCTGATCCGAGACCTTCATGAGGTTGACAACCTTTTCTTTCGTTCTTATAGTAGAGGCTTGATTTTCGTAAGGAATGTGAACCTATGCCCTTAAACCCCGGGACATTCGAAAGCCTGGCGGACGCCATTCGGGCCGCCTACCGGTCCGGTCAAGAGGACGAGGCTCTGGAACCCATTGTCAAGGTGGATAGTTCCGGCCGGCCGGTCGGCAAGATCTCGGAAGGGGATTCGCTTATCTTCTACGACATCCGCGGCGAGAGGGAGGTCGAACTTACCGAGAGCCTGACTGATCCTCGTTTCTCCCATTTCCCGGTAAAGAGGCTCGATCTCCATTATGTCACGCTCATCGAGTACTCCAAGGCCCTCAACGTGAAGGTCGCTTTCCCTCCGGAGGAACATCTTAAGAACACTCTGACCGAGGTCCTCGGGGCCGCCGGATTCCGGGTCGTCAAAATCTCGGAGTCTGAAAAAGCCATCCATATCGGCTATTTCTTCAATGGCAAGAGCGAATCAGTCTTTCCGGGCGAGGAACGGATCGTCGTTCCGTCGCCTCAGGTCGCAGATTACGCCTCGGTCCCGGACATGAGCGCGGCCGGCGTCGCGAAGGCCGTAGACCTGGCCCTTGCCCGTGACGACCGGATATTCGTCATCGCCAACCTGGCCAACGTGGATGTCATCGGGCACCTTGAGGACAAAAAGGCCGTGCTCGAGGCTGTCGGGACTGTAGACCAAACACTAGGCCAAATCGCCGAGGCAGCCCGGAGGGCAAAAGCCGCTTTGATCGTGACCGCAGATCACGGAACTGTCGAAGAGTGGCTCTATCCGGATGGGACGGTGAATACCGGCCATACGAAAAATCCGGTCCCCTTCGTCCTGGCTGATTTTTCTGGAATTGAGGACGGCCCGGTTTCCGTGCGACCCGCCGGAGAACTGGCCGATGTCGCGCCCACGCTCCTCGGCCTGGCTGAGGTGGCCATTCCTCCGGAGATGACGGGGCGAAACCTCCTCGAGGCCAAAGGAAAGCCCCGCCGGCCAAGGACCAAAATTCTTCTCCTGATCCTGGACGGCTGGGGCCGGCGCGAAGACGCCTTTGGAAATATGATCATGGAGGCCTCAACTCCGCGTTTCGACAAAATGTGGGCCTCGTTCCCGCACTCGACGTTGGACTCGTTTGGGAAAGCCGTGGGGATGCCCCAGGGCACGGTCGGGAATTCCGAGGCCGGGCATCTCCACCTGGGGGCGGGACGCCGGGTCCTCCTCGACCGGGTTAAGATCGACAAGGCCATCGAAGACGGGAGTTTTTTCTGGAACGAAGCCTTTCTCTGGGCGGCGGAGATGGCCCGGACGAACGATAAGGCGCTCCACCTCATGGGCATCGTCTCCCACTACAGTTCGCACGGGACGATCAGGCACCTCTTCGCCCTGCTCCGCCAAGCCAGGAAAGCCGGCGTAAAAAAGGTTTTCGTCCACTGTTTTATCGGGAGAAGGGGAGAGCGGCCGGAGAGCGGAGCCATTTACGTGGAGAAGGTCGAGGAGACGTGCCGGGAGCTCGGGGTGGGAGAGGTCGTAACGGTTATGGGACGATTCTGGTCCCTAGACCGCGAGGAGAACTGGGACCGCATCGAAAAGGCTTATCGTGCCCTGGTCGATGGCGCCGGGACCAAGGTGCGGCGGTCAAAAGGAACTTTTTAAGGGTCTTCTCGTATAAAATAGAGACATGAGCCTGGAAGTC
>CAZJBD010000019.1:0-22856 GCA_964544265.1 uncultured Eubacteriales bacterium
CGAAGCGAACGTTGGAAGGGGGAAACGCAAAGCGGGTTCCCCCTCCAAGTTGACTCGAGGATACGGGGGGAGTAACATTTCCAAGCGATGGGCAAGATTCGAAAACGCCATCCGGCCCCAGGTTTGGCCGCTCTTTTGGTTTTTGCGATGTGCCTGGGGCTGGGCGGGCAGGACGAAAATCTCTTAAAGATCGAAGGATCGGTCCAGCCTAAGAGGCTCTCGCGTGGCGAAGAGGGGAGGATTGTCATCAAGCTTCAGGTTCAAAAAGGAGTGTTCCTGAGCTCCCAGCCTTTTTTCATCATCGAGTTCGTCCCCGTTCCGGAGATCGTCTTTCCAAAGAATTTTTTTACGGCTTCAGACCTCAATATCGGCTTGATCGAGGATAAGGCCGGGAGTTCGATCGACCTTTCCAAACCGATTGAGGTTCCATTCACGGTCAGTACGGATGCCAAGCCGGGCGGACACATCCTGCTGGGAAAGATCAAATATTTTGCCAGGTCGGCCCAAGAGGATTGGTGCTACAAGACGACATCCAAGTTTTCCGTCGCCTTTTCGACCAGGACCACGGTCTTCAAGAAAAAATAACGCCTATAACAAACGGTTCTGTTTATACCACTCGATCGTTTCCGTGATGGCTTCGTTGAGGGGATGGGCCGTCTCAAATCCGAGGAGCTCTCTGGCTTTGCGGACATCGGCCACCCAGCAGGACTGCTTCATATCAAGGTACTTGCTCCTGTTGAGAGGCGTCGGCTTTCCGGTAAGCTTCGAGACGATCTCCGAATTCGAGGCGGCTAAATAAGCAGCCCAGCAGGGGATTCTGACCGAGAGAACCTTCTTTCCCATGGCTTTGGCCGCTGAGCGGCCGATATCCTCCCAAGAATAAGGCGTTCCATCGGCGATATTGAAAACCTCACCGGCGGCTACTTTTGATCGCGAACCGATGTCCATGGCCCGGACCAGGTCTTGGACGAAGCAAAGGCTGAGGGTTTTCTTATCAAGGCCAAATAAGGGGAGGATTCTCTTCTTCACGTATTTGAAGTATACGAGAAAATCCTCGTCCCCTGGGCCGTAGACGGCAGCCGCGCGAAGAACCGTGACGGGGAGATCATCCCGAAAGCTCAGGGCTGCTTCCTCGGCCTGAAGCTTGCTCTTCCCGTACGGAGAGACCGGCCTGGGCGGATCGTCCTCCTTGACCGCCCGGGCAGGAGAGGAGGGTCCCCCTGCGGCCAGGCTGCTAAGAAGGACCACCCGGGGGCGGAGGCCCCGGTCGAGGAGGTTTTGGAAGAGGCTTGCCGTTCCATCCCGGTTTACAGTATAATAATCATTCGATTTCACGGCTTTGGTCAAGCCGGCCAGATGAAAAACGACCTCGATCGACGACGGTAAAGGCGGGATGGAGAAAAGGTCCCCCTTGAGGATGTGGGGGCCGGGCCTCTCCGACAATCCCCTCAGCCGCCCGGGATCGCGGACGAGGGCAAAGACGTTGACATCGCCCCGGCCCAGCAGGAAATCGATGAGATGGCTTCCGATGAAGCCCGTCCCTCCGGTCACTAGGACGTTCATATCCGGGATTGTATGAAATCCTGGTCCGGGGGTCAACGGAGGGTCGGATGAGAGAAGAGGAGGAGAGAACATGGATGTTTTCGATAAATGCATGAGCTTCACCCGCGCCGATGAAGCCCAGGCCGCGGACCTGTATCCCTATTTCACTCCCATCCAGGAGGCCAGGGGAAATAAGATCAAGGTTAAGGGGCGCGGCATGATCATGGTCGGTTCCAACAACTACCTTGGTTTGATCGACCACCCCAAGGTCAAGCAGGCCGCCAAGGACGCCATCGATCGCTATGGCGTCGCGACCTGCGGCTCCAGATTCTTGACGGGGACGATCGACCTTCACGAGGAGCTGGAAGCCCGGCTGGCGAAGTTCATGAAGAAAGAAGCCGCCCTGACCTTCAGCACCGGCTTCCAGACCAACCTGGGGATCGTCTCGACGATCGCCGGCAAGGGCGAGGCTGTCGTCACAGACAGAATGGACCATGCCAGCATCATCGATGCCTGCCGGCTTTCATTCGCATCCGTCCACAAGTTTAAACACAATGACATGGCCGACCTGGAGCGGATCCTCTCCGGCCTCGGCCGGGACGTAGGCAAGATCATCGTCGTGGACGGCGTATTCAGCATGGAAGGCGACCTGTCTGATCTCCCGTCCGTCGTGGCGCTGGCCAAGAAGTACGGTTCCCGGGTCATGGTCGATGACGCCCATGGCATTGGTGTCATGGGCAGGAACGGCCGCGGCACGGCCGAACATTTCGGCGTCGAAGCCGACGTTGACCTCGTCATGGGCACGTTCAGCAAGTCCTTCGCCTCTCTCGGTGGATTCGTCGCGGGGGCCGCTAAGGTCGTGTCCTTCATCAAGCACGCGGCACGGTCCTTGATTTTCAGCGCTGCCGCGACGCCAGCCTCCGTGGCCACCGTCCTCGCGACGCTGGACATCATCGAGAACGAGCCGGAGAGGCGTGAAAGGCTATGGCGTGTCACAACGAAGATGAGAACGGAGTTCCAGGCCATGGGCTATAATACCGGCGCATCCCAGACTCCCATCATCCCGATCATGGTCGGCGACGACGAGAAGGGTTTCATGCTCTGGAAGCTCCTCCGTGATGAGGCGATTTTCACGACCCCGGTCATCTATCCAGCGGTTCCCCAGGGGCAGGCCCTGATCCGGACGAGCTACTCCGCCAGCCATACCGACGAGGAGTTGGATACGATCCTGAATGCGTTCCGGAAGTGCGGCAAGATGCTGGGCATAATCTGATGGAATTCGCCAGGCCCATGAAAGTTCTTTTCGCAAAAAAAACGATTCGTTGGTTCATCTGCGGCGTGCTCTTGATGGGGACGATCGCCGGCCTAGCCGAAGCCGGTTCTATCATCATGCCTCTCGTCCAGGTTAAGGCCGGGATGAAGGGCCGGGGGAAAAGTGTCTTCGAGGGGGATAGGATCGAGGAATTCGATGCCGAGATTCTCGGCGTTTTGGAGAATTTCCAGCCCAAAAGGAACCTGATCCTAGCCAGGCTCCGGGGAAAAGGACTGGAGACGACAGGCGTCATCGAAGGCATGAGCGGGAGTCCTGTCTATATCGACGGCAAGCTCATTGGAGCCGTTGCCTTCAGTTTCCCGTTTTCCAAGGAGCCTATCGCCGGGATCACGCCCATTGAAGAAATGCTGGCAGTTCAACGCGCGCTCCCCGACAAGGGGCCGGGTGAGTCGGTTGCCATCCCCGTTCGGAAGGACCTGACCGTGGAAGACCTCCTCGGTTTGTATCGATCGGCCTTTTCGCCCAAGCTTGCCGCAATGGCTGCGTCTTCTTCCCCTGTTCCCCTGAGTGTTCCGGTCTTTTTGAGCGGCTTCTCGTCCCCAGCGTTTGAGAGCGCAAAACCGTTTTTTTCCGGGCTCGGGCTGCAACCGGTGAGGGCGGGTTCGAGCGGGCAGTCAGGAGAGAAGCCGGTGCTCTCCAACCTTCCGCTTCAGGAGGGCGATGCCGTAGGCGTCCAGCTTATGGGAGGGGATCTGGACATGACGGCCGTCGGCACGGTTACCTACGTCGACGCTGACAAGGTCCTGGCCTTCGGGCATCCCTTTTATAACCTGGGGGCGGTGGATTTCGCTATGACCAGGCTCAACATCATCACCGTCGTTCCCGGCCTGCAAACCTCTTTCAAGCTTGCCGCCACGGGGCCGATGGTCGGCCGGATCTCCCAGGACCGGACGGCGGGCGCCTACGGCGAACTGGGCAAACCCCCCAAGCTTGTCCCCGTCAACGTGAGGCTGGAGGGCGGGCCTTTCGCCCAGAAGGAATTCAAGTTCCGAATCGTCAACGACAGAGTCCTCAGCCCGGCCCTGATGAATATGGCCATCTCCTCGATCGTTACGAGTGAAGAAAGGTCTTATGGGAACCTTTCGCTGGAATTCGACGGGGATATCTACTTGGACAACGGACTGAGCGTCCATCTCGAGGATCTTTTCTCAGGCAATTATAACAACTCCACGACGAGCCTATCAGGTATTGTCGCCGCCGTCGTCTACTTCCTGACCAACAACGAGTTCAAGGATATCGGAATCTATCGAGTTGACCTCAACATCCGTGCCCTTGAGGAGGCCAGACTCTGCAGCCTGGAAAAGGTCCTCCTCGACAAATATGAAGCCTCTCCCGGTGAACGTATCCAGGCCAAGGTCTACTACCGAACGTTGAAGGAAGAGAGTTTGGTCGAGGAGGTCTCCATCCAAACGCCGAACCTTCCCGGCGGCTCGGAATTCACGCTCTTCGTCGGCGACGCGGTCGGCATGCAGCAGATCGAACGCAGCCAGTATCGAATCCAGGATTTTATACCCCGAAACTTGAACCAGCTCATCCGGATGCTGGGTAACCTTAGAAAGAATAACCGGATCTACTTCAAGATCCTGGCCGCGAAACCAGGCTTGTTTCTGAAGGGTGAAGAGATGCCGAACTTGCCGCCGACGCTCAAGTCCATGTTTTCATCTCCCAGGGCCTCGGCTTCCTCAGCGACGGAGCTCACCCGTTCTACGCTAAGTGAATACCAAATTCCAATCCCTTATGTGTTCCGGGGAGGGGCCGTGATCCCCATTAAGATCAAAAAATAGGAGACAACAGGAATGAAAAAAATCATCGTCCCTGGTGTCCTTTTGGGTGCCCTGCTCTGCCTATCCCTTGAAGCCGTGGTCCCTCAAAAGTGGACCCTCAGAAGCAAAGATGATTTTTTGCGGGGCAAGTTCGACGGTGTGTCTCTCTCGTCTGAAGGCATCCTTTCCCTGGCTCCAAGGGAGGATAAGATCGTGGGCCCAACCGAGGAGTTTTACTTGTCGCTCCTCCCTCTGGCTGACGGGTCCATTTTCCTGGGGACGGGGCATGGGGGGAAAATCTATCAGATCGGCAAAGACGGCAGAGCCGACCTCTACTTTCAAACCCAGGAGATGGATGTGACCTGCCTCGCCCGGGACTCCAAGGGAGTTCTCTTTGCCGGGACGTCCCCCAACGGAAAGATTTATAGGATCCTGGATAAGGGGAAAGGCGAAGAGTTCTTCAATCCTGCCGAAAAATACGTTTGGGACTTGATGTTTGTCGACTCGGGAGCCCTGCTTGCCGCGGTCGGAGAGAGCGGCGGGATCTATGAGATCAATGTCCGGGGAGAAGGCCATCAAGTGCTCAAGACCGAGGAGAACCATATCTTATGTCTGATGAAAGGTCTCCAAGGCGACGTCATCGCAGGCAGCGGCGGGGGCGGGATGGTATACCGGCTGTCCCGGGAGGGCAGGGCCTCCGTCCTCTTTGAGTCCTCGTATGAGGAGGTCAGGAGTCTTGTCCTGGATAGGGACGGGAGCGTCTATGCTTGCGCCTCTGGAACGCCCAGCAAAACGAGGAAGGATGACTCAGCAGCCCCCGGAGCCAAGGCCGAAGCGGAAGTCGTCATCACGGTCAGTGCTGCTCCCGGGATGGCTGCTGAATCCGCCCCTTCGCCGACCTCCGGGACGAGGGAGCCGAGCGCCATTTACAAAATCACCCCGGACGGAGTGGCTAGGATGCTCTGGAGTTCCAGCGACGAGATGATCTATTCGCTGGCCTGGTTGGAGGCTGGGAAATCCCTCCTTTTTGGGACGGGTGGGAAAGGCCGGATTTACTCCGTTAGCCGGGAAGAGAAAACGTCCCTCGTCCTCGAGGAGAGCTCTGAGCAGGTTTATTTGCTCGTTCCCTTCGAATCGAAAACCTACGTCGTGGCTAACAATCCTTGTTATTTGGGCGTTCTTTCTCCGGAGCAGCGGTTCTCCGGGGAGTATTTGAGTCCTACCTTGGATACGAAAACCGTTTCTAGCTGGGGAAAGATTGAATGGATGGCTGAGCTCGGAACGGGGGCGATCCTTCAAGTCCTGACTCGGAGCGGCAACTCCGGTGAGCCGAACCAGACGTGGAGCGATTGGTCGCCGCCCTACCAGAAATCAGGGGAGCAGGTTCTTAGCCCCAAGGCCCGGTTCCTGCAGTTCAAGGCCCTCTTTAAGACACCCTCGGGAAAGTCTTCCCCCTCACTACAGAAGACGGAGATTTTTTTTCTGCAGACCAACATTGCTCCTGTGGTCTCTAAGCTCGTGTTGCTTAAGCCGAACGAAGTCCTTATCAAGCTTCCGGAAGAGGATGATGTGATTTGGGGAATCGGCGGCCATCCGCCCGACCAAGCCCCCAAAAAAGATCCAACCCAAAGCATCCTTTCCTCCAAGAAGGTCGAGCGCAAGGGATTTCAAACCCTCATCTGGGAGGCATCTGACGAAAACGGGGACGCTCTATCTTATGTTATTTCCCTTAGGATGGAAGGAGAGTCCGAATGGCGAGTCCTCCAGCCAAGGTGGGAGGAACCGATCTTTGCCTTCGACACGCTCTCGTTCCCGGACGGCGCCTATTTCCTCAAGGTCACCGCATCGGATTCCCGCTCTAATCCCCAGGGGATGGAGCTGAAGGGAGAGAGAACGGGCCCCCCCCTCGTTATCGATAATTCCCTGCCGATTATCAAGTCTTTCTCGGCCGCGAGGACCGGGGTGGGTTTGGACCTGTCCTTCCAGGCGGAAGATTCTTATTCCAACATCGAAGAGGTCAAGTATCTGGTCCGCCCGGACGAATGGCAGGTTGTCTTCCCCCTGGATGGAATATGCGATTCTCGAGCCGAAAGCTTCAAGTTCACCGTGAAGCTTCCCTCCGGAGCCGAGAATATGATTACGATACGGGTGAAGGACAGCTACGGCAATATCGGGATTTACAAACAGAAGTATTGATGTCCCGGACGTCCTTTAAGAACCCTGTCTACTTGGATTTGACCCGCTCGACGTACTTATTTTCGCGCGTGTCCACACGGATGATGTCCCCCTCCTTGATGAACTGAGGGACCGAGATGACGATCCCGGTTTCCATGGTCGCGGGTTTGTTGACCGCAGAGACTGTGGCGCCTCGAAGGCTGGGCTCGGTCGCGACGACTTTCATGTCCACAGTATTGGGGAGGGTGACTCCGACCGGTCTGCCCTCATACATTTCGACCTTGATGACGATGTTGGGCAGGAGGTAGCCGACGCCATCTCCCATGGCTTCGGCATCGAGCTTGATCGTCTCGTAGGTCTCCAGGTTCATGAAGAAGTATTCTCCTCCCTGCTGATAAAGGAATTCCATCTCGACCTCTTCGAGGTAAGCTTGATCAACCCGTTCCTCGGACCGGAACCTATATTCTATCTGCGAACCGTCTTGGATATTGCGGAGCTTTGTCTGGACCATGGCCTTCCATCGTCCCGGCGTGATGAGCTGCATCTCCATGACCCTGAAGAGCTGCCCGTTCATGACGATGATCATGCCTCTTCGAATTTGTGTCGAATCGATCATGTGGCCTCCGATCTCCTGCCCGTTATTTCAGCGAGGATTCTTTCCTTTGAGGTTTCAGGGTTCGACCCGAACTCCGTCATCAACCCGGATAATATACGCTCGGCCGCCGGCTTTTTCAACGGCTTCGGCCACCGGATCGGCACAGGCAGGAGCATAAGCGAACATACAGCCGCCGCCTCCCGAGCCGTTGATCTTGGCGCCCAGGGCGCCGGCCGCTAGGGCTGCGTCGATCATCCTATCGATTTTAGGGGTTGAAATCCCCAAGTCGTCCCGGAGGACATCCTGCTGGCGGTTGAGGAGCCTTCCGAACTCCTCGTCTTTGAAGTCCTCTGTGAAGAGCTTCACGCCTTCCTTTGTCAAGTCCCGGTTTATAAAAGCCCCTTTGAGGGGCTTTCGGACTGAAAGCCCGAGTTTATCGATCTCCCGGCTGGCTTTGAGGGTCAATTGTCCCTTGAGGCTGAAGGCGGGAAGAACTCTTCTGACCTCTTTGACGCCCATGAGGACCCTGTCTTTGACCGAGCTGAGGGTCCCTGTCGTGTCCTTTTTTTCAAGCGAATCGCCCAGGACGAATTCTTTTAATGAAGAACCGAGCTTCGTCACTTTTAAGGGATCGTCGAAGACGAGCCAAATAACCCCGCCGAATGCAGCCGTATAGTGGTCCATCTTACCGCCTGGCTCCCGAAACTCGGCAACCTCCGTCAGAAAGCCCAACTCAGCGATCTCCCCTGGACTTTCGGCTCTCGGGTCGGCCCCGGCCTGAAGGAGGAACCTGTTCCAGGCCACGATCAGCGCCGAAGAGCCCGCTGTCCCGGCGTTTATGGGGATCCTCCCTCGGATGACGATATCCCAGCCTGATGAGATCGAAGCGCCCTTCCTCCGCAGGACATTGAGGACGCTCCGGAGGTAATCGCGTTTGTTAGCGTAAGCCAGCTCGCCTTCCAGGACGATCTCCTCGGCCGTGCCGAGGTCGGGCATGTCGATGACAAACCTCAGGTCGTCGCGCTTCCGACCGCAGATGGTGATCCTCAAGTCGATAGCCGCGGCGATGACGTCCAGACCGAGATAATCTTGATGCTCTCCGAAGAGGCAGATTCGTCCGGGCGCTGAGACGCATAGATCGGCTGTTCGCATCGTCCGTTCCAAAATCGACATTTTACTCGAAATTGCCCATCGACACCACCCCTGGATTCTTTAGAAGTAAAAAACCTTATCGGAGATTCCGGGATCAAACGGCAGGCGATTTCCGGACAATATTTTTTTTCCATAATTCTATATATAATAGGGGATCAATCATGTGAAAGAGGCCCAAAATTGCCGACAGGATTCTATCTCATGTCCCGAAATTCCGACCTAAGTTCTATCGGGAAGCATCTTTCGTGTGATTTAGACATTGGCGCAGGGGCGATGCCCGGAGGAGGCAGTCGAAGGTCGGAGCGGGCACGGGTCCTCGACCGGAGGGAGAGGAGAGCGAAGACCGGAGCCGAAGCGGCCTGGCTCGCCGGGACAGGCCGCGGCCGACGGAGGGCGCGCCCCGAGCCTCGACTCTTTCTCACACGAAAAGAGACGCTTCCGTTCTATCGGCGCTCTATCGGCAATTTTGGGAAGAGGGAGGCGCGAATGAAGGTTTTCCAATCGATGATCGCGATAGCGGTCGTCCTTTTCTTTTCGAGTTCCTGTTCCCAGGGAGGCAAAGACATGGCGGACCTTATTCTCATTAACGGCACAATCCACACCCTCGATCCCGCCCGGCCCCGGGCGGAGGCCGTCGCCATCCGAGACGGAAGGATTCTCAAGGTCGGTCCTGCAGCCGAGGTCAAGGGGGTGGCCGGCAAGGAAACCCAGACAATCGATCTTGGGGGCGGTTTTGTCCTGCCCGGATTCATCGACAGCCACACGCATTTCCTTAATGGCGGTTTCTCCTTATCCAGCGTTCAGCTCCGGGATGTCCGGACCCGAGAAGAGTTCGCGGCCAGAATCGAGGCCAAGGTCAAGGACCTTGAAAAGGGAGAATGGGTGCAGAACGGCGACTGGGACCATGAGCTGTTCACGCCGGTCGAGCTCCCCCGCCGGGAATGGATCGATCCCATATCACCTGATAATCCTGTATGCGTAAACCGATATGATGGCCATATGATCCTCGCCAACAGCGTAGCCCTCAGGATCTCCGGAATCACGAAGTCGACACCCGTGCCTCCCGGCGGAGAGATCGTCAAGGACCCGAAGACCGGGGAGCCTACGGGCATTCTTAAAGACGCGGCTGCGGATCTCGTCTTCCGGAACGTCCCTGAGCCTTCATGGAGGGAAAAGTTGAAGTCGGCCGAGGCCGCGCTGAGGAACGCGGCCGAGCACGGAGTGACTTCTGTCCACGAGATGGCCGATGCCTCGAGTTTCGAAGTCTACCAGCAACTCCTTAGGGACGGCAAAATGACGGCCAGGCTCTATGTCTATATCCCCATCAGCGATGTCGACATCTACGCCCGGTTGAAGCTTAAAACTCCCTTTGGCAACGATTACTTGAAAATCGGGGGGCTCAAGGGGTTTGTGGACGGCTCCCTTGGTTCGGCGACCGCTTACTTTTTTGAGCCGTATACGGACGACCCCAAAAATAGAGGCCTTCTCGCTCCCCAGATGTTCCCTGAGGGGATCATGGAAAAGAGGATCATGGAGGCTGACAAGGCCGGACTCCAGGTCGCCATCCATGCCATCGGCGATCGGGCCAACAGCCTCCTCCTCGACCTTTATGAAAAAGCCGTTGCTCAGAACGGTCCCCGGGATCGGCGCTGGAGAATCGAACACGCCCAACATCTGAGGCTACAGGATATCGCGAGGTTCGGGAAGCTCGGCGTTATCGCCTCCGTCCAGCCCTATCATGCCTACGACGACGGCCGCTGGGCGGAAAAGAAGATTGGCGCGGAGCGGGTTCGGTACACGTACGCCTTCAAGTCCCTTCTTGATAGCGGCGCGGTCCTGGCCTTGGGCTCAGACTGGACGGTCGCCCCACTCGACCCGGTTTCCGGGATTTATGCGGCCGTCACCCGGGCGACATCGGACGGGAAGAACCCCGGCGGTTGGGTCCCGGAAGAGAAACTCTCTCTCGATGAAGCCATTAGGGGCTACACGACGGGCGGCGCCTATGCGGAATTCGCTGAGGAGAACAAGGGAACGATCCGACCTGGCAAGCTGGCCGATATCGTCGTTCTCGATAAGGATCTTTTCAAGGTCCCGGCCGACGAGCTCAAGGACGTCAAGGTTGTCTTGACGATCGTCGGTGGAAAGATTGTCTATGACGGCCGATTGTCTTCGGCCGGCCGCCGGCCCCCGGGATCGAAAAATAATTGAAGAAATCATCATGGAACAAAAAAGGCTTTTTCCGCCGGCCAAAGGGCATATCGGGACAGACGAGTCTGGAAAAGGGGATTATTTTGGACCATTAATCATCGCCGGCTTCTTCCTCCCGGAAGGCCAGGCCGATGTCCTTAAGGAGCTGGGGGTTAAAGATTCAAAGAGGACCTCGGATAACCGAAGCCGAGAGATTGCCGAGCTTCTCAAGGCAGGTTACAAACATGCCGTCGTCGCCATCGGCCCCGAGAAATACAACGAGCTCTACGGCAAGCTCCGGAATCTCAACCGGCTTCTGGCCTGGGGTCACGCCCGGGCCATTGAGAACATCCTGGAAGTCGTGGACTGTGTTCAAGCCGTAACGGACCAGTTCGGCGATAAAGCCTGGGTCCTCAGCGCCCTCATGAAAAAAGGGCGGACGATCGAGCTTATCCAGCATGCGCGCGCCGAAGAGGACCCGGCCGTAGCGGCGGCGTCCCTCCTGGCCCGGGCTGAATTCCTGAAGCGGCTCAGTTTCCTATCTAAGGATTTCGGTCTGGAGCTTCCCAAAGGGGCATCGTCCATGGTTGAGGACGCTGCCGTGAAGCTTGTAGAACGAGAAGGGCCGGAGGTCCTGGGCAAGGTCGCCAAATTGCACTTTAAAACGACCAAGCGTGTCCTCGAGCGCGCCGGAGCAAAGCTCTTTAAGGGATAGGGACGTCATGATTGTCCTGGCCAAGATCGCCCTCATCGTCTTCGCCCTCTTGTTCCTTATTCGGCTGAAGTGGGAGTTGGGACTCGTCCTGTTCCTGGACACGCTCCTTGCAGCGGTCTTGTTCAGGATGGGCCCGGGAGCGTTTTCCAGGAACGTTTTCCAGGCGTTGACGGCGACCGAAACGCTCGAACTCATCGGGATTGTCATCCTTGTTCTTTATTTGGGGAACTTCCTCCAACGCGAAGGCCATTTCCGAACGATGGTCGATGCCCTTAAGAACCTCGTCCACGACCCGCGGCTGATCCTGGCCATTCCATCGGCTTTCATCGGCCTCCTGCCCATGGTGGCCGGGGCCATGATGGGCGCGCCCATCGTCGAAGAGGCGGGAAGGAAATGGGACCTTACGCCGGCCTGGAAGACGTTCTTCAACTACTGGTTCAGGCATATCTGGGAATACAGCTGGCCCCTTTATATCAACCTGATCCTGGCTGCGGCCATTTGCCGGGTGCCGATCAAGAGGATTTGTCTGTATCAGTTCCCGTTCACGATCGTGGCGGTCGGAGCAGGCATCTTCGTCCTGTTCCGGCATGTCCCTTTTCTTCCAAAGGACAGCGACGAGCCGCGGACCCTTAAGGACATTTTTCAAGTGTTCTTCAGCATCTGGCCCATCCTGTTGACCATTGTCCTCATCTTCATCTTTAAGCTGGGAATGCTGCTTTCCCTGGGGATCGCAAGCGTCCTGACCCAGGTTTTTGCGAGGTTGGACCTCCGGACGAGGATTAAAGTTATCGCTGGAGGCTTCTCCTTCAGGATCGCCCTTCTAACCGCGGCGGTGATGGTTTTTAAGCGGATCCTCGAGGCCTCCGGGGCGCTGGATTCGGTGGCCCGCGCTGTCCCCGCGCACGGTTTCTTTTCTTATGCCCTTCTTTTTGCGGCCCCGTTTCTGGTCGGCTTTCTGACCGGCGTCAATCAGGCCTTTGTGGCCATCGCCTTCCCGCTCCTCGTCCCCATGATCGGTATGGAAAAGCCGGATATGTTCCTTCTGGCATTCGCCTACGTCAGCGGCTTTGTCGGCATCCTCCTTTCGCCGGCCCATTTGTGTTTGGTCCTGACGGCCGATTATTTCAAGGCCGAACTCAAGGACGTGTACAGGATTCTCTCTTTGCCGGTGGCCGTCGTCTTCTTATCCGCTTTAGGCGCGTTGATTATCTCCCGGCTCCTTATGTAGGCAATCCCGACCTCGTCCTTCCCAAAATTGCCGATAGGGTTCTTTCTCATCAAGCGATGACGCCGATTTCGGTGAGGCCAGGAATTTCAGGGACACGATACCAATTCCAGAGAATTGGTTCATGTCCCGAAATTCCGACCTGTGTTCTATCGGCAATTTTGGGTCCTTCGGCTCCCTTGACAAGCGATCCCGGATGGCCGATAAATGGAGCCGGACCGAACGGAGGGTGTCATGGCCGAAACGAAACGGCTTTATTTTGAGGACGCGTATCTGAAGGAGTTCGAAGCCAGGGTCGTCGGGCGAACGGCGATCGAGGGGAATGCGGCCGTCCTCCTGGATCGAACGGGATTCTATCCAGAAGCCGGGGGTCAGGCCTGCGATCGAGGAACGATCAACGGGATCGCAGTCCTCCGGGTTATCGAAGACGGGAATGAGATCGTTCATGTCCTCGAGAGGGCAGTCGAGGCGGACACGGTTCAGGGGAGGATCGATTGGCCGCGGCGATTCGACCAGATGCAGCAGCATTCCGGCCAGCATATCCTTTCCCAGGCCTTTTTCGAGGTCGTGAGGGGGACGACGATGTCCTTTCACATTGGCGAGGATGTTTCTTCGGTCGAGATAGGCGTCCCGAAGATCAGCGATGAAGACTTGGACAAAGTCGAGGCCAGTGCCAATGCCGTTGTCTTCGAGGACCGTGAGATCAAAACCTATATTGTCCCCGAAGACAGAATTGCGACAGTCCCGCTTCGCAAACCCCCGAAAAAGACAGGGTCGATCAGGGTTGTCGAAGTCTCCGGATTCGACTACTCGGCTTGCGGCGGCACCCACTGCCGCAGGGCCGGAGAGATCGGCTTAATCAAGGTGATAAAGACGGACAGGATCCGCAACAACCTGCGCTTCGAGTTCGTCTGCGGGGGACGGGCCCTTCGGGACTACGATGAGAAGAACAGATCCGTCCGGCAGGCTGCGGCGTTCTTCTCGGTTGCTGAGCGGGATGTCGTGGCGACTGCCGGGAAGTCCCTGGCGGAGATGAAAGCCCTCAAAAAGAGAGCGAGGAAACTCGAGGAGCGGATCGCTTCCTACGAGGCTTCGGAGATCATCCAGGGTGCCCGGGGCAAGGTCGTTCAAATCCTCTTCGAGGACAAGAGCCCCGACGAGGTCCGTTTTCTGGCTCTTCAGATCATCCATGATGCCGAACGGATCGTCCTCTTTGGCGCTCACGGTGACACCCAGAGCCACATCATCCTGGCTGCGCCGGAAGGGCTCGGGCTCGACGTCCGGACGCTGATCCCTGCCGTCTCTGGGGTGATCCAGGTCAGGGGAGGGGGGAGTCCCTCCCTAGTTGAGCTGGTCACGACGGAAAAGGGCAAGGTCGGCCCGGCACTCGACGCCGTAAAAAAATTCTTGGAATAAGAGGGGAATCTTCTCGAGGAGCCTTGGGGCAATAATCTATTCGTATCTCAAGGAAACGATCGGGTCCATTTTAGCGGCCTTTTGAGCAGGGAAGATGCCGAAGAACAGCCCGATGGACATGGAGACGGTCAATCCTGCTATGACGGACCACGGGGTGACAGCGGCCGGAAGGGGAGTCGCGGCCTTAACAACGATGGCGATCAGGAAGCCGATCAGGATCCCTACGATCCCGCCCGCCCCAGTTAGGACGACCGCCTCGATGAGGAATTGTTTGAGGATGTCTCTGGCCTTCGCTCCGAGGGCTTTCCGGATCCCGATCTCGCGCGTCCTCTCCTTGACGGAGACGAGCATGATGTTCATGACCCCGATGCCGCCGACCAGGAGCCCGATGGAGGAAATGACGATCATGACCAGGAAGGCCGCGCCCGTCAACTGGTTGTAAAGCTCGACCATGGTCTCCTGGGTGAAGATGGCGAAGTCGTTGGGCTTGCCGTAGGGGACCTTTCTGCGCTGGCGCAGGAAGTTCGTGATCTGCTGGATGGTCTCTTCCATTTTGCCGTGCTCTTTTGGCACGGCCCCGATTTCGATGGAGTCCTTTTCATAAGGGAAATATTTCATGAGCGTTGTGATGGGGATACCGACGAAGTTATCTCGGCTCTGGCCGAACATCTGGCCCCTTTTGCTCAGGACGCCGACGACCGTGAATTTCTCGCCCCCGACGCGGATCTCCTTGCCGAGGGCGCTCATGTGGGGGAAGAGGATCTCGGCGAGCTCGAACCCCAGGACGCAGGACCGGCTGCTGTGGGTGATTTCCGATTCGGTCAGGAATCGACCTTCCTTGGGGAGATAGAGGGCGTATACGGTGGAGAACTTCTCGTTGATCCCGAGGACCAGAGAGCTGTCACTTTTGATATTCTGGTATTTGATGTCGATCTGTTCATAATAGGTGGCGACGAGGTTGACCGCGACACCCTTAACCAGGGGGCAATTTTCTTCGATGGCCTTGGCATCCTCGAACGTCAGATCCCTGCGCTGTCTTTCCTCCTCGGATCGTTCGCGCATCTGGACGGGGTCGTATTTTTCAATGAGGATGAGGTCCGAGCCGGCCGACTCGAGTTCCTTGCGGAACGACGCGTTGAGGCCCTGGATGACAGAAACCATGCCGATGACCGTCATGACGCCGATGACGATGCCCAAAACGGTCAAGAAGGAGCGGAGCTTGTGAGTTTTGAGCGAGTCGATCGACATGGCGAAGATTTCCCGGAAGATGCCGAATCGGATCATTGTTCGGTCCTCAGGGCTTCAATGGGATCGAGCTTGGCCGCCCGGTTGGCCGGGTAGAGCCCAAAGAACAAGCCGATCGACGTGGACATGACAATGGCCAGGACGACCGACACCGGTTCCACTTTCGAGGGCATCGATGTCGCCGCGGTGACGATTCTGGCAATCGCCACTCCCAGAACGATGCCGATCACCCCTCCCCAGGCGGACATGAAGGACGATTCGATGAGGAATTGGAAGAGGATGTCCTTACGCCTCGCGCCCACGGCCATCCGGATCCCGATCTCCTTGGTCCGCTCGGTTACCGAGACGAGCATGATGTTCATGATGACGATGCCGCCCACGACGAGGGCTATCGAGGAGATGGCGATCATCGCGAAGTAGATGCCCGATGTGGCCGTCCTGTAGAACTGGATGAAGGTCTCGGAGGTCTGAAAAGAGAAGTCGTCCGGGTCCTTGTAGGCCCGTTTCCGCCAGGAGCGAAGGATCGTCCGGACCTCCTCTTGGGCCCGGGCCATCTGCTCCTGGGACGACGTGTGGATATTGATGGAAATGGAACGCCGGGAGCCATAAGCCTTGGCGAACGTCGTGATGGGGATCCGGACGTAGTTGTCCTGGCTGAAGCCGAGAACCTTCCCTTTCTTTTTTCCGGCCCCGACGACGAGGAAGTTATCCGATCCGACCTTGAGCCAGCGGCCTACCGGGTCGATGCCGGCGAAGAGCTTCTCCGTGATGTCCGATCCGATGACGCAGACGTAACGGGAATGATCCTCATCGTCCTTCTGGATGTGACGGCCGCTCTCCAGCTCGACGACGGACCCGATGAGGTGGTCGAGATAAGTTACGCCGCGAACCTCGGTGCCCTGAAGGGACTGATTCCGGTATTTTGCCGTCCGCGAGGTGCTCGTGCTTGCCCCGACGAGTTCACAGGAGGCACAGCGCTCGCGGAGGAGCCGCATCTCGGTCAGGGTGAGGTCCTTGCGTTTCATTTGCTCCTTGAACTCCTTGAGGGAGGTGCCGATCATGGAGAACTTGGAGACAGCAAAGTCGTCGGCTCCGTAAAAGGACATCTTTGTATAGACATAATTGTTGAGGCCTTGGATCACGGAGACGACGGCAATGATGGTCAGGACCCCGATGATGATCCCTAGAAGCGTCAGAAAGGTCCTGAGCTTGTTGGCCCTGAGAGAGACCATGGCCATCGAGAAGGATTCCTTGAGCTGTAACTTAACCATCGGCTTTGAAGTCCTATTCTACATCAGATCATACGAAGAAACGAAAAGAAGGTTCATACCCCGCCCCCTCCAGGTTGACTTTGCCAGGGGAAGCCGCCATACTGGAAAAAACGGGAAAGGAGATAAAGATGAAAAAAATATTAACGGGCGTCGGGTTGATCCTCTTTGTCCTCTGTCTCGTCCCCAAAGCCCAGGCGGGTTTTATTTACTTCGGGCTCCAGGGTGGGCTCTCCATGCAGAAGGTCAAATTCTCGGACATTAAGTTCAATACCGATACGTCTTTTCTTTATGGGATTAAGGCCGGAGTGAAGATCATGAATATCGCCGTGGAGTTGAATTATTTTCAGGCTGCCCACAACCTCGATGTCAACGATATCTCCGTGACCATGTGGCAGGACCGAAAGGTGGATTATAGCTACTTGGGCGCCAATGTCAGATGGATCATGCCCCTCCCCGTCGTTCAACCCTTTCTCACGGCAGGCTACGGTTTTTACACGGCCGATATCCACGATATCGATAAGGACCGCAATGGCGGCTTTAACCTCGGGGTCGGCGTCGAAGTCATGCTGGGGGAAAAATTTTCCCTTATCGCCGAGGGCAAATATCATCATGTATCCCTGGACATCACCAGCGAGAGCTTTAAGGTTAGCGATTTTTCTCTGACCGGGGGCTTCAACATATACTTTTAAAAGTAACCGATCCATGCTCGTCCGTTTGAACAAGTTTCTTTCCCGGGCCGGCGCCGCCTCCCGCAGGGAAGCCGACCGCATGATCCAGGAGGGAAGAATCAAGGTCAACGGCCGGGTTGTCGAAGAGCTCGGGGAAAAGATCGAGGACGACGAGGACATCGTCGAGCTCGACGGCCGGCGGGTGAAGAATGAGGAACGGAAGGTTTACGCCCTCCTCAACAAGCCTGTCGGCGCCGTTGTCTCTCTTAAGGATCCCTTCGGCCGGATGACGGTCAGGGACCTTGTTTCCGGGCTCAAGATCCGAGTCTTTCCCGTGGGACGCCTGGATGTCGCGACGAGCGGCGCGATCCTCCTCACGAACGACGGCGAACTGGCCTTCCGGCTGGCCCATCCTAAGTTCGAGGTCCAGAAGGTTTATTCGGTCAAAGTGGACGGCGTTCCCGATGACTCGGCTTTGGATAAACTCCGTAAAGGGATCTTTCTTGAAGGCCGGAAGACGGCTTCGGCCAAAGCGTCGGTCGTTAAGAGGTCCCCTGGACATGCGCTGGTCAAGCTCGAAATCCATGAGGGCCGGAAGCGCGAGGTCAGGAAGATGTTCGAAGCCTTGGGCTATCGGGTGTCGGCCTTGAAGCGAACCCATTTCGCCGGGTTGACCCTCGAGGGTCTCAAACCGGGGCAATGGCGGACGCTGGACGCCGCTGAGGTCCGGAAGCTTCGGAAGCGTGCCGGTTTAGCCTAGGTTCAGGTTTCTTTCTCTAACGCCGCCTGATATTTCCTCCAACCCTGGGCCAGGCGCTGGAGTTCCATATCCACAAGGCTATTCAGGGTTCCTTCCTCGAATGCCCCGTCCTCCTTCTTCTGTCCGGCTTCGATGCCTGTCAGGAGCTCGATCCCCTCATCGATCGTAGAAATTGGATACACGTGGAACCTTCCCTCGGCTACGGTTTCAACCACATCCCGGCGGAGCATGAGATCCTGGACATTCTGGCGGGGGATGATGACGCCCTGGCTCCCCGTCAGGCCCTTCGCCTTGCAGACGCCAAAGAATCCTTCGATCTTCTCGTTGACTCCGCCGATGGGTTGGATTTCGCCCTTCTGGTTGAGTGATCCGGTTACGGCGATGTCCTGTCTCAGGGGGACCTGGGAGAGGCTGGACAGGATGGCATAGACCTCCGTGGAGGAAGCGCTGTCGCCGTCCACTCCCGAGTAGGACTGCTCAAAAGCCAAGGAAGCGGACAGGGCGAATGGTTTGTCCTGGGCATATTTCCCCCGCAGGTATCCGCCCAGGATGAGAACGCCCTTGTTATGTGTGTTCCCGCTCATATCCGCTTCTCGTTCGATGTTGATGACCCCGGCCCGCCCCATCGCGGTCCGGGCCGTAATCCGGCTGGGTTTGCCGAACATGAACTGGCCCATATCGTAAACGGCTAGGCCGTTGACCTGGCCGACGACCCGGCCCTCGGTATCGATCATGATGGTCCCTTCCTGGATCATTTCCTGGATCTTTTTTTCGATCAGGCTGACCCGCTCGAAGCGCTCAAGGACGGCCTTTTCGACGGCCTCCCGGCCAACGCTCTTCCGGCCCTCTTTGCCGGCCCAATAACTCGATTCCCGGACGACGTCGGCGATGATGTGGAACCGGGTCGAGATTTTCTTCTGGCGGCCGGCGATGCGCGTCCCGTACTCGATAACCGCTCCGATTCCTTCCCTGTCGAAGGGGAGCAGCCGGTCGTCATCGCAGATCTTCTTGATGAACCGGGTATACTCTCCAGCGGTGTTTTCGGTCTTGGTCATTTCCGAATCGAACTCCGCCTTAATTTTAAAAACTTTCTTAAAGTCCTCGTCCGCGGAATAGAGGATGTTATAGACGTAAGCATCTCCGATCATGACGACCTTCACATCACAGGAGATGGGTTCGGGCTTGAGGCGCGAGGTGGAGAAGAGGAACATGGCGGCATAGTTTTGAATCTCAAAGACTTGGTTCCGTAGGGTCCGTTTCAGGGTCGCCCAAACGCCGGGCTCGACGACGGCATCAAGGGCGTTGATGATGAGGAACCCGCCGTTGGCTTTGAGGAACGATCCTGCTTTGATTTTCATGAAATCGGTCTGCCCGGTCCCGAAGGGCCGGGAATAGGAAAACTCGATCGAGCCGAAAAGGTTCATGTAGCTCGGATTGGTTTCCATGATGACCGGGGCCCCCTTCAGGTCCGAGTTGTCCACGAGGAGGTTCACCCCGTATTCGAGGAAAGCGTCCGGATTCTCCCCTTCCTTTTCCTCCTTTTTCTGGCCCTTAAACAGGTCGATGTTCTTGGTGAGGTTCTCCTCGACCTGGTTGAGGTAGTCGTCGACTTTAGGATTGGAGAGCTCGGCCCGGACCTCTGCAACCCCCTCCTTGATGATGGGGGTAATCGACTCCTCGTCCCAGTTTTTAAGCAGGTTCCGGGTTTCTTCATCGATTTCCTTCAGAGATTCGAATACCTCTTCGAGCTTGTCCGTCAGCTTCTCATAGCGGGCCTTGAGCTCCTCCACTTGGGCCTTGGGAAGTTTCTTCTCCT
The DNA here is from genome assembly GCA_964544265.1 of uncultured Eubacteriales bacterium. Taxonomy (GTDB): domain Bacteria; phylum Acidobacteriota; class Aminicenantia; order Aminicenantales; family Saccharicenantaceae; genus JALHVH01. The sequence goes on from CAZJBD010000019.1 coordinate 19,864, forward strand.
TGACCAGGGCATCGAGCTTGGGGAAGGGAGTCGGAACGCCGTCGATGACCGGAATGAGGTCCGGCCGGGTGAAGAGCCCCATCTGGACCTGGATCATGGAGAAGCCCTGTTCGGATACCTCCTCCTCAAAGGCCTGGAGTGTTTCCTTCTGCTTCTTCTGCTGTTTCTCAACGATCTGGTCCCGTTGCTCCGAATAATATTTGCTCTTCAGGAGGGCAGGAATGTTGACATTGAGCATCGCGATGAGTTTTCCCATGGCCTCGGCGAAGAGCCTGCCCCGGCCGGCGGGGAGTTCGATGAGGACCGGCTCGTCAGGATGCTTAAAGTTGTTGACATAAAGGATATCGTTGGGCGTCCGCTCTCCTTTTTTTAGCCTTTCCAGGAGTTGTTTGATCGTCGTCGTCCGGCCCGTTCCAACCATGCCGGTAATGAAAATATTGTAGCCGAGGCTTTTAATGTCCAGCCCAGTCTGGATGGCTTTGAGCGCCCCTTCCTGGCCGATGATCTCGTCGCAGTATGGGCATTCCTCGGTCGTCTTAAACGGGACGAGTTCGTCTGTACAAGTCCAGCGCAATTCGCCCGGTGAAAGCTCTTTAAAACTCGTCTTCGTTTTCATGATCGGCTCCTCGAGACACTATTAACACAAAAGGCTATCTCGGACAAGTTAGCGGAATTTTCTTAGGATTACCGCCCTTTTTCATCGTTTCGGTCGAGATGGATCTTTTCCTGTCCCGGGGGCGGCGATTGGACATTCAGGGCGAAACCGGATAAGATAAAGGGCTGTAATGAGGATTCCTGGAGGAACAACCATGAAGACCTATCAAGGAACGCTTCAAGCCAAGGGTTTGAAAATCGGGATCGTGGTGAGCCGGTTCAACCAGTTCATCTCGGAGCGGCTGCTCGAGGGGGCGTTGGACGCCCTCCGAAAGCTCGGGGCCGCCGATACGGATATTTCCGTTTTCAAGGTCCCAGGGTCCTTCGAGGTCCCTCTGGTCGTCAAGAAGGTCGCCAAGGCGGGGAAGGTCGACGGTATCCTCTGCCTGGGCGCCCTCATCCGCGGGGACACGCCCCACTTTGATTTCCTGGGCGCCGAAATTACCAAAGGCCTGGCCCAGATCGCTCTCGACGAAGGGTTGCCCGTGGCTTTCGGCATTCTGACAGTGGACACCATCGAACAGGGCATTGAGCGGGCCGGGACCAAGGCCGGGAATAAAGGTTACGACACGGCGCTCTCCCTTGTTGAAACGCTGAACCTTCTCAAGGATTCGGGGTTGCACTGAAGCACGGCCAGAACTCACTCCATGGGAAAAAGAAGGAAGGCTCGGGAGTGCGTCCTCCAGGTTCTGTTCCAGCTGGAATTCAATACGACCGATCCTGAATCCCTCATCCGCCGGTACTGGGAATACCAAAAGGTTTCCGATGAGATCAGGGAATACGCCAACTGGCTCCTCAAAGGAATTCGGGCCCACGCCAAAGAGGTCGACGAGACCATCCAATCGACATCCGTGAACTGGCGCATTCCTCGGATGGCCGTCGTCGACAGGAACATTCTAAGGATCGCGGTCTATGAGCTCCTGTTTGAAAAAACTCTCGCCCCGGCCATCGTGATCAACGAGGCCATCGAGATCGCCAAAAGATACAGCAGCGAGGAGGCTTCGGTATTCATCAACGGCATCCTGGACGCCGTCCGGAAGAAACTGGAAGCCGGGAAAGATTCTTCCAAAGAAGGCAACGATGAAAAGAAACGACGAGTCACCAAAACAGAGAAAAAGGCAACCAGAGACCGAAATGAAAATCAGTGATCAAGAGCAGGCCAGACGGGATAAGCTCCTTAAGCTTGCCGAACGGGGTGTGAACCTCTTTCCGCACAAGGCCGAATGGACCCATTCCGTGACCGGTATCGTCGCGGAGTTCTCCGCCCTCAGCAAGGAAGATCTGGAAAAGAAGATGCAGGCCGTAACGGTCCCCGGAAGGATTCTCAGCATCCGGAGGATGGGTCGGGCCACGTTCTTTCACCTCTCCGACGGCCGCTCGAAGCTCCAGGTCTATATCCGAGAAGACGTGGCCGGAGCCAAGAATTATGAGTTGTTTTCGCTCCTTGATATCGGCGACGTCGTCTCCGTTCGGGGAACCCTCTTCAAGACACGGACAGGCGAGCTGACCATTCTTTGTGCCTCGTTCACGTTTCTGGCCAAATCCCTCCATCCGCTCCCGGAGAAGTGGCATGGCCTTCAGGACATCGAGATCCGATATCGCAAACGGTACCTCGACCTTATCATGAACCCCGATGTGGTCCAGACGTTCCGCCTAAGGAGCGCCTTAGTCATGAATATGAGGAGGTACTTCGACGAGCGCGGCTATATCGAGGTCGAGACGCCCATGATGCACGCCGTCCCTGGCGGGGCTCTGGCCAGGCCCTTTAAGACGTTCCACAACGCCCTGGGCATCGACCTTTACCTCAGGATCGCCCCCGAATTGTACTTGAAAAGGCTGACCGTGGGCGGGTTAGACAGGGTTTATGAGATCAATCGGAACTTCCGGAACGAGGGCGTTGATTCCGAGCACAACCCCGAATTTACAATGATCGAGTTTTATCAGGCCTACAGCGATTACAACGATATGATGGACCTCACGGAAGACCTTATGAGCTACTTATGCCTTAAGGTCGCAGGCAAGGAAGAGCTCCCGTTCGGCGAACACCTGATCTCCTTTAAAAGACCCTATAAAAGGCTGATGTTTAGGGACGCCTTGGTCTCCTTCAGCGGCCTGGCCCCCAGCCGCTTTGAAAGCGAAAAGAGTATCCTGGAGCTGGCGACGACCCTGGCACCTGAGAAAAAGCCGGCGACCTACCGGAAAGCCCTGGACATCATTTTCGATCGATTCGTCAGGGAGAAAATCATTCAGCCGACGTTCCTTCTGAATCCGCCCCGTGAAGTCTCGCCGCTGGCCAAAGCAGCCAAAGACAATCCCCGGGAAGCCGCCCGTTTCGAACT
>CAZJBD010000020.1:0-19611 GCA_964544265.1 uncultured Eubacteriales bacterium
TCTGGCCCTGCAGAATCAGAGTTTCGCCGCCTTGATGGCCAACAAGCAATTCACCGATTTGCTGGCCGATAGGAGATTTGCAGCTCTTCTGGCCGATAGGCAATTCGCCTCTTTCCTAGCGGACAGGCGGTTTGCCGCCTTGATGGCCGACAAACGGTTTAGCAACCTCTTAGCGGACAAACGGTTTGCCGCCTTGATGGCGGACGCTCGGTTTACGGCTCTCATGGCCGACAAAAGGTATGCCTCGGTTTTGGCCAATGCTCATTTTGCGGCCCTGCTGGCAGACGCGCGGTTTGCGGCCCTGTTGGCGGACGCGCGATTTGCCAATGTGCTAGCTGACCAGCAATTTGCCGCACTCATGGCCAATAGACAATGGGCATCCTTGTTGGCCGACAGGCAGTTGGCGGCCCTCGTGGCCAACAGGCAATTCGCCCCTCTTCTGGCTGATCAGAGATTCGCCGCCCTTCTGGCCGATAAACAATTCGCGGCTTTGCTGGCCGATCGGAGATATTCGGCGCTCAGTGCCAATAAAAGATACGCCGCTCTGCGTTCGGATCAAAGATATCAGGCCTTGATGGCCGATCGACGCTATGCCGCGCTGATGGCGGATAAACAGTTCGCCGCCCTGTTGAGTGATATGAATTACGCGGGCCTCCTGGCGAATGGACAGTTTGCCGAACTCCTAGCAAACAGAGCTTTCGCTCCCCTATTGGCCAACGCCAGCTTTGCCGATCTCATGGCTCAGAGCGCATTCTCCGAGATGATGGCCAATCAGGCGTATACGGACCTCTTCGCCAGCCGACGATTCGCCTCTCTAATGGCCAATAATCAACTCGCGGAGATGCTGGCCAATAGGGAGTTTTCCGCCCTGCTGGCCGACAGGAATTTTGCCGACCTATTCCGGGCCAATCAGCAATATGCAGGGATCCTGGACAATGCCGATTTTGCCGCCCTTCTAGCCGAGAAAAGCTTCGCGAATCTTCAGCTGGCCAACGCTCAGTTATCCGAGCTCATGGCCAATGCCCAATACGCAGACTTGATGTCCAACCAGGCCTTCACCTACCTCCTGGCCCAACGCGGATTTGCCTCTCTCCTAGCCGACCGGCAGTTTGCCCGGCTCTTGGCCGATAAGAACTTTGCGGCACTGATGGCCAACAAGGAATTCTCGGCCCTTCTTGCCGATAAGCAGTTTAGTGATTTGTTGGCCAACGGGCAACTCGCGGCTTTATTGGCGAGCGCCAGATTTGAAGCGGCCCTCCAAAAAACCGATTAAGGACCCAAGAGCCCTGAGCGGGGTCTTATTTACAAAAAGCGCCGTTTCCCGTGCCCGGGAAACGGCGTTTTTTGTCTTGATTAAACCTAGTAGTTTTCTTATACTGCCGCCATGGGGAAAAGTAAGTTTTATCAAAAATTTTTGATCTATCTTGTTCTGCTATTTGGCCTCTCGACCGGGCTATCCTCCCAGTTCAAACGCCTGGAAACGGATCGCCTCCGCTTGATCTATTTCCCCGCTGAAGGATTCCTGGCCAACTACGCCGCGAGTTGTTTTATCAATTCCCTCAATCTCCACCAGAGACTCTTTGATTATCAGCCCACGGAAAAGGTCAACGTCCTTCTCCACGATTTCGGCGATTATTCCAATGCGGCCGCCGGGGCCGTTCCGCAAAACACTATTCTCGTCACCATCGCTCCCTTCAATTATGTTTTTGAAACGATGCCGGCCAATGAGCGGATCAGCGGAATCATGAATCACGAGCTGGTCCACGTCCTCCAAAGCGATCAACCCGCGCGCTCCGACCGCTTTTTCCGATCCGTCTTCTTCGGCAAAGTCAGCCCAAATGAAGAGAATCCTTTGACAATGATCTATGGCTATCTGACGACGCCTCGGCTGTACGTCCCGCGCTGGTACATGGAAGGCATGGCGGTTTTTATGGAAACCTGGATGTCGGGAGGTTACGGCCGAACCTTGGGCTGCTATGATGAAATGGTTTTCCGGACCCTGGTCAATGAGAACAGTCGGGTCTACGACATGGTCGGCCTCGAGTCCGCCGGAACCAGGCTGGACTTTCAAGTGGGCGTCAATTCCTACCTTTATGGAACGCGTTTTTTCAGCTACCTGGCCCTTCACTTTGGACCGGAAAGCCTCATTCGCTGGGTTGCCCGGAAAGACGGCAGCCGCGCCTATTTTTCGTCTCAGTTCCGGAAGATCTTCGGCTTGCCGATCGACCGGGCCTGGGCCCAGTGGATTGGATGGGAAAAGGAATTTCAAAAAGCCAATCTCGAGAATCTTCGGACAAGCCCCCTCACTCCGTTTCAGGACCTTTCGACCAAAACTCTCGGTTCTGTTTCGCGGGCGTTCTTTGATGCCCGGACCCGGAAAATCTATCTGGGGGTCAATTATCCGGGGCAGGTCGCCCATCTGGCTTCCTTGGATATGGACACGGGAGCGATCAAAAAGATCTGCGACGTCAAAGGCCCGGCGCTTTATTACGTAAGCTCACTGGCCTATGACCCGGCCACCTCCACCCTGTTCTACACGACCGATAATAACGCCTGGCGCGATTTGAGAAAAGTCAACGCCCTGTCCGGCCGGAGCCAAATGCTCATCAAGGATGCCCGGGTCGGCGACTTGGCATTTAACGCGTCCGACCGATCCCTATGGGGAATCCGTCACTATAACGGGCTCTCGACAATCGTTCGTATCCCCTATCCTTACGAGGAGTGGAACCTCGTTTATTCCTGGCCCTACGGCAAGGATATCTACGATATCGACATTTCTCCTGACGGGAAGCTCATGGTCGCGGCCCTGACGGAGATCAGCGGCCGGCAATCGTTGATTAAAATTTCGATGGAGAAGCTTCGGAACGGCGAGCCCGCCTACGAAGAACTTTCGGACTTTGAAAACAGCTCGCCGGCCAATTTCGTCTTTTCTCCGGACGGCCGGACCCTTTTCGGCGCCTCCTATTATTCCGGAGTATCGAATATCTATCGCTGCAATCTGGACACGAATCAAGTCGATATCCTGACCAACTCCGAAAACGGACTTTTCCGGCCGATTCCGATTTCGGATGATCAGCTTCTCGTTTTTCGATACACGGCCAAGGGTTTCACACCGACTATCATTTCTAATCAGAAGCCTGAAGGACTCCAGGTCAAAGCGATTGCGCTTCTCGGCCAGAAAATCGCCGATAAATACCCCGCCCTCTCCAGCTGGGCGGTCGGTTCTCCCGCAGCAGTCCCCCTCGACTCGCTGATTACGTCTCGGGGAAGCTATAGTCCGCTGAGCCACATCGGCTTGAAATCCGCGTATCCCGTTGTAGAAGGATACAAGGATTCCCCTTCTTTTGGGATGCACTTTCATCTCGCCGATTCCATCAGCCTGGAGGAAGTTGATCTCACGGCTGCCTATTCCCCGGATAATGCGCTTGAGGCTAAAGAAAGGGTCCATCTCAAATTGGCCGTATCCTTGAAAAATTGGGATTTCCGGGCCAGTCACAATGCCACGGATTTCTACGACCTCTTCGGACCGACCAAAATGAGCCGCAAAGGCCAGTCCCTCGATCTCCAATACAAAAAAACCCTGATCTTCGATGAGCCCAACCGCTATTTGGATTACACGATTCGTGCGACCGGCTATTTCAACCTGGAACGGATGCCCGAGTTCCAGAACATCGCAACGACCTATGACCGGTTTTTTACCTTGAGCTTCAAGCTCAACTCCAAGTACCTCCGGCGCTCTCTGGGAGCCGTCGAAGACGAGAAGGGATACGAATGGCGCCTGACGCTTGCTAATACCTATGTCAATAAGGTCCTCTTCCCGAGGCTTTATGCCTGCGGAGACCTGGGGATCCCCCTTCCTCTGCCCCATTCTTCCATTTGGATCAGAACGTCGGCGGGAATAGCCTTTGGCGACCGGAAGGAGCCTTTCGCCAACTTTTACTTCGGCGGTTTCGGCAACAACTGGGTGGATCATCTGAGCTATAAAAGGTATCGGGAATATTATGGATTCCCCGGCGTCGAACTCAATGAAATCGGGGGCAAAACGTATGCCAGACTGATGCTGGAATGGAATCTTCCGCCGCTTTTTTTCCGACGTTTGGGATTTCCTTTCCTCTATGCCAACTGGGCAGGATTATCGATCTTTTCGAGCGGTTTGATGACCAATATCGACAGCCGACCCCATCGAAAGGATTTTGTCGACCTGGGGGTCCAGCTTGATTTTCGTTTGATTGCCCTTTCCCATCACCAGCTCACCCTCTCTTTCGGCTATGCCCGAACTTTGAGGAGCAATCCAACGGACGAATGGCTTGTCTCGCTCAAGATCTAGGCCGTTCGAATTCATCATGGCAGACTTCTTTTTACGATTGATCCTGGGATTTGTGCCGGTTGTGGCTTTCCTGGCGGCCCTCGAGCTCCTTGATAATTACCGGCTCGTCAGGTTCAGGGCCGTCTTGGAAGCCCTTCTTGTCGGATGCCTCGTTGCCGTCTCCTGCTTTTTTATCAACCAAGCGGCTTTGACCCATCTCCGCGTCCCTCTGCCGACGTATGCCCGATATCTTGCGCCTCTGATCGAGGAGCCGGCCAAGGCTGTTTATTTATTTTACCTCTTCCGGAGGAAAAGGATCGCCTTCCTGGTCGATGCCGCCATTCTGGGTTTTGCCACGGGAGCCGGTTTCGCCTTGATCGAAAATTTGACCTATCTGAACTCCCAGACAGGAATCCACCCCATCCACTGGGTCATTCGCGGATTTGGAACGGCCATCATGCACGGGACGACCGTCACTTTGATCGGCATTCTCGCCAAGAATCTATCGGATCGCCGGCAGAAGGAACGGATCTCCTTTTTTGGGCCAGGCTTGGGATTGGCCATCCTCATCCATTCACTTTTCAATCATCTTCTCCTCCGGATGCAGGTCTTCACGTCGTTTGTCTTTCTTGTCGGCTTGCCGCCTCTGGTCATGTTTGTCTACGGTCGCAGCGAAAGATCCCTGCAGAAATGGATGGATACGGGCTTCCGTGCGGATGTCGAGCTCCTGGATATGATCCGGACGGGGACATTTCTCAAGTCCAAAATGGGTCAATATCTCCAATCGCTAAAAGACCGGGTCCCCGGAGAGCTGCTCGCCGATCTCGTTTGTTACCTCCGGATTTTCGCCGAGCTTTCGATCCGAGCGAAGGGCATCCTCCTCATGGCCGAAGCCGGATTTCCCGTTTCCCATGATCCCGAGATTCAAGAGAAATTCCAGGAGTTGAGATATCTGGAACGCAATATCGGGCGCCTGGGAAAAAGGGTCATTTCTCCTTTGCTTCACACCAGCACTCGGGAGCTCTGGGAACTCCACAGGCTGAAGGAAAAAGCGTAAAGGAATTCTCAGAACGCCGCCTTCATGACGACCAGCGTGATGTCGTCGGCCTGAGGCTCGCCTTCGGTGAAGATCCGAATCTCCTGGAGGACCCGTTCTTGAATGGTTTTGGCATCTTGGTCGCAAGCCCGGGCCAGGATTGACCGGAAGCGCTGCAGGCCAAAAAGCTCCGACCTTTTATTGGCGGCGTCCGTGAGTCCGTCCGTATAAAGGATCAGCGTGTCTCCGGACCGCAAAGAAACTTCTCCTTCTTCATAACGGGAACCCGGGAGGATCCCCAGGCACAGCCCATTTTTATCCAATTCTTTGAGCTTCGCGTCGGCGCCGAGCAAAAAAGGCATGTTATGACCGGCGTTGACATAGCGGAGAGATCTCGTATTTCCATCATAAATACAGATGAGGAAGGTGATGAACTTATCCTCGGTTGCGTATTCGCTGATGACTTTATTCAGCTTGGCGACCAATTCGGCCGCCGGAAAACCGGCTTCTAGATAAGCATGGAGCGCGGCCTGGAGGGTCGAAACCAGAAGGGCCGCGGGAACGCCTTTGCCGGCCACGTCGGCAATCACAAGGGCGATATCATTCTCGCCGATTTGAAGGACATCATAAAAATCGCCGCCGACGGAATAACAGGGAATGGAGCAAGCGCTCAAATCCAAACCCCGGAGGGAAGGCAGGGATTTCGGGAGAAGCTGCCGCTGGATTTCCCCCGCCACTTCCAGTTCCTTTTCGATTCTCTTCTGCTCGATTTCGGTCAGGTGCAAACGGGCATTTTCGATGGCCAGCGACGCGGGCAGGGACAGGGCGGCAAGGAATTTTTCATCCCGTTTGTCGAAATGCCCTTTTTTCTTGTTGAGAAGCTGGAAAACGCCGATCGTCTCTCCGCTCTTGTTTCTCATCGGTGCGCAAAGCAGGGTCCTTGTCCGATAACCGCTTTGCTGGTCCACCTCTGGATCAAACCGCGGGTCCTGATACGCATCTTTGATGTTCAAGGTCCGGCCGGTTTTCCCAACAAAGCCTGCGATTCCCTGTCCCAGGGGCAATCGAATCTCCAATGTTTGGTCCCCGATGAGGACTTGCGACCAAAGTTCCTTTTTTCCCGAATCCAGGAGATAGATCGTCCCGCGTTCAGCCCGGAGATATTTCGTCGCCAGGTCAAGAAGGACGGACAGAATCCTTTTGAGATCCAAGGAAGAATTCAACAATTGGCCGGCTGCGAGCAAAGCCTTAAGAAGTTTGAGGGATTGCCCGGGGGGTTTGAGGGGTGTCATTCCGTTATCACACTCCCCAGTTTTCCACCCGAGGGCTCGATTTCGTGCCGACGCTCCGTCCCGCTCCCGTGGGCCATGATCATTCTCGGCTCCTATTTTGTAAAGATGCAGGCGATCGAATGCCCTCTATTCCTGCTGAAGAGATCACAATAAACGATGTTGGCTGTCAGATAATTCATTTCTTTCGCCGTCATATAGGAACTTTTGATATTCCCGGTTTTTATAAAATTTTCGATCATCGTCAAGGTCGTATTGCTTCCGTCAGGAGCGGCTCCAAACTTGCTGGGGTCATCACCCGATAAAGATGTGTGGACGTCTTCAATGATGTAATATCCGCCCCTTTTGAGATGTCTGAATAAATATCCCATACTGACTTGCTGCTGTTCCATGGAATGGCCGCCGTCATCCAGAATGATGTCAAAATCCGTTCCTGAGGCATCCAAAAAATTCTGGATTTTTTTTCTATCTGCTTGATCGGCAATGAACGTTTTGATGGTCTTAGAATTTAGCTTGGACTTGTCTTTGATGTCGATTCCATAAATCGTGGCCTTGGGAAAATAATCTCTCCACATCTTCAGCGATCCGCCTTTGGCGATTCCTATTTCGAGGACTTCAAGGACTCTATATTTTATCGGATGAAAGTAATATTCGTAGACCTCCGTATAAAGATGGCCGCTGGATCCTTTATCAGTCTTATATGTGTCAGCCAAAGCTGTCAAAAGCCCGAATTCACGTTTTTGTTCTTGGCCTCGGCAATTGATCAGGAGGAATAAAAGCAACCCCATGCTCAAAACCGAGAGGATGACTCTTCCTGGTTTCATTCACGTTTTCCTTATCATGCCAGAGCTCGTTTGTTCGACCTCGCTCATCGAAGGCGTCTCCGGCTCCCGGCGCTCCGGCGTCATGATAGCCTTGGCCTCATCCTGCTGTCAATGTTATAACTCGGATCCTTTGTCCTCAGAGACATCACGAATAACCTGACGTTTATCATTTGAGCGGACTTGAAATCTTTTGGCATTGGATCCCCGCTTTGGATTATACTCAAATAGTGAACGGACGGAAGAGGGTATTTCTCAATCGAGGTGCGGACATGGACGCGAGCGGCGAAGAGGGCTGGACGCCCCTTCATATGGCCGCAGAGGAAGGCTGCAAGGACCCAGCCAAGTCCCTGATCGAAAAAGGCGCAGTCATAGACGCCAGAAACGCGGAGGGATGGACACCGCTTCACGTGGCTGCTGTTTACGGCCAAAAAGACTTGGTTGAGCTGTTGATTTCCAAGGGCGCCAATGTCGACGCCAAGACCGCCCAGGGCGCAACGCCGCTCCACTGGGCCTCAACCTGGGGTCACCTGGAAATAGCCGAGGCGTTGATCGACAAGGGAGCGGACATCAATGCTAAAGATAAAGCCGGCTGGACGCCGCTCCACTGGGCTTCCGACGACGACCACAAAGACCTGGCCGAGGTATTGATCGACAAGGGAGCGGACATCAATGCCAAGAACGCCCAGGGCGTCACACCTCTTCATGGATCTGCTGTTCGTGGCCATAAGGACATGGCCGAGTTACTGATCGCCAAAGGCGCGGACATCGACGCCAAGGATAAAGACGCCTGGACGCCGCTCCACTGGGCTGCGAGCTGGGGTCACTCAGAAATAGCCGAGACGTTGATCAACAAAGGAGCGGACATCAATGCCAGGGGCGCGATGGGCCGGACGCCGCTCCACTGGGCTGCGGCCAATGGCCAAAAGGACATGGCCGAGTTGCTGATCGCCAAAGGCGCGGATATCGACGCCAAGACCGCCAAGGACACGACCCCTCTCCACTGGGCTGCGGCCTGGGGGCATCTGGATATCGCCGGATTGTTGATCGCCAAGGCCTCGGAGGTCGAGGCCAAGGACAGAGATGGATGGACGCCGCTCCATTGGGCTGCTGCTAATAGTCATAAGAATCTCGCCGAGTTCCTGATCAAAAAGGGGGCGAAGGTCGAGGCCAAGGATAATGACGGCTGGACACCGCTCCGCTGGGCTGCTGCTAATAACTATAAGGAGCTGGCCGAATTCCTGATCAAAAAGGCGGCAAACGTCAACGCCGAGGACAAAGACGGCTGGACGCCTCTCCATGCTGCCGCCGACAACGGCCACAAGGGCATGGCCGAGTTGCTGATCAAAAAAGGCGCGAGCATCAACGCCGAGGACAAAGACGGCTGGACGCCTCTCCATGCTGCCGCCGGCAAAGGCCACAAGGTTTTAATCGGGTTTCTGATCGGCAAAGGCGCGAACGTCAACATCAGGACAGCTGGAGGGGTCACCCCCCTCCACGTCGGTGAACTCATGAACGATACGGCCTTGTCCGAATTTCTTAAAAAGCATGGAGCCGAGGAATCAAGGTTTATTTGATGACTGAATCGTCTTCCTTGATTTTGAGCGCCTTGTAGAGATCACGCCGCCCGGCCTTATCCCCCTCCAAGATCCTCCGGGCATACTTGGCTACGGCTTCCGCCTTCGCGCGGGGCACGACCACGACGCCGTCACCGTCGGCGACGATGACATCGCCTGGCATGACCAGGACGCCGCCGCAAACGATCGGCCTGTTGACGGATTCGAGTTCATTTCGTCCGGGCCGGATGCCGCGTCCCGGTTGCCGGAAGTAGAGGGGAACGCGCTCGGTGGTGATCTCATCGGTGTCCCTGGCCGTGGCATTGGTGACGACACCGACGCAGCCGCGTCCATGCCATTCCAGGATGTTGTAGGAGCCTATTGAGCCGACGTCCGCGTTCGGCGCGTCGTCGATAACAAGCGCCGTCCCCTTGCGGATGAGGTCGATATAGGCTTCGGAGGATCGCTGATCGTACCAATCCGCGGACCAGGCATCATAGGCCTCGACGGTCATCTTCCCCGCCGGTCCATCCTGGGTGGGGACGTACCTGGCTGTTACCGCGATCCCCGCGAATCGATGAATGAAATGCTCCGTGTCGCGCCAGAGGGAGTGGATCTCCGGATCCATGAGACCAACATTTTGAAGTCCCAGGGCGTCCATCCCGTCCGTGACATCGGCTACGCGCAATCCCTTGAAAAGGGCCAAGAACTTCCCGTCCTCAGCTTCCGAATAAACCCGGGTAGCCAAGAGATTCTTGCCGGCTCTAATGTCCTCGGCACCCGAGGCCTTTTCCTGCGCCAAGGGCCCTGCGGCCACATAGGCTGTGAGCCACAGGACGACGGCTGAGCCCAGAACAGAGATTTTCATGTTTCGTCCTCCAAGGTCATTGAAACGTGCTTATTTTTATGGTTTGCAACTCCCTATGTCAAGGGATGGACGCCGAATCAGCATCGGGACCACCCGCTATATGGAAGGGCGTCCGGAGCCATATTTCTGGCAGGGCACGGAATTCCGCACAGTTTTTTGGATTTATGTTCAAAATAATGAATCGCCGTCCTCCGCGTTTGATAAAAGGATTTTACACCCCTCATCGTCTGTTCTAAAAGAATTTTTACTTTTCGTTTATCCGAGTCCTTGATTATGTAAACATCTTTTCTGTCTCCGATTGCTGGCACGATTGTTGCATATTTTTGGAGCGTGTCGGAATTATGGAGAGAGGAGGTGAGAATGAGGCAGTGCCCGCAATATGGCTGTAGGGGGGTGTGAGAGCCTTCTTTCTGTAATCTTTTTAATTCCAACAATTTGGAACGAGAAGTGAATTATGCAGGGGTAGGGTCTACGCCCAAGTCAAAAGGTTTTCTCGACAGCAACAAAGGAGAAAAATAACGATGAAACGAATACGACCTATCCTTTTCCTAACTCTTGCCGTCATCGTCGTCGCCGGCCTGCTTCCGGCCCAGGCGCCGACGGGAAAGATCGTCGGGAAGGTCGTCGATCAGGAAGGACTTCCTCTTCCTGGCGTATCGGTTGAAGCCACAGGCGTACGCCTGATCGGCAAGGCCACGACCATCACGGACGGCCAGGGCGGCTATCGGCTCCTGGCCCTTCCTCCTGGAACCTACACGATCGTCTATTCGCTTACCGGATTCCAGACGGTGACCCGTAAGGATATCATTCTCGAGCTTGAAAAAACGGTCACTCTCGATATTTCGCTGACGCCCGGAAGGCTCGAGGCAGAAGTCACGGTCATCGGGCAATCGCCGCTCATCGACGTCAAGAGCACCGCCCGCGGCACGACGCTGAACAAGCAGGTCTTCGCGACCCTGCCCAAGGGCCGCAATTTCGACTCACTCCTCAGCATCGTCCCCGGCATTTCCAGGGAAACCCTTCTGGCCGGGACATCGATCGACGGCGCGTCCGGCGCGGAGAATATGTACTTTGTTGACGGGATCAACACCAACGACCTTCGGAACGGCATATCGGCCCAAAGCGTGAACTATGACTTCGTCGAGGAGGTCCAGTTCAAGTCGAGCGGCTACAACGCCGAGTACGGCGGCTCCCTGGGCGGTGTGGTCAACGTTCTGACCCGTTCCGGAGGAAACGAGTTCCATGGCGAAGTCCTTGCCTATTATCAGGACGAAAAGATGGTCGGCCGGCGTCAGGATACCCTGAATTTCAACAATGCGAACAATGCCAGGGCAGCCTACTACGCGTGGAAAGACTATGAAGGCCAGGATACCTGGCACAACATCGAAGCCGGATTCAACCTCGGCGGCTACATCATCAAGGACAGACTCTGGTTCTTCGGTTCGGTCATTCCCAATTACAACGTCGTGAACCGGACGTTGGATTACTCCGTCCAGAACGTCAATCTCCTCAGGAACATCCAGACGAAACAGACGACCTGGAACGCCCAGGCCAAGATTTCCGCCCAAGTGTTCAAGAACCTGAGAGTGAGCGCGAGCTACGTGAACGGGCTGAACATCGTCAGGGGGCCGGGGCTGAGATTTAACGCCGGAGAAGTGCCGACCGGGCTGCCCGCGATGCCCCTGTCCTGGAACGCCAGCCAAACAACAAACTATGACGCCTTGGGCTTCAATTACCCGAACATGAGCGCGAGTGTAACGGCCGACCTCGTCGTAAGCAACAATCTCCTCGTTAATATCCGCGGCGGCTATTTCATGGCCGACCAGAACAACCAGCTCCCGGGTCCGGAATCCACGCCGCGGTACGTGTTCCAGATGGAACAGCCCTACAGCTACGCGTCCACGACCAACGACCTGCCCCAGTGGCCCGAAATCCCGGCTGCCCTTCGGCACGGCTCGAACTGGTCGAGCTATCCTCTCGCCGGATTGACTGAGACAAAGAAGAACCTGCAGGAAAAGTACAATCTCAACTTCGACATGAGTTATTACCTGAACCTGGCCGGTGAGCATTCACTCAAGGCAGGAGTTCAGTTCATCCGCCAGGGAGAGAACGTCGATGCCGCGGCGGTCAATCCCATGATTTACCTGGCCTGGGACCAGAATTTCTCTGCCTACGGCACAGACTACGGCCGCGGCAGATACGGATGGTACGGCGTTCGGAACAACGCCGATGCCGGCCCTTATGGCAGCCTTTACAAAGCCTTCAGCAATCAGTGGGCCATCTACGTGCAGGACAGCTGGACGATCGCCAACAAGCTGACGATCAACGCCGGCGTCCGCACGGAATCCGAATACATCCCCAACTACAGCAGCGATCCGCTGTATGCCGCCTACAAAAAGCCCGTCAACTTCGGTTTCTCGGACAAGATCTCGCCCAGGGTCGGCTTCATCTATGACGTCTTCGGTAATTCGAGCCTCAAGGTCTTCGGCAGCTTCGCCATCTACCAGGACGTGATGAAGCTCAACATGGCCGCCAACGCGCTCGGCGGTTTCAAGTGGAGGAGCGCCTATTACTCGCTGGACACCTACGACTTCACCCAGATAGGTGTCAACGGATACTATCCCGGGACCCTCTACACGATTCTCGATCACCGCTCTCCCGTCTTTGACACCATCGATCAGAACATGAAGCCCTTCACCCAGAGAGAGATTTCGCTGGGCGCGGACAAGAAGCTGAACGACAATCTGTCGTTCTCCGTCCGCGTCGTCAATAAGTCCGTCCTCTGGGCCATCGAAGACTGCGGCGTTTACGTCCCCGGCCAGGGGGAAGTCTACTACTACTGCAATCCCGGTGGGAGCTTCATCAACCAGAAATACGCAGAGTCCATCGCGGCCGGCCTCATGCAGCCCGGCACCCCCAACATGCCCAAGGCCAAGCGCGAGTACTGGGGCCTCAACATCGGAATTGATAAGAGGCTCAGCGACCACTGGCTGTTCGGCTTCTCCTATACCTTAAGCAGCCTGAAAGGGAACTATTCCGGCCTGGCCAGCTCAGATGAAGCTGGCCGCAACAGCCCGAACGGCGAACGCGCTTTTGACCTTTGGCACTTCTGCTTCGACAAGAACCTGAATCCGATCGACGGAGTGCTGCCCACCGATCGTCCGCACTTCTTCAAGCTCTACGGCAGCTATGTCTTCCCGTTCGGCCTGACCGTCGGAACGGTCATGCAGGCCATGAGCGGGGTTCCCATGACCGAGGTCTGGAATGTCGACGGCCCGGGTTATTTCCCTTATAACAGGGCCAACCTCGGCCGCACGCACTTCCTGTTCCAGACCGACTTTTATGCAGAATACAGCCTCAAGTTAGGAAGGCACTCGGTCCTCCTCAGCGCAAACATCACCAACCTATTCAACTCCCAGTCAGCAACAACCGTCTTTACGCAGCGCTACCGGTACAACATCACCCCTGGTGACGCGGCTCTCGTTTCTACAAATTGGCAGCCGGCAGCCGATGCCACCCTGCACCCCTGGTTCATGAAGGACCAGACATTCCAAGCCCCGCTCCAAGCTCGACTCGGCATCAAGTTCGTATTCTAAGCAGTTTACAAGTACAGAGTTCCGCCCGCCCCGGCCCCGCCGGGGCGGGCTTTTTTTTATCATTTTTAAGCCATGACATCATCCCCATAATGAGGTAAAATCACGAAAAAGGAGGTTGGCAATGAAAAGAAGAACCTGCCGCAGAGAATTCATCAAAACAGGATTGACCCTGGGGGCCGCGGCCGCGATCGGAGGCAGCCGGGTCCAGGAGCTCTTGGCTCTCCAGACCGGTCAAAACCCCGATATCGGCGTCGTTAAGGGAACGGACTATTTCGCGAACACGGAAAAAGCTGTCGGCCTCGTGGGCGGCATGGCCAAGTTCGTCCCGAAGGGAGGCCGGGTGGGGCTTCTTGTCAACGCGCCTCAATGGTGGAAATTGCCGGGAAGCCACGTCAACACAGATATCATCCTGGCCACCGTCAAGATGGTCCTCAACGCCGGAGCCAAAGAAATCGTCTATCTTTGGAGCCCCTCTCTCAGCATGTGGAGCCGCAGTCCCCTTTCGGTGAAATACGACGCCGAGATCCGGGGCATCAGGCCTCATTCCGGCAATTACGTCGAAACGTCCGTCAAAGACGGGCTGGCCCTGAAGAAAGGCAAGATCGTCAAGGACTTGTTCGATTGCGACGCTTGGATCGACATATCGGTCTCCAAGGACCACGCAGGCACTCGGTTCAGCTGCTGCCTGAAAAATTATATGGGCACCTGCAGCGGCGATACCAACCGTTTCTTCCACTTCGGCTCCGGAAAGAATAGGGGCGAATACGACGACGTCGATTTCCTATCCCAGTGTATCGCCGACGTCAACACCCTGCGCAAGCCCGACCTATCAATCGCCGACGCGACCGTCGTTCTGGCGACCAATGGGCCGGCTGGACCGGGGGACCTCGTGCGGCCGCAAAAGATCGTGGCCGGCCGCGACGTGGTCGCCGTAGACACGTACTGCGCGGGCCTGCTGGGGCGAAATCCCACCGAGATCGCCATGCTCAAAAAGGCCGTCGATCGAGGGCTCGGCCGTATGGACCTCGGCGCGATTTCGATCAAAGAAATTTCGGCCTAAAAGCCCTCATCTCGGGCCTCGTCAGTCGAAGAAAGGGAAGAGTCTACGGATTTCTGCCTTGTCCGGGAGCCGGCCGTATTCGCAGATCTCAAATGCCTCTGCGAAGCGGACTTTGGCCGCGCGTTCCGCTCCGTACCACTCCCCCAGGCTTTTACGGAACCTGTCGGCAACGCTCCCGCTCCGGTCACGGAACCGGTTCGCCAGCAGTTCCCGCCTTGCCTTCCGCGATCCCTCATCCTTGGGCAGCAAGTCTTCCGATCCGTTCACCCCGCCCTCATAGAATTGCGAGACCATGCCGAGCAGGACCTCCAGCTTCTTATCCATAACCGCATCGATGTCCACGGCAATATCGGCTTGGAACGGATAGGGCTTCAGAAAACGGTCGGAGAAATACAAGAATACGGGGTTGATCTTGAGAGCTGCGACCTCAGGGCAGAACTTGGGCACGGTGACCATGTAGGCCGCATCCTGGACAAGGACGCTTGCGTACCGGTGATCGGGATGATAATCGTTGGGACGATGGGTGATGACAACATCCGCCTTCCACTCACGGATCAGTCTGGTCATCCTCTTCCGATTCTCAAGGGTGGGCGACAGTTCGCCGTCATGGTTATCAAGAACCTCAAAGTCATATCCGACCAGCTTCGCCCCATGTTCAACCTCTGCCTTCCGCCGCGTCGCCAGCTCTGGCCCGGATTCCTTCCAGTGTCCGATGTCGCCATTCGTCATGGCCACGAACTTGACATGATACCCCTTAGCAACCCAAAGGGCTGCCGTTCCCGCTGCCCCCGACTCAGCGTCATCCGGGTGAGCCCCGACACAAAGAATTCGCGGCTTCCCATCATCCGTCACCGCCGGCATCGCTGATCCTCGCATCAGACCGGCCGCTAAGAAAACAAGAAAAATACCAATCCCCAAATATTTTTTCTTCATCAGAGCCTCCCCCCCCCGCGGACCCGGTCGTCTCAATCTCCCAAAGACACGGCGTAAAGGAACCAGGCGGCATGGGGCAGCCACTGCTCCGCCCACCTCCAATCGTCGTCCTTGCCCGTCACGGAGAAATGCAGGTTGAGGTCGATATCCGACTCGTTCTGGTAACCGGCCGTAATCCCGTTGACGATGCCGCCCGGGGCGTTCGTGTACTCATAAGATTCAAAAAACATGTACTGAGGATTGTTCCTGCCCTTGCCCTGAAGCATGCAGGCATCGAAGGGATTCAGGCCCAAGATCCAGTTCAGCTGGTCGCGGCCGAAGGCAAGGAGCTTCGCCCCGAGGTCCCTATCCTCGGGAAAAAGCCTGGCGGCGAGACGGGCAGCTGCGGCCATCGAACCCAGGCGGGCATTCTCCCCCTGCCACCAGGGCGCCGTCTCGGTATCATGAGGGAAAAAGAAGCTCGTCCGCCGGGCTCCGTTCTTGCTCTGGACGAGCTGGCGACTATAGCCGAATGGATTGGCCACTTCCCCGGTCACCCCGAGCTCGAAGGTCATGGACCTCTTCACGGCATCCTTGACCTTTATTTGCATCTCGTCACCGGCAATCCCGGAATAGTCAACCAGGCTTAAGACGGGCATCCCGGCGTCGGCGGGATGAAAGAACGGACGGTCGCGGTCGTCGGCCCGCCAGTAATCCTTGAAGCCCCCGCTTGTCGTAAGGCGGGCGATCAGGTTGTTTGCCCTCCTGTCCGCGGCGTCCTTGTACTTGGCGGCCTTGGTTGCCCGGAATAGCTCCGCAGCGGCCGTCAGCGCGCAGTAGTCATCAACGATGTTCTCCTTGCCGTCATTGGCGAAAGCAGAGTTATTCTTCTCGAGATAGGCGAACGCATCCTCTGCGGCCTTGAGGTAATCGGCATTCGCGAACTCCCCCGAGACATTGAAGGTTGAGGCCATCGCCAGAGCGGCTATGCATAATCCCGCGCCCTCCCTGAAACCGGCCTCAAAAGCGGCCTGGCCGCTAATCTTTTCCCGGCCGTAATCGCGGAACTTGTCCTTGGTTTCCGGGGTTAGGATCAGGTGCCTTTCCGCCTTGGGTGTAATCAGCCGGTCCTCGGGCTTTTTCTCGGGACCGCGGCCCGAAACAGTGATGCGGAACGAGCCGGATGGATTCTTCATTCTAACCAGATAATCTGCGCCGAACATGGCCTCATCAAGGAGCCTTCTTTTGTACTGCCTGAAGTTGGGGTCGTTTCTTCTTTCAAACTCCTGGTAAGTCTTGAACAGGCTCCAGGCGGCGAGGGAGATCTGCTGAGGATTGAAATAGGTCGAGAACGAAAGATGGGATAGGTGCTTTCCATAGTCGCCCGTGGCGTCGAACCAGCCGCCGCTGGCGTCGATCGTCCCCTCCCGGCCTTCGATTCGCATTTTCCTATCAGCCTTATCTAACAGGCCGGAGCTCCGTTGACCCTTGAAATAATAAACGACGTCGGAGAGCGTATTTCGCTCCAGAACGTTCTTGAGGACGAGGAATGGATAGGACCGAACGGTCCCTTTTGGGGAGGAACACTCGATGACATAGGTCCCTTCCTGAAGGACAGGGGTGAAATCGATCATCCAAAAGGTCCAGCCCTTCCACTTTTGGACCGGGCCGACGGGCTTGGGAACGCCGGAGAAGACGTCTTTTGACGTTTCGAACTCCTTGACTTTGAAGACGACAAAATCGTCGCCCGGCTGACCCTCAATGATGGCCCGCTTGCGACCGGCCGGATCATAGCCGACGTGGTTGATCAGAACCTTGGCCTTCTGGGCAAAGCCCGATGAAACAAAAATCGCGCAAAAAAGCAGGGATGTAAAGGCTCGGCTTTTTCTCATGATAGTCTTCTCCTTCCCGGTGAAATTAAATTGATATCTTGAGATCCAGACGATATGATACGCACATCTGAATGCACAGTGGGGTTGCTTCCGCATATCCGCCTTTTGATTCTATCATATCTGTCCGAAGACTTAGAAACTCGATCCATCCACGGACTTAATCATTTTAAGCGGGCAATATACTCCGTGTTTTATTCAAACACTCCGCTTCTCCATGAAAAGCAGATTTGAGATGATCTGTCTGTTGACAGCCTCCGGGCATGGTAAACTCGGCTCTTTTTGTTATAATTTCTGCAGCCAGGCGGGCTGAAGCATCCATGAGCATGCGGATAACGATAGACCTATGACCGTCGGGTCACGCGGATTCCAGGTGTTCGTCAAGCCAGCCGGGGCTGCCTGCAACCTGGCCTGCCGCTACTGCTATTATCTGGAGAAAGGGCCGCCCGCCCCCGAGTCCGAGCTGCCTCGTATGCCCGAGGACCTCCTCGAGGAATATATCGCCCAGCACATCGCCGCCTCTCCTGACGAAATCATCCGCTTCTCTTGGCACGGCGGCGAGCCGACGGTCTTGGGCATCGATTACTTCCGCACGATCGTCGAAATCCAAGACCGGCTCTGCCCGCCCGGCCGCAGCATCGCCAACGGGATGCAGACCAACGGCACCCTTCTTGACGAGGGCTGGGGCCGATTCCTCAGCGCCGAAGGGTTTGCCGTCGGGCTCAGCCTGGATGGCCCGAGGGAGTTCCATGACCGCAATCGCCTGACCCGAAACGGGCAATCCACCTTCGACGAGGCGCTCCGCGGCTACAAGGTCTTGCGCCGACACGGCGTCCCGATAGATATTCTCTGCGTCGTCAGCGCGACGAACGTCCGGCACCCGACGGAAGTATACCGCTTCCTTAAGGACATCGGCACTTCCTATGTGACTTTTCTTCCGCTCGTCGAGCGGCGGCCGGACGACCCCAAAGGCGTCAGCCCCGAGTCCGTTCCGTCCGACGCCTGGGGCGATTTTCTCTGCGCCGTCTTCGAGGAGTGGCAACGATGTGACATCGGCCGGATCAAGATCCAGATCATCGAGGAGGCGGCGCGGACGGCCTTCGGTCAGGAGCACTCGCTCTGCATTTTCCGGCCTGTCTGCGGCGACATCCCGGTCGTCGAGCGGAACGGGGATTTTTTCTCCTGCGATCACTATGTGGACCAGGAACATCGCATGGGCAATATCCGTGAAGCGCCGCTCCTTGCTCTCCTCGAAAGGCCAGCCCAGCGCGCCTTTGGGCTGGCTAAGCTCGAACAATTGCCGCGCGTCTGCCGGTCCTGCGAGGTCAGGGTGATGTGCAACGGGGAGTGCCCGAAGAACCGTTTCGCCAGCGCTCCGGACGGAGAACCGGGTCTCAGCTATCTCTGCGCCGGCTACAAAAAGTTTTTCAACCGCGTCCGTCCTTTTATCGACGCAGTAGCCGCCGCGTGGGGACGGCAGAACACTAAGGCTTAAGCTTCTCCTTGAGGAAAACGATCGTGCGCCGCCAAGCCAGGTCGGCCGCTTCCTTGTTAAAGCGGGGCCCCGTGTCATTCATGAAAGCGTGCCCGACGCCCTCATACATGCAGATCGTGTACACGACGCCGGCCTCCTTAAGCGCTTCCTCGAAGGCCGGGATGCCCGCGTTGATCCTCGCGTCGTCCCCGGCATAGTGGATGAGCATGGCCGCCTTGATTTTCGGGACCTCCTCCGGCGTCGGCTGGATGCCGTAGAAGGGGACGGCCGCGGCTAGGTCCGGCGCGTGAATGGCCACCTGGTTCGTGACCCCGCCACCCCAGCAGAAGCCCACGCACCCGACCTTGCCCGTTGCCTGGGGATGCGTCTTAAGATACGCGACGGCGGCGACGAAGTTCTTGGTGTTGGCTTCGCGGTCGAGCTTCTGGAAGAGGGGACGGACCTCGTCGGCGTTTTCCGGGGTGCCGCCGAAAGGCGTCAGGGCGTCCGGGGCGACGGCCACGAACCCCTCCAGCGCCGCGCGCCGGGTGATGTCCTCGATGTGGGGGTTGAGCCCCCGGTTTTCGTGGATAACAATGACACCGGCGAGCTTCCCGGCGCCCTTCGGCCGGGCCTGGTAAGCTCGTATTTCGCCGCTTTCGGCCGGATACTTGATGTATTGCGTCTCGAGGCGCAGGTCGTCCTTCGGCACGAACTGGAGCGCTTCCCAACCGCCGCCTTCGAGGACCGGCAGTACCACGGCCGCGGCGGCCGTCCCGCCCGCAAGCGTGGCCAGCCGTTCCA
>CAZJBD010000020.1:19711-22673 GCA_964544265.1 uncultured Eubacteriales bacterium
TGGCGATGTCTTGGGCTGTGACCGCCCGGCGCGAACGTGAAAACCCGCATCACGAAGTTGGGCGCTCCATCGTCCGGTCCCACGGCGATCCTTATCGTTGCTCCGGACGCCGCGGGATCCTCAACGGGCTTGGATTCAATGTCTTGGTAATGCATGACTTTCATCTTTATCTCTCCATATCGGCTTCTTCCTCCAGCTCCCGTAAGGAATCATGAATCAGGTCATCAAACGATGTCAAGATCAGTCGCAAAGAAAGGAGGGTAAGAAGAGAATGACGAGATCAGCAGGAATGCCGTGCTCGCCGTCTTGGACTATCCAAAAGGATTTGTTGACGGGACGATCATCCTTTTAATAATATTCTTGCTGAGAATCCGAAAAAGCGTGACTTCCGGATGAAGGAGGGATCTCAAATGAAATCCAGGAAAGACGTTATGATTTTGAGAATCTGCTTGCTCCTCTTCGGGACCTTGCCCGCCTTGGCCCAGGAGGATGTCCTTGGTTCGCTGAAATCGATCGCTGTCATCGAGCAGAAAGTCATGGTGCCCATGCGGGACGGGGTCAGGCTGGCAACCGATATCTACCGGCCAAAAACCGATAAGCCGGTTCCTGTCATCTTTTCAAGGACTCCTTATAACTTCAATTCCTGGCGGGACGGAAAATTCGATTCCGGCAACCTTCAAACCGTTTCCAAAGCCATCAAACGCGGTTACGCCTACGTCGTCCAAAACGAACGCGGAAGATATTTCTCCGAAGGGAAATGGGACATACTGGGGACGCCAACGACTGACGGATACGATGCCATTCAATGGATGGCCAAGCAGCCCTGGTCCAACGGCAAAGTGGGGTTGATCGGGTGTTCGTCATCGGCTGAGTGGCAAATGGCCGTGGCCGCTTTGGACCCTCCGGGTCTTGCCGCCGTGGTGCCCATGGGATTCGGGGCGGGTATCGGACGGGTGGGGGAATTTTTCGAACAGGGAAATTGGTATCGAGGAGGCGTCCCCCAGATGCTGATGATGGCCTGGCTTTACGATTACGGTTTTGTCCAAGCCTCCCACGATCGGCCCACCTTTTCTTCAGACCTGTCATCTGAGGACCTGATGCGTCTTTCAAAATATTATGATCTCGCGGCTGAGGTCCCAGAAGTGGACTGGTCTCAAGCCCTCCGGCATTTGCCCCTTATGGATATGATGAAAAGCTTGGGGGGGCCGAAAAGCCTCTATGAGGAAATGATCCGGCGGAAACCGAATGACGCGG
Source organism: uncultured Eubacteriales bacterium (assembly GCA_964544265.1). Taxonomy (GTDB): domain Bacteria; phylum Acidobacteriota; class Aminicenantia; order Aminicenantales; family Saccharicenantaceae; genus JALHVH01. Next base: position 20,966 of record CAZJBD010000020.1, read on the forward strand.
CGTGGTATAAAGGCGGTTTATACCATGATAACATGTCTTTTGGCGCGCCCGGCTTATGGTTTATTTCTTGGTACGATATCTCGGTCAGCCCAAATCTGGCCCTGGTTAATTATATTCGCTCAAACGCAGAAGACCCGGAAGTAGCCCAGAATCAATATGCGGTCATCGCGCCAGTGTGTCATTGCGCTTTCAACAGGATGAGCGAAGCAACGATCGTGGGAGAGCGGAATGTCGGGGATGCTCGTTTCGATACCGAAGGACTCATCTATGACTGGTTTGACTACTGGCTAAAAGGAGAGGATAACGGAATCCTCAAAAAAACGCCCGGGTTTCAATATTACACCATGGGCCTTAATAAATGGCAGTCATCAGATACCTGGCCTCCGGATGGGGCGGAGATGGTGAGCTTATATTTGACCAGCAAGGGACAGGCCAACAGCGTTTTCGGAGATGGGGGACTTACCACTAACCCGCCGGGCCAAGAGGACAAGCCAGATGCATTTACTTATGACCCAAACTACCCTGTACCTTTGCACGGCGGCGGCTTCTGTTGTTTAGGCAGCAGCTATCAGCCTGGATCCTTTGATCAGCGGCAGACAGAAGCCCGTCACGACATCCTGGTTTACTCAACCCCTCCCTTAAAGCAAGGCGTTGAAATAAGCGGGCCTGTGGAAATCACACTTTATGTATCCTCCGATGCCAAAGACACGGACTTTACCGTCAAGCTGGTGGACGTCTATCCCGACGGAAGGGCCTATAATCTGGATGAAACGATCCAGCGCGCTCGTTATCGTGATGGCTATGATAAAGAAGTATTCATGGAAAAAGGGAAAGTCTATAAGCTTCGTGTGAGCTCGATTGCGACCAGCAACTATTTTCCACCGGGGCACCGCATTCGCATAGAAGTCTCAAGCAGCAACTTCCCCAGATTCGCGCGCAATCTCAACACGGGCGGCAGCGACTATGATGAGAAGGAATGTGTCGTCGCGCACAACAAGGTCCACCATTCAAATAGGTACCCTTCCCAGATCCGAGTATCAATTGTCAATGGGTCCAGGACGAGGATTCATTAGTCTATTCAATCAGACCGAACTCTTTCCCGACTTTGTTGAACGCTCCGAGGATGCCGTCGATATGCTTCTGTTCGTACGTCGCAATAAGGCTGAGCCTGATGAGCTGAAAGCCCTGCGGAACGGCTGGTGAGATAACGGCGTTCACAAAGACGCCTTCCTCCAGGAGCTTGCGCCAGAAACGGAAGGTCATCATGTCATCCCCGATAATCACGGGCAGGATGGGTGTCCCTCCCCCCATGAGCTTGAAGCCTTGGTTGATCAGCCCCTCCCGGACCTTATGGGTGATGCGGTGGAGCCGCTCGATTCGTTCCGGCTCCCGCCTGATGATGGCCAGGGAAGCGCGGACGGCGGCGACATTTCCGGGCGTCATGCTGGCGCTAAAAATAAAAGCCTGGGAATTATATTTGATATAATCGATGACCTTTCTTTCGCCGGCGATGAAACCGCCCAGCGAAGCGAAGGATTTGCTGAAGGTCCCCATGGTCAGCTCGATGTCAGAACCGTTTCGAAGACCGAAATGGCTGCAGGTTCCGCGGCCGCCTTGGCCGAGCACCCCCATGGCGTGGGCCTCGTCAATCATAAGCCGCGCCCGATAAGCCTTGGCCAGCTTGACGATCTCGGGAAGATTGGCGATC
>CAZJBD010000021.1:0-22090 GCA_964544265.1 uncultured Eubacteriales bacterium
GATAAAAACATGGGCATCTGGAGAGAGGTTCGTGTCAAATCGACCGGCAACGTTTCTATAAACTATCCGTATGTCATGACCAAGCTGGATCTCGAGACCTTCAAGGAGGCCGGCCTCACTGTGAGCGCCGAACTCCAGAATAATTCACCGGATAAGATCTCCGGCACTCTTGAAGGCAGGTTGGAATCCGCGAAATTCTCCAAAGAAGTCACCCTGGAGCCGAAAGAGTCCAAAAAAGTCATTTTCACCCCTGCAGACACGCCGGAGCTCAAAATAAAGAATCCGCGGGTCTGGTGGACCCACGACCTGGGCACGCCGGAGCTCTACGTTCTTGGCCTTGCCTTCCAGCATAAAATGGAAAAACCCAAGATCGAAGAAAAACCCAAAGGTGAAGATGAGGCTGCGAAGAAAGAGGAGGATAAGGGCAAGGAAGGCCCTTGGGGCAAAGGCAAAGAGAAAATGATGCCCCGCAGTCTGTTCTCGGACGTCAAAATGGTCCGCTTCGGCATCCGGGAGGTCTCGGACTACTTCAACGACCAGGGCCACCGGGGTTACAAGCTCAACGGCAAAAAAATCCTCATCCGCGGCGGCGGCTGGACGGACGACCTGCTTTTAGACAACCGCCGGAAGAAGGTGGCGGCCGAGGTCGCCTACGCCCGCCACATGAACCTCAACGCCCTCCGGGTCGAAGGATTCTGGGGCTCAAGCGAGGATCTCTACAACCTCTGCGACGAAAACGGGATCCTGCTCATGGCCGGCTGGAGTTGTCAGTGGGAGTGGGAACACTACATCGGCAAGCCTACGGACGAGCGTTACGGGGGCATCCTGACGCCGGAGGAGATTCGGCTCGTTGCCCAATCCTGGAAGGACCAAATCCGGTGGCTGAGGAATCATCCGAGCATCTTCGTCTGGGCGGAAGCGAGCGACCTCCTGCCGAAGCCCGAGCTCGAGAAGGAATACATCAGGATCCTGAAAGAGGATGACCCAACCAGGCCAACTCTCGTCTCAACCAAAGGTTGGACAAGCGAGCTGACCGGAAAATCGGGCGTTAAAATGCGCGGACCCTACGACTGGGTTCCGCCCGTCTACTGGTACATTGACACGGAAAACGGCGGCGCTTATGGATTCAACACCGAAACAGGCCCCGGCCCCCAGGTCCCTCCGATCGAGAGCCTGAAAAAAATGATCCCTGAGAAAGACCTCTGGCCCATCGACGACATCTGGTATTTCCACTGCTGCCGGGGCGAGTTCAACACGCTCGAACGCTATAATGAGGCCATGACCAAGCGGCTGGGAGCTCCCAAGGACCTCAACGATTATTTGGCCAAGGCCCAATACCTGAATTATGAGGGCATGCGGGCCATGTATGAAGCCTTTGTGGCCAACAAATACAAGTCCACGGGGGTCATGCAGTGGATGTATAACTCGGCCTGGCCCAAGCTCTGGTGGCAGCTCTACGACTATTACCTCATGCCGAACGGGGCGTTCTACGGCGCCCGCAAGGCCTGCACCCCTCTCCACGTCATATACAACTACGGGACCCGCGAGGTCCTGGCGGTGAACAACACGCTCAAGCCGGAGAATGACTTCAAGGTCTCGATTCGGGTCTATGATATCGGGCTCAAGGAGAGATACGCCAAGGACGTCCCGGTTGCCGGACTGGCCGCCGATGAGGTCAAAGTCCTCGACATTATCCCCGAGATTCCGGAGCTCGACGCGGCCAGGTTCGTCGACCTCCGTCTCAAGACCAAAAAGAACATCCTGGTAAGCGCGAACTTTTACGTCCTGTCCCCAAAGGCTGAGACGCTGGACGAGGCTCAGACGCTCTGGTACGTAACGCCCGTCAAGGATTTCGCCGACCTTACGGCACTCCAGAAGCTCCCGGCCGTCCAGGTCCAGGAGAAACATTCCTTCAAGAAGGACGGATTAGGACGGGTTATCACCGTCGAGCTGGAGAATCCGACTTCCAACCTTGCCTTCCAGGTCGAACTCAATGTTTATAAAGAAGGCACAGACGAGGTCGTCCTCCCCATTTTTTGGGAAGACAACTATATAACGCTCCTCCCCGGGGAAAAAAGAAGCGTCCAGGGATTTTTCGCCCTCGACGACCTGGGCGGTGCGGAGCCCGAGCTCAGGCTCCGCGGCTGGAATCTCAAGTAAGGGATGAGCCGCGAGCGAGCGTTTTTCAACCCTAATCGTCTGCGGCAGGCCGTCGCGGCCCTCGCAACGGCAGGAGCTTTTATCTTATCGGTTTCGTCTCTAACGGCCTATCGGACATCCCCGCTTAAACCCGGGACCGACCAGGCTTTTCAGCGTGAGGAAGGCGGCATCGTCCGCGGGGATGCGTCCCGAAAAACGATCGCCCTGATCTTTACGGGAGGCGACTTTACCGATGGCGGCCCCCACATACGGGCCGTCCTGGCGAGAAAAGCAATCAAGGCGGGCTTCTTTTTCACCGGGGATTTCTACCGGTCGCCGGAAAAAAGGGAGCTTATCCGCGGCCTCGCTGCCGACGGCCACTATCTCGGCCCCCATTCGGATAAGCACCTCCTCTACTGTTCCTGGGAGGACCGGGCGAAAACGCTGGTTACGAAAGACGAGTTCGAGCGCGACATCCTGGCCAACTACGAGGTCATGGCGGAATACGGAATCCGAAAGGAGGACGCCCCGTATTTCATCCCCCCTTACGAATGGTACAACGCCAAGATCGTCGAGTGGTCGGCGGGTTTGGGACTCACTCTCTTCAACTTCACCCCCGGCACATCCTCCAATGCCGATTACACAACTCCGGATATGAAGGAATACCTTTCGTCCGAAGAAATCTATCGGCGCATCCTGGCTTACGAAAATAAGGACCCTAAAGGGCTCAACGGATTCATCCTGCTTATCCACATCGGGACCGCCCCCGCGCGTACGGACAAGCTCTACATGCGGCTTGAAAACCTGATCGACGAAATGATGAGACGCGGTTATGAATTCGTCAGGATCGACGAAACCTTGGCTGGATTTAAGTAGGGGTCAAACCTACTCTTTTGACAAAACTAAAGGGAAAAGCTCTTTATGTCAAAAGAGTAGGTTTGACCCCTACTTCTTCTTCAGATTATCGACGAGCTTGCGGATCTGGGATTGTTCAGGGCTGATCTCCAGAGATTTCTCCCATATCCTCAGGGCCTCGTCCTTCATCCCGAGCTGAAAATAGCAGGTCCCCAGAAAGTTCATGATGTCGATGTTCGTTCCGAAGCGTTCGAGATATTCCCGGTAATAGGCCGCGGCTTCTTTGAACTCGCCGAGGGCATGGCAGGTCCTCCCCAGAATAGAGAGGACATCGGCAGATGCCTTCCCGGGTGGAGCCAGAGGCAGAAGCACCGCTTTGGCCTTCCCGTAATCCTGGAGGATATAAAGACATTGGCTGTAGCCAACCGCGATTTCCTGTCGATCCGGCCTAAGGCTCCAGGCTTCGGCCAGCCGACCCGAGGCCTCTTTTAATGAACCGGCGTTCATGAGCTCCAAGCCGGTCACAGAGAGATAATCCGCCCGTTCGAAATTCCTGGAAACGTTGGCAACGACCATAGGCCTGGGGACAGAAAGAACCGTGGAAACCTCGAAGTCCGCGGACTTCGAGTCCAGTTCCTTCCCGGCCGCGTCCAGGAGGGAAACCTTGACCTTGTAATAGCCGGGGGCGAAGCTCTTGAGGGTTTGTGGCTCCGAGAAAAATACTCCCGGCGCAAATTCATTAAGCTTTTTCTCGGAAGAAGTGAATTCCTTGTCTTCCTTAAAGAAGACAAACTTGACCCGGTCGCCGGTCCGGATGACGTCCGTCGGGCCCAGAATTTGGAAGACGATGTGAAGCGTGTCCTGGGAACCGAAACTCTTCCTGGATGAAGAAAGGATCTGCGATCCTCCGAACCCAAAGGGAACCTTCTCCCCCGCCGAAGAAGCCGGCTCGATACCATAAGCCAGCTCGGGGGGACCCATCGCCGGAGCGGCAAGGTCACCGGGAATAACAATCTTGGCCGCGAAACTCGAGAACTCCCGGGAGGCGGCGTTTTTGAGGAGCAGGTCGAACGAGTAGCGGCCGGGGATGAGGGGAAACACGTCCTGGAGGGAGAACGTCTTCGAGGACGGCCCCTTCCCCTGGACCTCGTCCTTGTCGAACGAGAACGGGAACGCTTTATCGAATTGGAAGACCGTCTTCCCTTCCGGGTCCGTAACGCGGCCGGTGAGTTCAAAACGGGCCGCATATCGGTCTCCGGCGTCCTCGACGGAGATCTTTCCGGGCTCGACCGAATAGTGAACCTCGAAAAATCCCGACGGATCACGGGCGACCCAAACCTGACCGTCACTATCGATGTAATTGGCCGTGTAGTCGACCTCTACGAAATCCTTGTATTTGAGGATGGCGTCGGCGTAGGTATCCTTAACCATCTTCCTGGGCATGGCATAGATGTTGCTCACCAACGTGTTCGACGCCAGGGACAAGCTGTCAGGACTCACCCTCTCTCCGGGGATGAGGCTCAGCGACTGGCGAGCTAGATTTGGTTCGAGAATCCTGAGCTCCTCGTAGGCCGTCCGCTCGTCCTTGAAGTCACCGACGACGGCGGCGATGAGGCTCCTTGGCCCGTGCTGACTGGGTGAGTAAAGGATGTAATCTCCGGTTCCGTGCTCCCTAAAGAAGATGACGTTGAAGGCCGCCGGCAGGCCCGAAGCCGGCTCCATCTGGTAGAGCCAGATCTCCGTAGGATACACATTCTGGACATTGTCATACTTCTCAATGCTCTTGGGGTCGCCCAGGATGATGTAGATCCTTCCCCTGTCGGTCCTCCAGCCGGAGACTGGAGCACTTCTGCCGTAGATACGGGTCGCGTATTGGAGCCGCCTGTAGTGTTCTTCGCGGAACTCATTGGCCGGAGTCCCTGGCGTCGGGTCCCTCTGCTTCCAGAAAGCCTCGATAAAGATCTCCCGTTCCTTGTCCGTCTGGAGCTTGAGAAAAACCTCTCTTTCCTTGGGCGTGATGATATAAACGACCTCTTCATCGAGCCATTTCTTGTATTGTTCGGGAAGGCCCGGAACGGCCTTGTCCTGGCCATAAAGAGGGACCAGGAAGGTTAACATGACAACGGCGGCGGTTAATCTTATCTTCATATTCGGCCTCAGAACCTCACTTTAGAGGATTTTCGGCTATTGTTCAACAGAACTGCGGCTACCACATAGGAATCCCCCCGCCTAAAAAAAAGCCCGGAGGGCAGACGCCCTCCGGGCTCGTGAGTCCTGCGCTGATCGATTAAAACTCGAACATGAAGCTGAAGCGGAAGGAGCGGGGATCCAGGATGGATCCAACCTTGCCGAACTCCCACTGGTTTTCGATCGAGGTCGGAACGTTCGCGTTGAAGACGTTAAAGATGTCAAGGACGACGGACAGGGAGCCATAGCTGGAGATCCTGAAGGATTTTTCGGCCCGGAAGTCGAGGATGGACTGGGTCGGGAGGTAGTCGGGGTCGTTGGGATCGCGGGCGACAATCGAGCCCACGCCTCCGCTGATAACGCCGCCTTCGGGATTTGCCCACTCGGAGTGGACCGGGATCTCCTCCAGCGTCCAGATGGCACGGCCCGTGTGAAGCCGGAAGCGGGCGCCCAGGTCGACTTCGATATATGGAACCCTGTAGGAGCCGGACACCTTGAATTCCAGTTTGGGCGTGAAGGGAAGCGGCCCGTCCATATTGTTTATCGTATAGTTCAGGGAGCCCATCCAGGTGTTATCGGTAAACATCGGGCCTTCGGCGTTCATGCTGTTGCCGAAGATCCGGTTGGCCATGCCCTTCGACTTCGAATAAAGGATGGAGCCCAGCATCTGCCAGCGGTTGGCATATCTCTTGTTGAAAACGAGTTGAAAGCCCTGGTAATCCCGCTTGGGCTTGACCCCGTCGTACGAACCCATGTTGACGACCCTGTAGGTCGAGTTCTCTCCAATCCAGCGGACGTCTCCGCCGTCGATGGCGCCGTCGCCGTTGTAGTCCAGCCACTTGATGCTGTAGAGCTGAACGGTTTGACCGGCGGCCGTCGTGTACGGGACGCGGTCGTATTCCCACTCCTGCCCGGTCGCTCTATTGATCGGAACGTTGGCGAAGATGTTGCCGGCATGCTTGTAAATATAGGTGGCGCTGACAGAGAAGTCCTTGATAAGTTCGCGCTCGATGCTTAAAGTGATCTGGTCCGTGTATTGGTCCTTGAGGCCTTTGGCGACGTTGAGCGTCCAGGAGAAGCGGTCGGCCGGCGCATAATTAATGACATCATAGGGCGTCATCCCGTAAATATGCCGGGCCGCGTTCCGCGTCTCGATCGTGTCGATTTCACCATCTCCGTTGGCGTCGGCAATGTCCCAGGGAACGCTGAACATCTGCATCTGTCGGGTTACCAGCGGGCAGTCGGGTCCATACCGCCTCAGGTACTCGACCGTTAGGGGCAGATAATAGCGGCCGTAGCTGGCCCGGGCAACCGTTTTTCCGTCCTTGGTAACACTGTAGGTCAGCCCGATTCTCGGGGAGAGCGTCTTGAAGTCGAAGATGTTATCGGTTCCCTTCCTCTTGCGAAGGACCTTCGGATTTCCGATATCGGTCGGCTTGGTCAAAGGTTCATAGACATCGCCCTCGCCATACTTCGTCGTCATCCGGTCATAACGGAAGCCGAGGTTGATCGTCAGCCTCTTCGTCGGCGACCACTGGTCGTCGAAGAACAATCCTAGGGAGTCCGCCGTCCCGACGGTCATGAACGGATTGATCTGTTCCTTGAGGTTGTAGAAAACTAGCCCGGTGTCCCCGTACCAGCTCTGCATGTATTGGACGGTCTGCGTCCAGCGGTAGGGATAGAGGAAGTTGGCGTAATTCTGGAAGTAGCCGCCCAGGGAGTTGCTGCGGCCCCTGGTGAACTGAGCGCCGAATTTGATGTCGTGCTCGCCTAAAAAGTCCTCGGCGTAGTGGGACAAGTCGGCCTGGATCGTCTGGCGGTTGGAGTGCCAGCCCTCGATGTAGGGGAAGGCGCCGTTTATTCCGTAGCTGGCCCACTTCCACCAGTTGATGTAGCAGGGATGGTCGGGGGCGTCATCTGGGACGTGGGGGGTGTCGTTGGTCCAGAATCCCAGATATTTGCCCGTCAGGATCGTCGTGCTGCTGGGGAGCCACTGCCACTGGGCCGATATCGTGTTGTTTTTGCTAGCCACACCGTAGGTCGCGGTTGTGTCCCACTGCGGCTGGCTGCCCCAGCTCCCGCCCGTGTAGTCGTTACTTTCGAAGTGGTAAGAGATCCATGCCCGATGGCCGGTAAAGGGCTCGGCCGAAATCTTGAGGTCTGCATAACGTCCCCATGATTCCGCCAACAGGTCCCAGCGCGGGCGCTTGCCGGCGTTATAGAGGTAGTCAAGCGCGCCGTAGAACCAAATCTTGTCTTTGATGATCGGTCCGCCGATCGTGAAGTTCCCTTCATAATCCTTGTTGGGCGGGCCTCCATAAAGAGTGTCGGCGGGATCGACATACAGCCAGGATGTTCCGTATTTTTCAGCCGCGCCAGGCTGATTGCTCGTCCGCCACTTGACGGGCTCAATATAGAAGGCGGCGTTGCCGTGGAGTTTGTTGCTCCCGGACTTGGTCAAAACGTCGATGGCCGCGCCCGAATAGCTTCCGTATTCCGCCTTGGAGCCCAGGGCGACGACACGGACCTCCTCGACGGCGTTATAATTGACCCTGACCAGGGTCCCGAAGGACGCGCCGCGCGGGTTGGTGGCGTTGACGCCGTTTACGAGAAAGACGTTCTCGTTGGAGGCTCCGCCGTAGGCGGTCGGGCTGGGCAGCCAGCCGCCCGAGCTCCCGTGGTCGAACATGCCGGGTGTCGTCAGGGACAGGTCATAGAAGGCGTCCCTGCTCGTGGGAAGCTTGTCCAGCATCTGCCGTTCGAGCTTGGAGTCGATCGTCGATGTCTTGGCGTCGATGATGGGGCTCGCTGCAGTGACCGTCACCATCTCTTCGATGGAGCCGATCTGCATAGTCAGGTCGACGTTTAAAACGCTCCCGGCCGTGATGACGATGTTCTCTTGAATTGCGGTTTTGAAATTCGGTATGGAGGCCGAGATCCTATAGGTTCCAACCGGCAGGTTGAGGAAAACGTACGTTCCTCGTGCCGATGTGACGGCGGACCGCTTGCCCGAAACGAGGGCTGGGCTCGTCACCTCAACGGCAACACCCGGGAGCGGTTCACCGCTGTCGTCCGTGATGGTCCCGGTCAGCTTGCCATCGAGGATGGACTGGGCCCGGACCGTGGTCACGCCGACAAAAACGATGAGAATGGCAAGAAGCCAACTCATAAACAGGAATCGCTTCGTTCTTAGCATGTTATTTTCCTCCTGGGTTTCCTGTTCTTTCTAAAACAACCCTGTTTCTCCCGGTTGGGCCGGCAGAAACACCCATAAGCCTGAGCCATATCAATTCCTCCCCTCGATTCCACCTCCTTCAGGATCGATCTAAGAATTAGAGTAGAGCCGCCAAAACGCTTTTGGGAAAACAAAAGCGGTATATTTTGCTCGCAATTCAGGAGTAATGCTGCGGCCCCAAAAATCACGATGTCGTCTCTCAGAACGGCAATTTCATCGCTCATAATGATTTGTAAGTTTATCAAACTTACAAATTATGTTTAATATAGTTTTGCGGTTTTGTCAAGAGTCCAAATCATCGTTTTCTATTAGATTCCTGAACTGGAATCGGACGAGACCGCAATGCGAAAAAAGCTTATTTTTTGATTTGCGTCTTCAGTGTAGCGATCAATTCATCAAGGAACTTTGCCCTTTCTGGATCGTTGTAGCCGGTCTTGGCTTTTTCCAGATATTCGATGGCCTTGGCGAAATCCTCCTTGTTGATATAGCACCTTCCCGCCATTTCCAGGAACGCCGGATCGTCCGGCTTCAAAGCGAGGGCTTTTTCGAAGAGGTTCAAGGCTTCATCGATGCGGCCCATCCTGAATAGGATCAGTCCCGAATTATAGAACGCGTCCGTGTTGCTCGGATCGAGATCGACGGTCTTGCTGTAATATTCGAGGGCTTTCTCCGGCTGGTCCTGCTGCTGGTAACAAACGCCGAGCTGATGGAAGGCGGCCGCAAATTTTGGGGCCATTTCGGCGACCTGGAGGAACGCAGCCGTCGCCTCCGCGTACATCTGTTTTTTGATGTAGGCCATACCGATGAGATAGAGCGCATTGGTGTCCTTGGGGTTCTTGTCCAACATCCCCTTGAGCTGGGCGATTGCGCCATCCACATCGCCCTGCCGGATTTTGTCGGCTGATTCCCTGATCCCGGTCTCTTCTTCCTTGAGCTGCTGGATCTCTTCGGCCCTGGTTTGGGATATAAGGGTCAGCGCGGGGATCTCGACCTTCTGCATTGTGTCCTGCGGGGTTTCGAACCTCCACTCGTCAATTTTAGAAACGAATCCTTCCTTGTTAAAGGTCACCTGGTAGACGCCATGAGGAAGGCCGGCAAACTTGAATTCGCCCTTTTTATCGGTCTTCATGCTGTATCCTCGGCTCGTGGCGACATCGCGAAGATCAATCTGGACCCCCTCAATGGGAACCTTCTGGGTATCCTGGACCTTGCCGTAAATGTAATATTCTCGGTATTGGGCGGACGCGGGAACGGCCTGGACGATGAACAGGATGACAGCGATAAGAGCGGATATTTTGATCGTTCGGCATTTCATGACAGACTCCTATTTAATGGTTTTATATGAGTTGGCCTTCGCGAGGGCCTCATTCACCTTTTCGGGAAGATTCTCTCGGTTATAGATGTCGGCCAGAAGAAACCAGCCAAAAGCCTTGAGGTCGGAGGCGATGGCGAGCGAAAGCCCTTTCTCGGCCATCTCCCGAACCTCAGCGACCGGCGCGTTCTCGATAAGCAGGCCGCGAGCCAGAAACAGGTAGCCTTCCGCTCGACGGGGAGCAATCCGGACAACTTCCCGCATCTCGTCCATATAGCCCTGATGGTCTCCTGACCTGAAAAAAACCTTCCCGAGGTTAAACCGGGCGCGATACTCGCTGGGATAAAGAGTGACTTCCTTTGAATAGGCTTCACGGGCTTCGTCCCACTTTCCTTGCTCCTCGAAGAGAATCCCGAGGTTGAAGTGGGCAAAGGGGAATTTTGGAGACTCGCGGATGATTTCCCTTAACATCGGCTCGGCCCGGTCATATTGTTTCACGCCGACCAAGCAGGCGGCCATGGTCAGACGGCTCTGGGCAAGTTTCGGCTGGATCTCGACGGCCTTCTCGATGTAAGGGAGGGCAGCGGCGGGATTCTCCTCATCGATATACGCTTCGGCGATGAGCGCATAAGCCTGATTGTTGCGGCTATCCACAGCCAGAGTCCGCTTGCAGAGGGCGATTACGTCCTCCCCTCTCCCCTCGTCCATGAGGATGTTGGCCAACGCAATGAGGGCCTGAGGACTCTCCGGATCGTCCTTCAAGACCTCATCCAAGCGTGCTTTGGCTTCTTCTTTTTTTCCCATCCCCACATAGCAAGTTGCCAAGAGAAGCAGGGCTTGCGGGATCCCGGCCTCCTTCCGGAGGGCTCCTTCCAGGAGATCGGCGGCAGGAGCGTATTTTTCGCTGAAGATCATTTCCCCGGCCCGCTGGATGGATTCGAAGATCGCCAGCTTGTCCTTGGGATCGGCCAGCACGCCTGTTCCCCCCTCCCCCGCTTTTTTCGAGGCAACCGGAGCTCCGATATATCCCAAAGCGGCCAACCGCTCGATGGTATCATTGTCCAAGTTAGCGGCCTGGGGAACCGGCGCGTCCCGGCCCGTTTCGAGAACCAGGCGGTCCAACTCCCTCTTCATGGCCAGGGCCTGATTGGGGTATCTATTCTGGACGTCCGATTCTTCCGCCGAGTCCGTGAACAGGTCATAAAGTTCTGGACGCGGGGCATCGATGAACTTGAACCGGCTCGTCCGCAGAGCGCGGAGAGGCGCCCAGCCGAACTGCAGGTTGGGAGCCATAGATTCCGAATAGGCTGGACTTTCGTCGGCCGCCTTAGGATTGAACATCGTGCGAACCAGGCTACGCCCGTTGACGTCGAAAGGCCCCGCTGCTCCGGCCAACTCGAGGACCGTCGGAAAGACGTCCGCCGCCCGGACCTGGGAAGAAATTCGGACCCCGCTCAGCCCCTTTAATGGCGCCACGACCAAAAAAGGTACATGAACGGCATAGTCATATATGAAATAGCCGTGAGTGCCCTCGCCGTGGCTGCCCAAGCCTTCGCCGTGGTCGCCTATGAGAACAAGGATCGTATTTTTGACCAGCCCGTTCGCTTCAAGCCAGGATTCCAGCCGGCCTATCTGGGAATCCATAAAGGCGATCTCGCCATCATATCGCCCTGAAATGCCCGTGTTGTACTCGGATAAGAACGGCTCCGGAGGTTCGTAGGGAACATGCGGATCATAATAATGAACCCAGGCAAAAAAAGGTTTATCTTTCCTGTCCTGCAGCCAGGCAAGGGCGGCGTCCGTGATCTCGTTTCCCGGCCTCTGGACTCCGCCCAGGTCGAGATGTTTGTATTTCTTGAGGTCGAAGGTGTCGTCGTAGTGCTGGAATCCTTGCTTAAGGCCCCAGCGTCCGTCCAGGACGAAAGCCCCGATGAACGCGCCGCACTCATATCCCCTGCCGGCCAAGACCTCGGCGATCGTCGTCTGTTCCTCGCTGAGAGCCGTATTTCCGTTGAGCCGGACTCCGTGATAAGTGGGGTACATCCCGGTCATGATCGTGCTGTGGGAAGGCAGGGTCAACGGCGAGGAGGAGGCGCACTGCTCGAACAGGACCCCCCTCCGGGCCAAGGCATCCAAAGCCGGCGTCTTGACGCCCGTATAGCCGTAGCAAGCCAGGCGATCTGCCCGTGTCGTATCCAAGGTGACGAGGATGACGTTGGGCTTCTCGACGCCCAGGTCCTTCCACATCCCGAGGACCTTTTGGGAAGGGGCCTTTCCGGGCCGAAGGACGAACCAAAGAAGAACACAGAGGGCCACGGCCGCGGCAACAACCAAGATAAGAATTCCCCGACCCAGTCTTTTCTTCATCCTTATTTCAAACGAAACAAGATACCCTATCGATCCAATATTTTCAACAGCGCTTCATGGACGGCCCAGACCGCTCCAGGCCTCATGTACTTCATGACCCGAAAGAGTGTCTCTCCATAGCGGGCGCCGGGATCGTTCCAGACGAGCTCATCCGGATTCAGGTAGGCTTCGGGGCTTTTGAAAAAGTAGCCCTGGCCGAACGGAGTATAGGTCGTATGGAAGACGCCGTAGGCCGTATGCATCCCTTCATCTTTCATTCCATGAAGGATGCAATTGGAAGCGAAGGCGTAGGCCGTTCCGACCCAGACCTCATCGCCCTGCTGGCTGCGGAGCTGGGCCCCCGCCGCGCTGCGGCCGTTGACCGCGCCGAGGAGACCGCCGCCGTAGCCCAGGACGTTTTTCTCGTAAATCGTTCGGAGCGCCCGCCTGACCCTGTCTTCCGGGACGATCGGGACGCCGCCTTTATTTTCGACCCCAGTCATCGCGGCGTACCAAACGCCGAAGAGCTGATCGGTCATAATATCGTCCGTGTTAGCGTCGATATGGAAGCAGCCCGCCTTATCATCCCAGAGCTTTTCAAGAGCCTGCCGGCCGGATTCAAACCAGGCCGCATATCGCGACACCACCTTCTTAATATCCAGCTCGTCCAGCATCCCAATGCCAGATGAGGCGAGCTCTTCTCCCATTTCCATGGCCGCCCGGAGTGCACCGAGCCACAGCAGACCGACCATGGCGCTCTCCCCTTTCATCCGCCACGTGTCGTAGGTTTGGTCAGGGATGCCCTCATTGAGGGGCACGTGGCTTTGGGGGTCGCCGAATTTTTTTTCCAGGGTGTCCAGGGCCGCAGCCGAAGCCTTGAACATCTTCTTCAGGAAGTCCGTATCCCTGGAACCGGTCAAACGATAGTCCCTTAACGCCCGGAGGGGGAACTTGGGATTGAGGTCTTTCCAGACGTTCCCGTTCTGCCAGTCAAAGGCATTCAGGACGACCCACGGCCGTCGAAGGGGCGAGCCGATGTCATGAGGGACCATCCCGCGGACCTTATTCACGTTCCAATAGTAGCCCGTCTTGTCCGGCGGAATTTCCCCGGGACTGACCTCGGCGTACTGGTAGGACTTATAGGCCGGGTCCTCCCAATCAACGGTCTGGGCAAAAAACTTCATGTTACCCAGCTCAAGCTCCGGCCAGAGCTTGATGACGGACCAGACATAGGCGTCAACGTCGAACGTCCCGTACATCAGGTAATCCACGCTCTCGAGGTAGGAGTGGAGGTTCGTGGATGCGTCCCAGATGCTCGTCTCGGCCAGGACATAAAGCTCGTTGATGAGGGCCTGCTTAAACCAGTCCGGGAGACGGGTATCGCGGACGATCGTCGCCTGCCAGTCGTCTATAGCCTTCTCCCAAATCCTATATTTATTGAGCGCTTCGCAGGCGATGCGAAAGGCATTACCGCCCTCCGCACCGAAAAATTCCGTGTATTTCTTGCGATACTTAACGCCCTTCTCGAACTCATAAAAGGGAAAATCCCAGGATATGACAAAGGGGACTTCGATTTTCTCCTTGGGGCCAAGGGTAAACTTTACGGCCACGGCAGCCCCTGCGGCCCTCCCCTTTCCGGAGGGAGAGGCGCTAGCTTCGAGCGTTCCATCTTTGGCGAACGTCCGCCAGACCTCGGAGCCGTCCCCCTTGGGGTCGAAATCCGTTAGATGATAAACCCGGCTTTTGCCGGGCGTTTCGAGCGCGGCAATGGCCATGGTTCCGGCCATGGAGTTTCCCCTCTTGATGTCGATGGCTTTGTTTTTGAAGACGATGCCTTTTATCGCCCCCTCTTCAACAAAGTCGTTCTCAGCACCGGTGCTCGGCCTCTGCCAGACGAAGGCCGTCGGAACGGCCTCGGGATTCGGACACCGGACTTCCCAGCCGACCATGTTCTCCCAGGTCAGGAGGATAGAGACTTCGACCGGTTTCGAGGAGGAATTTTCGGCGATCCAGCGATAAACGGCGGCCGGATAGCTCGTCTCCTTATAATTGTGAGGAACGACGGGTGAGAATTGGACGACGGCCAGCTTGACCGGCCACTCCGGGTTTCTTTCATATGAGAAACCGGACTTGGGATACAGAGCGTAATATGAGCCCATGCCCACGGGATATTTCCATTTCCAGCTGGACAGCTTCCCGTCTCCGGGCGAGTCCACGGAAAGGGATTGCGCGAGGGTCCGGCCTCCGGACTTCATGAAGACATGGAACTGGTCGGCCCATACCGTGTCATCCACCATCCAGCCGGGTTTTAGAAACCAAGTGCGGAAGTTACCGCTCATGGTCCGCTCGAAACCGCCCGCGCCGATCCCCCCGACCGGACAGGCGCTCCCCTCGGCAGTCGCGTCGATATTCTCGGGAACGAACGTGTGGCCGTATTGACCAAGCTTCTCCCCGATAGGGCGGTCGAAGGCGCAGGCCGGAAAGCCGGCCAAGTTGTCCGGCGAATCATTGAGCCGGTCCAAGACGAAATGAACGATTTCCTTGTCCGTTCGGCGGCCGGCCTGCTCGGCCTCCCGGATGATATCTCCCAGTCTGCTCTGGATCTCCCGGCCCTGGTCGTCAAAAATGCCCTTCTCCATGAGGAGTTCCATTCGCTCTTTGGCCAGTAGCGTCTTCACGGATCGTTCCCTAGCCGGCACCGCGGAACCCAAATCGGAGACGGGCAATAAGACGAAGGCCAGGAACATAACCATGCCCCACGCGTTCTGGAATCGCTCCGATAGAACTTCGATCATAGCCGGCTGTCTCATGTCCTCTCCATCTCTTTCTACCTTCCTCCCGTCTGGACGGGCCTGCCGCGCAGCCAAGTATCGATCACCTGGAAATTCACATCAAAGACGGCGATGTTGGCCAGTTTGCCTTCCGCCAGGCTGCCGATCATCCCGTCCAGACCGAGGTTCCGGGCCGGATTCAATGACGCCATATTCACGACCTCGGAGACTTCGGCGTCCGTCCACTCTAGAATGTTCCTGATTCCCTGGTTGAGGTGGAGGACGCTGCCGGCGAGCACACCGCTGTCCTTGAGACGGACCTCCCGCCCCATGAGGACAATCTCCAGCTCGCCCCAGGGATAGGTCCCATCGCTAAGACCCGCGACTCCCAGGGAATCCGTGATCAGGCAGATCCTGTCGCTGCCCTTTCTGGCAATGGCCAGGCGCAGGAAAGAGGGATGGATATGGATGCCGTCGGCAATGAGCTCGGCAAAGACCTCGCTCGAATCCATGGCCGCCCCTATCCCGCCCGGCTCGCGGTGCTGGAATTCCCGCCAAGCGTTGAAGAGGTGGGTGGCATGGCTGACGCCGGCTTTGACCGCCCGGAGGCCCTCTTCGTAGGTTTCATCCGAATGGCCCATGGAAACGACGAAGCCGCGGCCGACCATCTCGGGAATGAAAGAGATGTTGTTCCCGACCTCGGGGGCAAGAGTGATTAGGGTCTTGAGGCCGGACGAGGCGGCATAAAGCCGGTCCAAGTCCTCCCGGTTGACCTCCTTGATGTATTTGGGGTCTTGGGCGCCTTTGCGCTTCAAGCAGACGAACGGCCCCTCCAGATGGACGCCCAGGATCTCGGAATCCAAGGGCAGGGCCGAAGCCTGCTTGACGGAGTCCACTGCCTTGCAGACGGTTTCGATCGATTGGGAGAGAGTCGTAGGGAAGAATCCCGTGACCCCGCAGCGGGCCTGGTGCCGGGCGATCTCTTTAAGGCCGTCGACGTCCGCGTCCATCACTTCATGTCCCATGGCGCCGTGAAGATGGACATCGATCAGGCCAGGCGAGATCCAGGCATCGCCGTAGCGCCGGAACTCGATATCGTCCTCCGGCAGGCTGTTGTCGTTATAGAAGACGCCCGCTATGGTTTCCCCTTCGATGAGGACAACCCCTCCGGTCAGGACTTCGTCGGGAAGGATGACGTTGCCCGTCAAGGCGATCTTTTTCATCGGCTTCGTTCCTCCAGGTCCCCGGTTTTTCGCTTTTTCATAACGCTCATGATGACAATCTGCAACGCAATGATCATAGCGCAATTCAACACGGGAAGGAACAATCCCTGTCGGAGCCCCGAAGTCTGGGCGATTGTCCCGGCCAGCCAGGGCGATAGCATTCCTCCGCAAAGGCCCATGGCGATGACGACGCTGAAAGCGGTTCCCGAGAAGGCCGCGAAACTCGTTCCAACGAGGGCCAAGGTCGTGGGATAAATGGCCGCGAAACCGAGACCGATAAGGACCGCTCCCAAGGCCGCCAGGGCTCCGGAAGGCGCCGATCTGAGGAGCACGGCCGCGGCCAAGGACACAGCCGCGCTTGCCAAGACGAGTCTATCGTTTCTAAAGACGCGAACAAGCCGGCTGGAGACCAACCGGCCGGCCATGATGGCCGCCCAGTAGCCTGCCAGGACCAAAGCGGCCGCCGCGGGCTTTATTTTAAAGGTCTCTTGGAGGTGGGTGGAGATCCAGCCGCCGACGGTGAACTCATTTCCGGACTGGAAGAAAAGGAGGAAGCCGCAAAGCCAGAGGAGCGGATTTCGGCCGATCCTGGCCGCTTCCTTGAGCGGAAAGCCTTGCTCCTGTTTTCCCCTGGGGAATTTGAAAAGAAGGAAGAGGGCAAAAGGGACGAGGCTCAGGAAGGTGGCCAGGAGGAGGATCCTCGCCAGGCCCAGGAGTTCGACCAGGACCCCGATCAGGAATGGGATGGTCAGGGCGCCAAAGCCGAAGAATATTCCCAGGATATTCAGGGCCGAGCCTCGTTTCTCTGGCTCGTGGATATCGCTGGTCAAGGTGTTCGTTCCGCCGTTGAGTCCCCCGCCCCCAAAGCCGAGGATGACGGCCGCGACGAGGATCAAGCCATAGGTCGAGGAAAAGCTCAGGAGCAGGAAGGCGCCGGCGACCAGCAGCGAGCAAACGACCAGCAGGACCTTGAAACCAAAGCGATCCACAATGGGGCCGAAAAAGAGCGACATCAGGAGCATGGCGAAGTTCATGTACAAAAAAAGGTTCCCGGCCGCTCCCTTGTCGAAACCCACCCTGGCGAAAAGCCCCGGCAGGATGGCCCCCAGGACGGCCATGACGATCCCGAAAACGAACATCCCGGCGCAGGCCGAAGTCATCAGGCGTCCGCTGTTCACCTTTTCCGTGCTCTCCGGTTCAATCATGGGATTCCTCGAAAGAGAAACGTTAGAGTTCCTTCTTTTTTGTCCTAAAAGGCCGCTTGTAATAAAACTCGGTGAACGCCTGATATACACCGGCCATGTGGTCTTTGGGGACTCCGTGGACGTTCGGAGATACGAATGTGGGGGGTACCCCCCCCTTCTTCGCCAGGACCGACGCGGTTTCGGCCACAAGGGACATGGCAATGGAAACGGCGGCCACGGTCGAACCTGCGGCGACTTTTTCGAGCTGGCCCACGTCCACCAGGGAATCTTCGGGCGGGACGCAATTGTCGATGGCGACATCGGCAACCTCGGACAGGACCTTCCCGGACGAGTGGATCCGACGGGCGATTTTCACGTTCGCGTGGGACGAGACTGTGATGACCTTAAGGCCTTTGGCTTTCGCTTCCAGGGCCATCTCAATCGGCGCGGCATTCAATCCGCCGTGGGAGAAAACGAGCATCGAGTCCCGCTCTTCCAGAGGATAGCTCTGGAGGAAAACTTTGGCGTAGCCTTCCTGCCTCTCCAACCAGAGGAGTTCGCGAGCACCCCCCGGGCCTATGACGTTCGACCACATGAGCCGTGGATCGTAGAGGGGGAAAAAACCGACGAAGCTCCCGTAGCGGGGGAAGATGTCAAGAACGGGAATGACCGAGTGGCCGCTCCCAAACATGTAGACGCGGCCGTCATTCGAGATGGACTCGGCCATGATCTTCGCCGCGGCCTGGATTCGTTTCATCTCCTTGGTCTTGATCTTCTCCAGGATGTCCTGGATCGAATTCAGGTACTTCGTTGCTGACATCTCAAATCTCCTAAGTAATATTGTCCCAGGCGATCCTTCCGCAGCCATATAGGCCGGCGTCTTCGCCGAGCTCCGAGAGTTCAATCCTGACCGAGCGGGCGGAAAGGGGCTGGGCCCACCGCTTGAATTCCCGCTTTATGGGTTCGAGGAGAAGGTCTGAGGCCTGGAAGAGGCCGCCGCCCAGAACGATGATCTCAGGATTAAGGATGCTGACGATATTGGCGATGCCCATGGCCAAATAGGCGACGGTGTCGTCGATAACCTTCCGGGCCAGAGGATCGTTTTTCCTGGCGGCTTCGGCCACGATCGCGGCCGTGACCTCGACCGGGTCCCCCTCGGCTAGTTCCCTCATCAGGGATGGCCGTCCTCCCTCAAGAAGGCGGGCCGCCTTCTGGCCCACCGAATTCCCCGACGCCTCGGCTTCGAAACAGCCCATAGCGGCGTACTCATCCTTAAAGTCCGGATCAAGAGCGAACCAGCCTACGGCTCCGGCGATATCCTTGCTGCCGTGGACGATCCTGCCCTCGGCAAAGATGCCGGCCCCAATTCCAGTCCCGACCGCCAGGAAAACGACGTCTCGCGCTCCCTTGGCCGCGCCGCGCCACTGCTCGCCCATGACATAAGCGCTGCGGTCGCTTTCTATAACGAGCCTAGGGAAAGCAACGCCGGACGCGCGCGCGGACGAGGCATCTTTCCGCTCGCTCTGAACATATGCCTGCTTGATCCTCTCTCCGAGCGGATAATAGTCCCAGCCGGGTATGTTGGGGGCCCAGACAAGTCCCGTTTTTTTGTAGACGACTCCGGGGACGCATACGGCGGCGGCCAGGAGCCTGCCTTTTTTCTGCTTCGCAAGGACTGCCAGCGACCGGAGGATCCCGGCGATTTGGCCGGCAGCTCCGTCGCCCCCCGCCTTATCGATAGAGACCTTGGTCTTGCCGATGAAATCCCCTTCCTTACTGAAGAGGGCGGAAGAGATCTTGGTTCCGCCGACGTCGATCCCGGCGCAGAATTCCTTAGTTTCCATCTTCCCTGACCAGGACGCCCCAAACCTCGCCGGGCTCCAGGGTCTTCTCAAAGACAAGCCTGTCTCCCTCTATGACAAACGGGACGTCCTTTTTCGTCTCGATCTCCCGGGCCTGAAATGCCTTTCCAGAGACGAGCAGCCTAAGCCTCGCCGGCGTCTCCTTTTCTCCCCGGTTGAAGCCGAAGAGAATCCGGTATCCGTTCCCTTCAAGGACCCGGGCTTCGACGAGGACACCAGGTTCTGCGGCTGCGACCTCAACGGGTTTGGCTATTTTGAGCCATTCCGCCAGTCCGGCATAGAACTTGCCGTTCGTCGGATTCCCAAAATGAAAATAAGCCGAGCCGGGGAAAGACCCGACGATAAGGGCCTTTCCCTTGCCGTAAGTCGAATAGACCATGGCCGGTTTGCCGCTCTCGAACTCGGCCACAACCCGGCTCGTTTTATTCAACAGTTCGAAGCTCTCCTCGAAAAAAAGCGAATCGAGCTTGTCCCCCACCTTGAGAAGCGGGATGGACTCATGATCTGCCGTAATCTTGATGACGGCGGTTTTGGCGATGGGCATGAGAACGTCCTCACGGCAGCCGAGGACCTCGTGCAGGCCGGCCCCCGGGATGACCGGGCTGGAGAATCCTTTCTCATCGACCCACCCGCAGCGGGCCTCACTCACCAGGGTCCCGCCCTCCTTGACGTAATCGATGAGCTTCCGGACGTGGGGTTGGGACATCATGACCGGATAAGGGGCGATGATCAGCTTGTATTGGGACGCCCGGGGAGTGCCGAGGTCGTTCGCGTGCAGAAAATCCACGGGGATGTTTCTCTCAAAGAAAGCCCTGTGGATACCCTGGAGCGACTCGCTGAGATTGTTGACGCCCACGGTCTGGCCCTCGCCGGTGAACGTCTGCTGGCCGCCGACCATATGGGATAGCGGATTGTAGAGGATGGCGATCTCCGCCTTGGCCGGAAAGGCCCCCAGGAAAAGGTCTTTGTTCTCGGTGATCGTGCGGGCGATCCTTCCCGCCTCAGCGGCCCTCTCCGTAACCTTGCCGTCTAGCTCGACCAGGCCGTAGCCGCCGGCTTCGTAGCCCGTGCTCATCGGATAATAAGCATAAATATTGATCGCCTGCTCCCGTAGGCGACGCTCGTCCACATCCAATCGCGAAGGTCTGCGCCGATGACCGGATAGCTCATCTTCATCCCGAAAACGCCGTAGCCGGCCTGGAGCTCTCCGATATAGAATCCTTTATTGCCGATCCCCATGGAGCGGACAAAATCCAGACCCGCAGCCCGGAAGTAGGGCGACCAAGGCTTGATCGTCCAGGCGTGCTTGGGATAGATCGAGGAGCCGTAGTAATCCACGCTGCCTGACATCTTGCGGTCGTCGGGTGTGCCCGACCAATCCGGCCGGCTGAAGATGCCGGGGCCGGCGGAATGGCTGGTGACGACGGCGTCGGGCAGGACAGCCTTGACCGCGGCCGCCTTGAGGGCCAGGTCCTCGGCCAGCTTGTCGGTGATGAATTCCTTCCAGTCGATGTAATCCGTGAAGGTCAGGATCGTCCCGTAGCGCGGCGGCTCGAGCTCATCCCATGACTTTACGGTGCGATACCAGGCCTTGTTTAGAGCCTCCAGGGTCCCGTATTTTTTCTTGAGCCATTCCCGGAACCGAGCCTGCGTTGAAGGACAGTAACAGAACTGGACGTACCGAAGGTCTCCGACATAATAGACTTCGGCCCAATTGATGATGTGGGGTTCGCTCCACAGATCCCATCCATAGAAAGCGGGCTTGTCCTTAACGGCCTTAGCCGCTTCGATGAAAAATCGGAGGACCTTGGCCCTCACGCCCGGATGGTCGAAGCAGAACCCAGGAGAAGCCTGGGACTCCACGGCAACCCCGTTGGAGGAAACGAACTTAGAATCTGGATGCTCGATCCCGACCCAATCGGGAGCGGAATCGATATAGACTTGGAGCACGACCTTGAGGCCTGTTTCATTCGCCAGGTCGCAAACGGTCCTCAAGGCGCTGAAGTCGTACCGCCCCTCCTCCTTCTCGCAGGCCGTCCATTCGATCCAGGGCCGAACGGTATTGAAGCCCAGGCTCTTGATCTGCTCGAGGTCCTTCCTCCAGGCGGCGGGCGATCCCGTGGTTACAGCCTCCAACATGGGAGCCCTGGCCTTACCGCCGGCATACCAGACCGAAACCGGGAAGTGGCCTTTAGTCTTGTCCGCAGAAAATCCCGGTTTGGCGGCCAGAGCCGCAAAGGTCAAGATCGCGAATGCGAGGCCCATCCCCGCGCTCTTCTTCCGGCCGATTATGCCCATGTCGCCTCTCCTTCTTCGAAATCTATATTTAGCGGAGGGAATCCTCAGTCGCTCATGAAGGCCCGGAAGGCGAGGGCGGCTCGGCGTGGACCAGGACCCGTTCCAAGGCGGGGATTTCCTCCTTGAGGCGCTCCTCGATGCGCGAGGAGATCTCGTGGACCTGGATGATGGAGAGCCCTTCATCGAACGTGCAGTGGAGGGCGACTTGGTACTTGAATCCGCGGCGGCGGATCGTAACCTCATGACAGCTCGACTCGCCGGCGATCTTGTCCGTGAGCTTCCGGACGGTCTCCACCAGCCGGCTTTCCTTGGTCGTGACATCATCATCAGCGCCGATTCCGGTCCCCCGGGATTCGAGGTGGGTGTCGACCCGGGCAATCCGGGGCTGGTCGGCCCTGAGGTCCCGCTCGATGTGGCTGGCCATCTCGTGGGCCTGCTGGAGCGACAGGTGGTCGTCGACTTCCATGTGGAGATCCACATAAAGTTGGCCGCGGTCGTCGTGGACGCTGATGTTGTGGACGGCCATCTGGTTCCGCTCGGCCACGGCCCGAATGCGCCGGGCCACCGACTCCCGCTCGACTTCGTGGGGATCGGTGTGAATGACGACGTCGGCGCCCGGGGAGATCTCTTGGATTCTGGCCTCTGCGGCATCAGCGATATTGTGGGTCCTTTCAAAGG
>CAZJBD010000022.1:0-21862 GCA_964544265.1 uncultured Eubacteriales bacterium
TCGATGAACACCCCGGGGAAGGACAGGATGCCCATGCGTTTGTGGTCCGCAACGAGGCTTCCTCCGACGGAGATGGAACCCTCGCGGCAGTCGTAAATTTCGCCGAGCCCGACTCTGCCCAACTCCCTGGCGGCCGCGGCCGTGATGATCTTGAACGTCGATCCGGGCTCGAACGTATGCTGGATGGCCCGGTTCACGCCTTCGCCAGTAACGGAAGGAGGATAATCGTTCGGATCGTAAACAGGCCGGTTAGCGATGGCCAGGATCTCGCCGGTTTTTGGGTCGGCGATGATGACGGTCCCCCATTCGGCCCCGGTCGAGGCGATCGCCTTTTCAAGCTCGGTTTCGGCGATGTACTGGATGGTTTCGTCTATTGTCAGATATAAATCGTTTCCGGGGACAGCTTCCTTGAGGGTTTCGAATTGATAGGACCTCCTCCGGGCGTCCCTCAGGATAAGCCGCCGGCCCTTCTCGCCTTCGAGGAGCGGATTGTATTGGAGCTCCACACCCGCCAGCCCGTTATCGTCGATTCCGACCCCGCCCAGGACATGGGCTGCAAGGGTTCCCAGAGGGTAGGACCTTTTGTTCTCTTCCTGGAGAAAGATCCCCTTGATGTTGAGGCCCATGACCAGGCTGGCCATTTCGGGATCGATTTTCCTTTTGATCCAGATAAACGACTCCTTTTTCTGGAGCCTTATCTGGATGCGGGAGAGTTCTTTTTCCGAAAGGTGGACGAGGTCCTTGAGTCGCATGACCTGTTCCATCTGCTTGGCGGCGGGCTCGCTTTTGAGGGGAGAAAAAAACACGGACTGGGCGGGGAGGCTGCGGGCCAGAATCTTTCCATTGCGGTCGAAGATCGTCCCCCTTTTGGGAAGGACTTCCATGTCCGTCTGGCTCTGTCCTAGAACTTCAGCTTTGAGACGGCCGTGGTTGAGAATCTGGAGGTCAACCAGCCGGACGAAGGCTGCGACAAACCAGACCGCCAGGCCTAAGGCCAGGGCCACGGCCCTCGGCCTCATCCCGTTCGTAAACAGGCCCCTCATAATCCCTTCTTCTCCCTCGGGGTGTCGATGCCCTCATAAAGGACCTGCCCCGGCTTGGGATCGGTTAGGCCAAGGTCCTGCCGGGCAATCCCCTCGACCCGGCGGAGGGAAAGCAGGGCCGCCTTCTTCGTCTCGAGCTTTTTGATCTCTTCCTTGAGCTTCGCGACCCGGTCCTCGAGGCTGGCGATCTTATAACCCAGCTGAACGGCCTCGGCCTGGTATAAGATGTACAAGGTGACGATGACGAGGAGGAGCAGAAGGAACGCCGCGCCCAGGGCGATCTCTCTGGGGTTGTATTTCCTGTTGACCATTCAAATCCTTTCCGCTGCTCGCAGCTTGGCCGAATGCGCCCTTGGATTCGTTCGGAGCTCTGCTTCGGAGGCCGTGATGGGCTTTCTGGTCACCGTTTTCATCCTGGGGGCGCTCTGTTCGGAGGCTGACATCGCCGCGAACGTACGCTTGATGATCCTGTCCTCCAGGGAGTGGAAAGAAATGACGACGAACCGGGTCCCGGGATTGACTAGGTCGGCCATTCTTTCCAGGAACTCGGCAAGGCCTTCCAGCTCGCCGTTCGTCTCGATCCTTAAGGCTTGAAAGGCTTTGGCGGCGGGGTGGACCTTGCCTTTTTGCGGCCGCCACCGGTAGATTTCTTCGACGAGGCGGCGGAGTTCCTCAGTGGTTGAGAAAGGCCGGAGCTTTCGCCGGCTGACGATCTCGCGGGCGAGTCTCCTCGTATGAGCGAGCTCCCCATATCGGCGGAACATCTCATCGAGCTTGGACTCGGAATATTTTTCCAGGATTCTGGCCGCGGTCGTTTTGGTTCTCCGGTCCAAGCGCATGTCGAGAGGACCATTCGCGTTGAAACTGAAACCGCGTTCCGGGGAATCGAGCTGAAAGGAAGAGATCCCCAGGTCGAGGAGAAGCCCCCGGACGGACCTAAAATCGATCTCGTCCTCAGGGAGGTCCCTGAAGTCGGCGTGATAGAGCCGGATCCGGTCTGCGAACTCGGCCAAGTGTTTCCGGGCCTTTTGGAGCGAGGCCTCGTCCCGGTCAAAGCCTATGATCGACGCTTTGGGATTTCTTCTCAGGATCTCTATGGAATGGCCCCCCAGACCGAACGTCCCGTCAACATACGTTCCCGCCCTTCCTGCGTCCAGGAACTCTAGAGTTTCTTCGAGCAGGACGGGAATGTGTCCATGGGCGATCATTCCCGTTTCCTTCGAGGGACCAGCTGGGCGATGTTCTCGAAGTCCGCGTCTGTCAGGGGTTTCTCGTCGAGAGTCCCATCCAAGCTATCCTTGTTCCAGACCTCGAGATGGTTGGAGAGGCCGATGACCTCGACCTCGTCCTTGAGCCCAGCCTTCTCCCTCAAGACCTGGCTTATCAAGATGCGACCCTTGGGATCGATCTCGTGCGTCGAACCTTTCCTATTGACGCGCAGCATGAACTTCCGGACGTCCGGGCGGAGGTGAAGGGCGCCCTCGGTGGCGATGCCGATCATCTCCTCCCACACGGGAAGGGGATAGATCTGAATGGACTCATCACTAAGGGACGTGACGAAGAGTTCCTTGCCGTAGACCGCTTCGATCGTCTCTCTAAATATCTGGGGGATCTTGACGCGGCCGCTGGCGTCGAGTCGGGCCGTGTAGCTTCCGTTGAGAGAATCAGCCATGGCGAACTATCCCATTTCGTCCCATTTCATCCCGTTTTTATCAAATATAGGGGACAAAATTACAAATGTCAAGCAAAATAAATGAGAAAAAAAGGGGTGGGACGGGCTAGCGACTAGGGCTCTTTTTCGCCTTTCTCGGACTCCTCGACGTCGGCGGGTTTCGGAAACTCAGCGAGGATCGATTTTGCGGCTTCGTAATCCTCTTCCAAGACGAGGATTTTGATCTCTCCCAGCCCGTTCACGGAGAACGGGTAAATGGATTGGAGGATGCGCCCTCTCGAAACGGATCTGATTCCATGGCTTTCGAGGAGAGTCTTGATGACGTCGGCTTCGGTCTGTCCCCAAACGCTTATGAGCTCCCGGAGCGGCTTTTCCGATTCAGGGGCCATGGCGGGTTTCCTTTTTTGAGGCGAAATAGTCGTCCAGGATCCTCCTGTGGTCGAAGGCCAGGGGGAACAGGATTTCATCTTTAGTAAAAATGCCGATCGCGCGGGCGTCATCCTGGGCCAGGGGCTCTCCCGTGGCCCGAGCGATGAAGACCGTTGAGATCGTGTGCCCCCGGGGGTCCCGCCTCGGGTCTGAATATGTGTGGAACTGGCGGACGAGCTCGATTGTGAGGGACGTCTCTTCTTTGGCTTCCCGGACGGCCGCCTCCTCCAGCGATTCGCCGTAATCGACGAAGCCTCCAGGGAGGGCCCAGCCATAGGGAGGATTCTTCCTCTCGATAAGGATGATGCCTTCGCCGCGTCCCTCGTTTTCCATCTCGATGATAATGTCGACCGTCGGGACCGGATTCCTGTGCTCGGCCATTGATTTCTTCTTTCCTCCTGGAAGCTTAGCCTAAATCCGCGCGTTTCTCAACCTTTAATGAGGTTCCCCTGGGAAGACACTTGTCCTCAGGAGATGACAAGCTTGCTGCCTTGGAAGAGGCATTTCTCCAGATAGAACTTGGCACGGAATATGCTATATAATGGGTTGGGAACAATTCTGGAAGGGAAGGAGTCAGCCATGAAGCTTAAAAGCTTAGGATTGCTGCTTCTATGGGGGGTCTTTGTTATCGCCGTTTCTTTGTCCGCCTCCGACCAATCTCAGGTCGTGGGCGGTCCCAAGGACTTCTATTTCGCGCACATCAGCTTCACAGAAACCGGACCGGACGGCGGGGGGCCAACAATCCTGCGGCAAGGGTTTGCGGCGCCGGAGCCGGCCGTCCTGAACGCGCCCCTGGGGCCCGGCGATATCGTCCAGACGACGGACAGGACAAGGTGCGAGATCCAGTTCGACACCGGAACGATCGTTCGGCTTGATATCTCGACCGACTTCAAGATCGAGACCATTTTCGCCCGGATCTTAAGCCAAAAGAAGGGCATCTCGAACCTGGCCCTGATCAGAGGCCGGGTCTATATCATGTACAAGGAATACGACTCTCGGGAATTGTTCCAGGTCTTGACTGCGAACGCGGCGATAAAGATGAAACATAATAGCGTGGCCATGATCAAGGTCCTGGAGGACGGGTCGACCGATATTCAGGTGCGTTACGGAAAGGCCTCGGCCATATTCGGCCCGGATACCGATCATACCCGGGAAAAGGACGTCAATAAGCTCGAGCGGCTTCTGGTCCTCAAGGACCATCAATTTGAAATCGCCGACTACATCGAGGGCATGGAGTTCGAGAAATGGAACGATGAGGTCAATGCCAGTTTCATGGATCTTCACAAAGGGAAAGCCATCCTTCCCGCACCTCTCCAAAAACTTCCCAAGGCCGTTTTCTATTTCGCCCAGAACTACGGGAACAAGTACGGTGAATGGATATGGGATGCCATTTACGGCTATGTCTGGCGCCCCTTCTACAATGATAGAAATTACCCCTGGGGGGACTGGAAGCCGTACTTCTTTGGGCATTGGACAGTCTACCAGAACCAAATGTTCTGGGTGCCGGACGAGCCATGGGGCTGGGTGCCTTACCATCTGGGGGTTTGGCACTGGGATAAGAAGTTGGGCTGGGTTTGGTTTCCCGGCTCGATGTTCGCTCCGGCCTGGGTTGATTGGGACTTTATAAACGGCTACTACTGCTGGCGTCCTTGGAGCCTTTGGGACTGGTATTACATGGATTCGTTTTTGGGCCCTTGGGGCGCATATGGTTTTTATTCCGAGGGAGATTATTGGAACTACAACTGGCCTCCCAAGTCCTCCCGGCGTTCCGAGGAGGTCCTGACCAAGATCAGAAAGGACCAATTGAAAAAGGGCGGGTCAAATTACCTGCCTATGCCCAAAGAGATTAAGGGAACCTTCAAGAACCTGGTCGCCAAGCTGGAACTAAAGGATCCCAGGGTCCTTGAATCCCTGAACCACATTCCCTCCGAGCTCGTCTTTATCGATAGGGCCGGGCTGAACGTACGGCGCGTCCAGGACAGGGTTGCGGAGCGGGACAAGGTCATGAAAGCCGCAACCCCGAAGTCTGGGTCCCCCGATACCGCAGCGCGGGACATGATGAGGGAGCCTTCTCGCGAGGCCGTGAGGGCCTTAAGATCCAATAAACCCGCTGAGTCCGGCCTCCGGAGACCGGAAGCCGGTTCCGCTCGAACTCCGGATCCCATGCTGCGGACAATTGACGGGCGCGCCCTTGACCGTTCGTTGAACGCCCTGAGATCGATGAGCTTCGGACCCGTCGAACGGTTTCGGGATTGGAATCCGGACGTCCGGATCGCTCGTTCTCTCGGCGTCCGGATCACCTACTCAAGCCTGACTAACGAAGTCCGCTGCCCGAAGCTCAACATCTCATCAAGTGACATCGAGCGTTTCGGCGCCAGGCTGACCTCCCACGGGATTTCCTCTTCCCAGCTCGGGAATTTTTCGGGGGTCTCGGGGGGTGGAAACGATTCCTCCTCTTCTTCCAGAGCCTCCCACAGCGACCATGCTAGCCATGCCGCTTCTTCCGGAGGCAAGGAAGGCGGCGGGGTTAAAAAGAATTGACCGGGAGGCAGGCTTCGAGGTAATGCCTCGGGGCGTCGAGGGCGAGCCCTAATTTTTCAACTTCGATCCTGTAAGCTTCCATAAATTCCTTTCTGAGAGGCTCGGCCGGCTGGAACTTCCAGCTCAGCGGGTTGACATATTTCCCGTGGTAAAGGATTCGATAATCCAGGTGGGGCCCCGTAGACTCACCCGATGAGCCGACATAGCCGATGACCTGCTTGGCGTCAACCTTTGCGCCCATCCTGATCCCGGTTGCGAACCCGCTGAGATGGAGGTACATGGTCTCGTAGGCGTTTTTGTGCCGGATCTTGATCATCCGGCCGGCCGCACCGTTCCAGGCGGCCTGGGTCACGGTGCCGTCGGCCGTGGCTTGAACCGGGGAGCCGAGCGGCGCCGCGTAGTCGACGCCGTAATGGGCCCTATAAATTTTTCGGATGGGGTGCAGGCGGCTGGCGCTGAAGCGGGACGAGATCCTGGCGAACTTCATGGGTGACTTGAGGAACTCCTTGCGTAGGGACTTTCCGTCAGGATCAAAGTAATCGGACTTTTGGGTATCCGGGTAGGTGAAGCGGAAAGCCAGATAGGTCTTTCCCTGGTTCGTGAACTCGGCTGCCAGGATTTTCCCATAACCAAAGGAGCGGCCATTCAGAAATTTTTTTTCGTAGACGAGCCTAAATGCGTCGCCGACCCGGAGGTCGGTGTAAAAGTCGATGTCGGAGCTGAAAATATCGGAAAGCTCGAGGGCCAGGAAGTCCTCTTCGCCGGCCTTGTTGACGGCCGCGATGGGGCTGTCCTCTATTGGGGCCCAGAGGAAGGCCGTCCGAATCTCGAAGGGATATTCCTTGATCTCTGCCCGGAACCGGCCCGATTCGTTCCGGACTATAAGGAACTTGTTCTCGTCGATGTCGTACTCGAGCGAAGTCCATCCCCCCCCGGGGGTCATCAGAAGGCGGATCTCGCGGCCGGCCTGGATTTTTCCCAGATTGTAAACAGGCTTGACCTGCTCTCTAAGCTCATGGATTTCCTTTGGCAAGAACCCATACTTGGGTAGGATCTCTGCCAGCGAGCTTCCTCTGGAGATCGTCTCCTTGTGTTCTTGCGAAGCCGGGGCAGGGCTGATGACGGCCGGCGCGAGGGCGGCCGAGGTTTGCTCAGCTTCCGGCGCCGCCGCTGGCCGCATGATGATAAAAAGGTAAAGAGCGACGATCGCTGCGACAAAGGCGAGGATGATCAGGAGAATCTTTTGAGACCTCTTGCCCCGTCCGCCGGCATGCCTGAAGTCTATTCTCTCCATGAGGTCAAGAACCTGCTAACGGGAATAACAACGGCCGGCGGGCGAAAAAGGTTGCGGCTGCTCGTCCGTTCAGAACGGAACCTCCTTAGGCCGGCGCTTCCTGCGGGCGCTCTTTTTGAGGGCGCGCGCAGCCGCGACGGCGGGTCCGGAGAGAACGTTTAAGGACAGGAAGGCCAGCAGGAAGATTTTCGTATAAAAGATGAGCCCGCAGACGACAATGGCTAGGAACAAGGCCGTCCGGATGTCGATCCTCCGGTTGAAAAGAGCATTCGTGAAATTCCTGTAGGGGAATGTGCTGATCATGCAGAAGGAAACGAAGAGGGTGAGCAGGGCGAACGAAAAAGCCCATTCCTTTGACTCTAAAGCGGCCGGATGGAAAAAGGGCAGGGAGGCGATGAAGACCGCGGCCGAAGGCACGGTCAGCCCCTGGTAGAACCTTCGGTCAGGGGAAGTTCTGGTCCGGACGTTGTAGCGGGCTAGGCGCAGGACCCCAGCCGATAGGAAAACGAAGCTGAAAAAGAGTCCGGGCGTTCCCGCGCTCCCCATTCCCCAGAGGTAGATCAGAAGCGAAGCGGCGACCCCGAACGAAGCGGAGTCTACTAAGGAGTCCAGCTCGATCCCAAAATCTGACTGGGCCTTGGTGGCGCGGGCGACGATGCCGTCAACTCCGTCCATGACCGCCGCCACGATGATCCAGAACGCAGCCCAGCGGAAACGTCCGTGGAGGCTCATATGGATGCTCAGGAAGCCGAAGAAAAGATTGGTGAGAGAGAACAGGCTGGGCAGGAGGAACATTTCCCCGTATCTTTTTTTGACTTTCATGGTTCGACCTCGGCGATGACGCTCTCGCCGGCTTTGACCTTTTGGCCGGCTCCGGTCTTGAGGATTGTCCCGGGAGGGAGGCAGACCTCGACCCGGGAACCGAAATACATGAGACCGATTTTCTGCCCGCGGGCGACGCTCTCCTCGGCCCGGACGAAGCATTTGATCCGGCGGGCGGCGACTCCCACGATCTGCTTCAGGGAAATCGCGAACTTCTCCCCCTGGATGAGCAGGGAGTTGGACTCGTTGAGCTCGCTGGCTTCATCCCTATAGGCCGGGGAAAACTTCCCGGGATGATAGTCGATGCGGCGGACCTTGCCCGCGAGCGGCGCCCTCGTGAGATGAACATCAAACAAGGAGAGGAATATGGAGACGCGGGTGACCGGCCCCGGGATATCGGGATGGGATGGGAGGGTGTCGACCCTGAGGACTTTTCCGTCGGCGGGCGAAAGGATAAGGCGATCGTCTTCCGGGATCCTCCTGGCTGGATCACGGAAAAAGAAAACGAATGCGGCCGCTAGAAAAAGAAAAATAACGCCCAATGGCCACCACCCCACAGAGAGGAAAAGAACCGCAATGGCCAGCGAAGGCGCGATGAAGAGGAAACCTTCCCTAGCGATCTTCATGCCAGGCTTCCTGATGTCGTTACGGATGAAGATCATAGACCCCCCGGGGGGAAATGTAAAGGCGCTATTTTTTTCTCTTGCGGGCGATCTCTTTCCGGACGGCCTTGTGAAGGACCAGGAAGTAATAAACGGCCAAGAGAACCAGGATGAGGCCGCCCCGGGCGACGTTCCCCCGGGAGATGGATGCTATAGAGTAGGCCAGAACCCCCAGAAGGACTAAAAGATGAAGGATGGCGAAGATGGTATCGGACATGTGATCTCGGGCGATCGGGGTCCGGCCCTGGGTGCCGTTTTTCGATTATTTGCTTTCCAACCGGGTTACGGAGAGGATCGTGATGGCCTCGCGGGGAACATCCTGGTGTCCGCCCCTTGTTCCTGTCGGGACGCCGGCGATGGCGTCCACGACGTCCATACCCGCGATGACCTTCCCGAACACCGTGTAACCGAATCTTTCGGGATCATTGGACTCGTGGTTTAGAAAGGCGTTGTCGACGAGGTTGATGAAGAACTGACAAGTCGCGCTGTCGACCTCCGGGGTCCTGGCCATGGCGAGAGTGCCCCGCTTGTTCTTGAGTCCGTTCGCGGCTTCGTTTTTGATGGGCGGCTTGGAAGACTTTTCGTGCATGTCGACCGTCAATCCTCCGCCCTGGATCATGAATCCCTTGATGACTCGGTGGAAGATCGTCCCGTCGTAAAATTTCTCATCCGTGTAAGCGAGAAAGTTTTTAACCGATATGGGCGCCTTGTCCTGGAAAAGCTCGATGGTGATGTCGCCCTTGCTCGTCTTCATGAGGACCTGCGGATTGGCAGCCTCAAGCGCCAGGGCTGTGACGGCGATCAGGCCGCAGGCGGCAATTGCGAATAATAATGTCTTCGGCATCATAACCTTAACCTCCTTGAGGGTCTTAACGAGTAGTCCAAAATAGCAGAATCCGCCTGGTAAATCAATCGACCATTTTTCATTTCACACGGACTGGGCCGACCGCTTAGAGGGCATGGGGAAGGGATGCAGCGACCATGCGGAGATCAGCTTGAGATGAACGTCCGACGAGGGCAGCCTTTGGCCTCCGAGGGACCGAGGCTCGGAGGATGGGTTTCCTTAAGGTCATTAGATCTGCCTCGAGTCTTGGGCCCGAGGAGCCGAGAAGGGCGCGAGTCTCGAGCGATCTGGATCGGAGCCGGGAGCAAGGCCCTTCCTCATGCCCTCCTCTTAACATCACGACCATCAAGAGCTATCCCGTCCAAGCCGCCAGCCCACAGCAAATGGACGAGAGCCAATCATAAAACCTGTTTCGGCCGGCGATATTTATGCTCCTATTTCGTCGGCCTGTTCTTCCACTTTTCGTATTGTTTTTCCCACCAGTTGGACATGTCGATGGGACGTCCGTCGATGAAGATCTGCCGGAATTCCGTCCGGGCGTCCAGTGGGTCGCCGGCGGCCAGGAACAGGTCCGCGTCCTTGCCGGGTTCGAGACTGCCCAACCGGTTTTGGACTCCGAAGATTCTGGCCGGATTGATGGTCAAAGCCCGGACGGCTTCGTCCCTATCGAGTCCAAAAGCCACGGCCTTGGCCGCATGGTAGGTCAGGTCCTTGCCCAAGGCCGGATCGTCTCCAGACGAGAAGCAAATCGTGACGCCCGCTTTGACGAGCTCCACGACGTTGCGATAAGGCGCGTCGTATCCGTCCTCGGGCTCCGAGGGTCCTTGGTACAGACTGTCGATGATGACCGGGATGCCGGACTGTTTGATTTTATCGGCGACTTTGAACCCCTGGGCGCAGCCTCTGAATATGGCTTTGAGCCTCTGCTCCTTGACGAACTTTATGGCCAGCTCAATGTCCTTGGCCTTTTCGACCGAGACGATCACGGGGAGCGTCCCATCAAGGACTGGGGCCAGGGCTTCGTACTTGGGATTCACCGCGGGCGCCGGGACGGAAGGATTCTCCGCGGCCAGTTTTTTAAGCTGAAGATAACGCCGTGCTTCATCGAGGTATTCTTTGATCTTGTCCACGATCTTGGAGGTCACGTCGTCCCCGGACTCTTTCTGGACGGTCAAGCCCTCCTTGGGGGGGCGAGGCGTCATGGGGAAATTGATGAGAGACGCCGCGGTCTCATTGACGGCCATCTCGGGCAGGGACCAGCCGTCCATCTTGACCAGGGCCGCAATCCCCGGGAACGTCCCCCCGGAGGGAGCCACGAGGGCCGTGGTCGTGCCGTTGATACGGCCGGTGCCGAAATGGACCGAGAAGGGATTGATAGCCCAGGCGACCCTGAGTTCCGGATTCTCTTTGCCCATCTCCCGGAGGTCCACCGTGCTGGATATAGCTCCGATCTCGCTCAGGCCGAAATGGGTGAAGGCGTCGATGAATCCAGGGTAGACGAACAACCCTTCGCCCTCGATGACCCGGGCTCCGGCCGGCGCCTGGAGGTCCGCCCCCAAGGCCTTGATCTTTCCCTTCTCGATGAGAAGGCTCCCTTTGGGGATCATTTCACCGATGACCGGGACGATCGTGGCATTTCTGATGAGATAGGAGAATTCCGCTTCTTGACCCGGGAGCCCGGCGACCGATACGGCCAGAACAATCAAAATGAATAGAATTTGCTTTTTCATGGTCAAACCTCCGCCCCGGTCTTCTTTTCCTTGGGGGCCTTGGCCTCGGCTTCTTTCTTTTTTTCTTCTTCGGCTTTTTTCCTTTCCTCTAAATACTTGGCCCGGTCAAAATAGACGGTGCCGTCGACGATCGTCATCTGACAAACGGTATAGGGATCGAGAGGGTGGCGGCTGAAAACGGCCAGGTCGGCGTCCTTGCCGGGCTCGATGGTCCCGACCTTCTTGTCGATCCCCAGGATCTTAGCCGGGTTGATGGTTAAAGTCTTAAGGGCCTCCGCCTCCGAGAGCCCGCCGAAACGGATCGTCTTGGCCGCGTCGTTGAAGAGATGGCGCATCCGCTCGGGGTCGTCGGAGTTGAGGGCGACAAGCACACCCCTCTTGGCGGCCAGGGCGGCGCCGTGCGGCATCGTATTGAAGGCTTCCCATTTGTAGGCCCAGAAATCGGCGAAGGTCGAGATTCCGACGCCGTTTTGGACAAGTTCGTTGGTGATCCGGAAGCCTTCCAGTCCATGCTCGAAGCAGACGAGCTTGACGCCGTATTCCTTGCAGAGCCGCATGATGGACAGCATTTCTTCGGATTGATAGGCGTGGCAGCGAACCCAGAGCTTGCCGCTCAGAATGTCCGCCACACCCTCCAAGCGGTAATCTTTTTTCGGGGGCAGGGGAGCGGGGACCTTTCCCTTGCTTGCCCGGCTCGCCTTGAGTTTCTTTTCATAGTCCTGCCAACGCCTTACATAATCCTTGGCCTGCTCGAACGTGAGCCGGATGGAGGCCTCCACCCCCATTCTTGATTTCGGATAGCGGGCTTTTCCGGGGCCGCTCAAGTTGCTCTGCTTGGGGTTCTCGCCGAGAGCCCACTTGCTGGTGAGAGGAGCGCCCTCGAAGATGAGTTCGTCGGCGCTCTTTCCCCATCTGAGCTTGAGGACGATCCCCCTGCCGGCAATGGGATTCGCCGAGCCATGCATGGTGTGGACGGTCGTCACGCCTCCGGTCAGGGCGTAAAAGATCATCATATCCCGGGAGTTGAGGACCTCCCGGACGTCGACTTCGGAGGTGATGAGGTCGCCCATCTCGTTGACGTCGCCTTCGACGGCGATATGCGAATGCGAGTCGATGATCCCGGGCATGACCCACTGGCCTTTGAGGTCGATCGTTTCCGCGCTAGGAGCGTCGAGGTTCTTTCCGACCCGGAGGATTTTCCCGGCCTCTATCAGGACGTCGCCGCCCACTATGGTCTCGCCGCTTACGGTGATGATATTGCCGTTTTTTAGGAGCAGGGGCTTGTCGGCGGCGAAACCGGTCTGGAGGAGTCCCAGAGCCCAAAATAACGCGATCGCTGTGTTCAGATATTTTTTCATGATCATCCTCTTACCCCGGAATCCGTTTGGCCGTGAATTCAACGGAACCTTCCGTGTCCTGGACGATGGTCCCGCGCATCGTATCTCCCTCGACTGTTCCGGAGATGTAAAGGCTGATCTCCTGACCGCCGACGGATATGGCCATCTCGAAATATACCTGATTCGCCGCGACCGAGCCGCCCGTAAATTCGAAGACCCCGAACGGGGTGACCATCTTTCCGGAGAGAGCCGTTTCTTCCTGGATAAAATCCACGGTCAGCTTGGGAACGCCCTCAGCCTCTAGCTCCCACTTTCCGGACACGTTGACGGTGGGCTTTTCGCCTTCCTTGACCTTGGCCTCCTTGAGCTCGGACCTTTTTCCGTCCGCGAATGCGTAACGGACCTTGGCCTCTTTGACCAGGAGGTCGCCTTCTACGAGCACGATATTGGCGATCTTGCCCGGCTCGATGGACCCCAGGGCCCGGTCAAAGCCAAAGAACGACGCAGGCGTCGTGGTCAAGGCCGCCAGGGCCTTTTCCTGAGGGAGCCCCGCGTCGATGGCCTTCAAAACTCCTTCCATGAAGGCCTTGGGATCGTCCGTTCCAAGCGAGGAAAAGGCGAAGGGGATGCCCGCTTCCGCGAGGCGGGCCGGATTCTTCGGATAAACCTCTTTTTCGGCCTTCTCGCGTTCCTCTTTTCCCTTTTGAGAGTAGAGGTTCGAAGGAGGGGCTTTGAACGCCACGGTAACCAGGACTCGGGCCTTGGCCTTCTTCAACTCGGGGATGACCTCAGAGGCTTCGTTGCCCAGGTCGCAGATGAAGGCGTCGAGCCTGGACCCGGCGACGAGGACGAGCGCCCGGCGGATGTCGTTCTGATTACGGCAGAGGAAGATGACCGGCTTCCTGCCGGCCAGATGGTCCGAGAGAACTTCCAGGACGGGATTGTAATCGGGCCGGGCGATCCCTTTCATGTCTTTTTTCCAACGGTCCCGGCCCGCATCATAGAACGCGGAATCCTGCTGGATCTGTTTGAGGTAAGCGTTGAGACCCATAAGGGAGCTGGGATAGGTCATGAGGCCCGCCGGGCTGAAGCCGATCCCGAGACAGACATCCCCGGAGAGCAAGGATTTATTTTTGTCGGGGTCGCTCAGGCAGAATAACGATGACCGGCCCGTCAGGATGCCCCGGTCGGGGATGACCTGAGCCGCCGCGAAGCCGTATTTGTAGTATTTTTCGAGGACGGACTTGCCCAGGCTCACGTAGTCGAAAGCGCGCAGCTCCGGCGTTATGCCCCGGTCCTTGTCGTTATAATCGCCCGTATAAGCCTTGGTCAGGTCGAATTTCTCCTCGGGCAGCTTGAGGAGCGACTTCCCAAGGCCGTCGATCAGGCCAGGATAGGCCGTGAGCTTGGCCGCGTCTATGACTTCGGCGTCCGGAGGAACGACGACGCCGACTCCCACGGCCTCAATCAGGCCGTCGCGGATGATGATTACGGCTTTCTCCATAACCGGTCTTCCAGGGGTGACGATCCGGCAATCCTTGACGGCCCAAACCCTGTGGAGCCCATCATCGGCCCAGAGGCCGGTTGTGAGCGCAACACCTAGGATAAGAAGACATACCTTCCTCATCAGACCTCCTTCTCAATCAGGCAAAATAATGGACGACTATATATAAAAAGGAAAGGGAAGACAAGATTTGAACGCATTCACTTTAATTTACGAAAATCCGACAGCGAAAGTTCTCCCGCGGCTTTGAGGAAGCTCTTGCATTATCCGCGCGCTCATCGGAAAATGAAAGAAAGAGAAGGTCACCATGTTTAGAACGCGCCTTTCCCTGGTCATGCTGGTCGCTTTGTTACTCGCTTCCGGCGCGTCCTCTCTCCCGGCCCAGGGACGCTGGGAGTTTGGGGTCCATTACTCCCGCTGGAGCCTTAACCTGGCCAAGTCCTGGATCGAGGATTCCCTCAACGATACGGTGGCTTCCGACCTTAAAAATAGGATCTTGGAAGATATCCAAACGGATTATCCGTCGAAAAACGAAACGGGTTACAGCCAGAAGGTTGCGTTCGATTCGAGCGGAGAGAACTACGGGGCCGAGGTCCGCTTCTATCCGGGCGGAACGCACGGCTCTTTCAGTCTGGGTTTTTCTATCGAAAAATCGACGATGAAAATCAGCCTTCCAGAAGTGGAGGCTTCGCTTGAATGGGAGGATGAGATCACCCACGAGACGGGGACCTTCGATGCCGACGCCACGGGCGAATTCGTTCTCCAGCCCCTCTCCTTCCACCTGAGCCTTCGGTGGGATATCCTTCCCAGCGCGAGATTCCATCCCTACGTGACCGTGGGTATCGGGGCAGCCACGGCCAGGGCCATCAATAAGGCCACTTACAAATACTCTTACACCGGAACGCTGAACGTTCCCGGCGACCCTCCCAAGGATTATTCGGGCTCGGAATCCAAAACGCTGAAGGAGCTCAGGGACGAACAGGAAGCCAAAGGCGAGGATTTTTCGATTCCCATCCACTTCGTTCCTTTTTTCCAGCTCAATCTCGGTTTGAAGGGGCGGCTTACCGATTATGTCCATCTTCTTGTAGATGCCGGGGTTTGGGACGGATTCCTCCTCCGGGCCGGAATCGCCTTCCGTTTTTAATGCCTTTTCCCGGCCAGGGGTGGGATTCCTTATATAGAAACCCGAATGATTTTTAAGGAGATAACATGCTAAAACTCAAGCCCGCTGCCTTGGCGTTCGCGGTCGTCCTCATCGTCCGGTCCTTCCTGCCCGCCGGCCAGAACGGTCCGGATACGAGGACGGATGAACAAAAGCTCCTCGAGGCATACCATGCTATTTCCAGTCATGCTCTCCTCGGTTACGTCGAGGAACTGGCTTCGGACAAATACGCCGGCCGCTTGACCGGAACCCCCGGATTCAACGCCGCCGCGGAATGGCTGGTCTCGTTCTTCAAGTCATGGGGGATCAAGCCCGCCGGGGATAACGGGACCTATCTCCAGGCCTTCCCCAACCCATATACACTCATCTTTAAGGGAAATGACCTCACCCTGCATATCCCCGTAAAGGGCCCAGGGTCAAAGAAAGCCGAGGAGATCAAGAAGTCCTATAAGTACGAAGACGAATATATT
The DNA here is from genome assembly GCA_964544265.1 of uncultured Eubacteriales bacterium. GTDB lineage: Bacteria > Acidobacteriota > Aminicenantia > Aminicenantales > Saccharicenantaceae > JALHVH01. The sequence goes on from CAZJBD010000022.1 coordinate 15,511, forward strand.
CCCGGGGGCACGTCGGGCTCGGGCGAAGTGACGGCCGAAGTCATCTATGTGGGGTACGGGATCACGGCGCCCGAGTTGGGGTACGATGAATACCGCGGGGTGGACGTCAAGGGGAAAATTGTCCTCATGGAGAGGGAGGTTCCCGTCTCGCCGGAGGAGAAGCCGGACCTCTTCAAGCAATGGCGTCCCTATTCCTTCCATCAATATAAGCTCGAGAACGCCGTCGCCCACGGGGCCAAGGGGATGGTCTATAATTACGGCCCGATTACGAACCCCAATAATTCTTACCGGGAAGGATTTATCTATACCCACGTGGGGAGCGCGGTGGTTGATGACCTCTTTGCCGGAACGGGCAGGGTCTATAAGGATACCAAGGATAGGATCCAGAAGACATTGAAGCCCCAGTCCTTTGCCACGGGCAAGGTTCTGACCCTTAAAAACGTCACCGAACACCACCCTGAGGGGACCGGATACAATGTCATCGGACTCATTGAGGGCTCTGATCCCGGGCTTAAGGACGAGGTCATCATGGTCGGAGCCCACCTTGACGGCGTCGGCAGCTGCCCGGAGATCATGCCCGGAGCTAACGATAATTGTTCGGCCGTGGCGGTCATGATGGGAGTGGCCGAGGCCCTGTCGAAGTCTGAAGTCAAGCCCAAGCGTTCTGTGATGTTCATCGCTTTCGGCGCCGAGGAACAAGGAGTCGCGGGGTCCGGGTACTATGTGGAACATCCTGTTCGGCCGCTGGAAAAGACCGCCATTCTCATCAACATGGAAGGCCCCGGACGGGGCGATAAGATCAGCGTCCTGGCCGGAAAAGATTTCCCCGGCTTTTATGCTTTCCTAGAGAGGACCAACGGGACATATCTCCACAGGGAGATTTCCGCCCGCTCTTTCCCCAACATCGCCAGGCCCCGGCAGGACACGGCTCATTTTCTATGGAAGGGCGTCCCCGGCGTCACCGTGGGGGCTTACGGGATCCCGACCCCTTATGAAACTTATCACAACACCAAGGACGTAGCGTCCCTCATCACTCCCGAGATCATGGAGGACATCGCCCGGCTGCTGTTTGTGGCGATCGTCGACATGAGCGATGAGGCGAAGCTTCGGTTTAGAAATTAAATGTGGAGTTCGACGACGTCCTCGTCTTGGAGGACGTAATCGCGGTTGACCCGGAGGCCTTCCAGAACGCCGTCCTTGCCCCAAACCCGGGCAAAGCCGAGTTTGTCGGCGAAATCCTTATGAACCGACCGGGCCATGTCCATGACGGTGCTGCCTTGTCTCAGGATGAACGGGGAATCCGTTTCCGCCTTCCTTCCGGGGACCTTGCTGTGGACGCGGACAATCCGGAGGAGCGAAAAGAGCCGGCGCTTCAGTTCTTGGATGTGGAAGCCCGTCTCCGCCGATACGGCGATTCTTTCGAAAGGTCCTTCCAGAAGGATATTGAGGTCCTCAAAGGCCTTCCCCATCGAATCGAGGTCGCTTTTGGCGGCCACGAGGAGGGTCCTTTTGAGGAAAGGGCCTTTCTCGGGAGGAATCTCCGTCCCCGAGGCCACAAACTCGACCTTTCTTCCCTTTAACTCCGAGATGATTCCCTCGAGGAGTCCGGCCGCGTCGGGGTCGCTGAGATCGGCGACCAAGACGACGGCATCGGATGTCTTGATCATCTCGGGGAACCACGACTCCATGGACTCGGACGTCACGGGGGGCGTGTCGATGAGCTGGATCTTGATGTTCTCAAATGGCATCATGAAGGGGGAGGGGGCGCGGGTCGTGAAGGGATAATCCGCGACCTCAACCACGGCCCCCGTCAGGACCTTGATGAGCATCGATTTTCCGACGTTCGGGGGGCCGACAAAAACGACCTGCCCCGCCCCCGATCGTTCGATGCGAACGAAAGAGCCGCGCCTGGCCGTCGAAGGACGCCTCTGCATCTCGTCGCGGAGCTTGGCGATCTTCGACTTGTAGAGGGCGATGAGCTTTTCCGTTCCCTTGTGCTTAGGGATAACGGAGATGAGCTTCTCGCAGATTTCGATCTTCTCCGCCGCAGTTTTTGCTTCGCGAAGGGTCGCCTCGATTTTATGGTATTCGGGCGGCAGGTTGGCCGGCATCTTCGACTCACTTATTAGAAATTATATCGGAAAACCGGAGCGGCGGCCAGCGGTAAAGGGGCGTAAAAAAAGCAAATGTTCGTTCGGAGCTTTGAGCCCCGGCCCGGTTAAGAGTAATATTCCCTTTTATGATAAACTCTTCTTCGGTTGGGATGTTTGCCGTAAAAAAATTAGGATTTAAGGAGGGTACTCCGTCATGAACATCAAAAAAGCGATTTCTATTTTTATTCTCATCCCTGTTTTCGCCCTTCCGTCGCCGGCTCAGAAGAAGGTGGCGGACTTGAAATTCCATGATATGCAAAATTACTGCTGGATGAGGCTGGCCGAGATCGTGCCTGAAGTTACGGACAGGATCATCCTGCCCATCGGAACGGTCGAGTCCCACGGCGCCTGCGCCATTGGAGCGGATAACGTTATCCCCTTGAACATCGCCGGACTCATCTGGTCCAAATGCAATGCCCTGGTCGCTCCGGCCGTCAACCACGGGGTAACGGGGGCGAGCGTTTCCCGATTTCCGGGATCCATCACCATCCGGCCGGATATCTATGAGGAATACATTTACGACGTCCTTAAGGACCTCGTCCGGACGCGTTTCCGGAATGTCCTGGTCCTCAACGGCCATGGCGGCAACACCGATCTCGTTAAGAGAGCGGCGACCCGGCTTCATACCGAAACGGGCGCTCATTTCATGGTCGTGGATTGGTGGGTCATGGCCTTTGATATCGTCAGCCAGGTCTATGGCGCGAAGGCCCAGCAACCCGGCCACGGCGATATGGAGGAAGCGGCGCTGGTCATGGCTTACAACCCCGAACTCGTCGATCATGACATGTACGAGAAGTTGGGCAAGGACAATGTCGGCCGGGCCGGCATTGAGGCCGGGATTGCCCTGCTTCCCGCCTGGGCGACCTCCCGGTATCCAGAAAAAGGAGCGGGCTACCTCGACTTCGACGTCCAGAAAGCCAGCGAGTACACAAAGAAAAAGGCGGACTATATTGCCGATGTCTTCCTTGAGGCGGTCCAGAGATGGGAAATGATGGAGAAGTGGAAGTAGAAATCATACTGGAAGCTTGTCCTCAGGCGCGTGGTTCGGCAGAGTAAGGGGCAACTTTTTTTGACTCTCAGTTAGGCCTTCAAAGCGGGGGAAAAGAGGCCCTGGAAAGGGCCAGCCTTCGAAATTCTTTGTGCTGGCTCTCATCTGTTTAATAACTTAATGAAAATAAATGAAATAACAAGTTTCCGAACCATGAAAAATATTGGAAAAAATCCTTTACTTCGGGCTCATTTTTCGATATAATATTCTCTTAGAAAAATGCTGTTCGAAATATTCGGAAAACCTTCCCGAACAACCTCTTTTTTATCTCAGAGATAGCAAGCATGAAAGAACAAAAATACACTGCGGACAGCATCAAGGTCCTCAAGGGACTCGAGGCCGTGCGCAAGCGCCCGGCCATGTATGTTGGGAGCACCGGGACCGAAGGACTTCATCACCTCGTCTATGAAGTCGTCGATAACAGCATCGATGAGGCCCTGGCCGGATTCTGTACCCAAGTCGACGTCATCATCCATGTCGATAATTCCGTGACCGTCATCGACAACGGCCGCGGCATCCCGGTGGGGCTGCATAAAAAAGAGAAGAAGTCCGCCGCCGAGGTCGTCATGACCATGCTCCACGCCGGCGGAAAGTTCGATGACAAAAGCTATAAGGTCTCGGGGGGCCTCCACGGCGTCGGTGTATCCGTCGTCAATGCCCTGGCCAAGCGGCTGGACCTTGAGATCAAGCGTGACGGCGGAATCTATACCCAGAGCTACGAGAGGGGCGTGGCCGTCACGAGGCTCAAGCTTATCGGGAAGACGAAGAAAACGGGGACCAGGGTCACGTTCTGGCCGGACGAGGAGATCTTTGAGACGACCGAATACAGCTTTGACGTCCTGACTCAGAGGATGCGGGAGCTGTCGTTTCTTAACAAAGGCCTCAGGATCACGATCCTCGATGAGCGGACGAATAAGTCGAATGAGTTCCAGTATAGGGGCGGAATCCTGGAGTTCGTCACCTACCTCAACCAGAACAAGACCGTCCTCAATCCCCGCCCTATCTGCTTCGAGAGCCGGAAGGACGATATCGTGGTCGAGGTTGCCTTTCAGTACAATGCGGGCTACGCCGAGACGATCTTCACCTTCGTCAATAACATCAACACGACCGAGGGCGGGACCCACCTTATCGGCTTTAAGGCGGCCCTGACCCGCTGCATTAACACCTACGCCGTCGCCCACAACCTGTTCAAGGACTTGAGCGCCGCGAACATCTCCGGCGACGACACGCGCGAGGGATTGTGCGCCGTCCTCAGCATCAAGATGCGCGACCCCCAGTTCGAGGGCCAGACCAAGACCAAGCTCGGAAACTCCGAGGTCAAGGGTATCGTCGAATCGCTCGTCAACGAGCAGCTCGCGGCCTATCTCGAGGAGAACCCGACCAACGCCAAGCGGATCATCCAGAAGGCCGTGGACGCGGCCCGGGCCCGGGACGCCGCCCGCAAGGCCCGCGAGCTCGCCCGAAGAAAGAGTGTCCTCGAGTCGAGCGCGCTCCCCGGGAAGCTGGCCGATTGCCAGGAGCGGGATCCCGCCGAATCCGAAATCTACATCGTCGAGGGCGATTCCGCCGGCGGCTCGGCCAAGCAGGGTCGCGACCGGAGATTCCAGGCCATCCTTCCCCTCCGGGGCAAGATCCTCAACGTCGAGAAGGCCCGGGCGGACAAGATCTTCAAGAGCGAGGCCATCGGCATGCTGGTGGCCGCCCTAGGGACGAACGTCGGGGAGGTCGATTTCAGCCTGGAGAAGCTTAGGTATCACAAGGTCATCCTGATGGCCGATGCCGACTTCGACGGCTCCCACATCCGGACGCTCCTCATGACCTTTTTCTACCGCCAGATGAAGCCCCTGATCGAGCAGGGGCATCTCTATATCGCCCAGCCGCCGCTCTACAAGATCACCCGTGGCCGGGAGGTCCTTTATCTCAAGGACGAGAGGGCCTATGAGAAATGGCTAATCAAGAAGATCTCCGAGGAGTTCAAGGTCCGGGTCAAGGGCCACAAGGAGGTCTTCGAGGGCGAGAAGTTCCGGAAGTTCTTCCTCCGGATCATTCAGAAGAAGAATTTCATCCAGATCCTGGAGCGGAAGGGCTATCCCTGGCTCCTCATCGATCTTCTGATCCAGGAGGGGATCGACGGTCTGGAGGCCCTCAAGGATAAAAAGAGGATGAAAAAGGTCCAGGCCCGCATCGAAGAAAAGGGGTTAGCCACCCAGCTCAGCCAGGACGAGGAATATGACACCTACGACATCGCCGTCAAGTTCCAGCTCAACGGGATGTCGTCGACGTCGCGGATCAATCTGGGTTTGGTCGATTCAACCGAATACCGGAATCTCTATAAGATCATCAAGGAACTGGCCGATTTCCGGCCTCCTTACGAACTCGTCGACGGCACCGGAACCGTGGTTCTCGAGAACGAGGTCAAGCTCCACGACTATCTCTACGAGAAGGGCAAGAAGGGTGTTTCCATCCAGCGGTACAAGGGCCTCGGCGAGATGACCCCCGAGCAGCTCTGGGAAACGACGATGAACCCCGAGTTCCGGTCGCTCCTCAAGATCTCGATCCAGGACGCCGTCACGGCGGACGAGGTCTTTTCCACCCTCATGGGCGATGAGGTGGACCAGCGCAAGAAATTTATCGAGGACAACGCCCTGATGGCCCAGAACCTGGACATCTAACGCCGCGGCCGCGGGCGGGCAAACGGACAGGATCATGCCCAAAGAAAAAGACACCGACAAAGAGAAAGAAAAGCGCAAAGACGCGGGAAAGGCCGCGCGGGAAGAAAAGGCGCCCGCCCCGATCGCCGCCGAAGTCTCCGTCGTCGGCCTCGAGGACGAGATGAAGCGGTCCTATCTGGACTACGCCATGAGCGTCATCATCGGCCGGGCCATCCCCGACATCAAGGACGGCCTGAAGCCGGTCCATCGGCGCGTCCTCTATGCGATGTATGAGTCGGGGACGCAATGGAACAAGCCCTACAAGAAATCGGCCCGCATCGTCGGCGACGTCATCGGAAAATACCATCCCCACGGCGACCAGGCCGTTTACGACACTTTGGTCCGCATGGCCCAGGACTTCAGCCTCCGCTACCTCCTTGTCGACGGCCAGGGCAACTTCGGCTCGATCGACGGCGACCCGCCGGCCGCCATGCGGTACA
>CAZJBD010000023.1:0-17338 GCA_964544265.1 uncultured Eubacteriales bacterium
TTCTCTAAATTATTCAAAGCAGAACCCACATAGACATAAAAACCTTTTTTGAAACCTCGAAAATGCGCAAAATGCGCCATGTGTTCTACAGATATCTGGAGATAGATAACAATTTTCGCAATCTCAATGTCCGCGAATTGATATCTTAAAGGGGGACTTTCGTGGCAAGGAGCAAAACCATAGCGGTCACGGCGAATGTTCAGAAGTGCCTCAAAGCGCTTAAAGAGGCCGTCCAAGCTCTGCCTGCTGGCGACTTAAAAAAAAGGGCCCAAAGGGCGCTGGGCTACCTGGAAAGGACGTTTAAAGGAGAAAAACAGCCCTTTAGGGGAGCGATGTGCCCCGTCAATAAATTGATCATAAAGTAAGTCCTTAGAGAAAAATCCTAAACCTGACCTCTCAGGACAATTCGGGAATGAGAATACGGAGTCTTTCTCTAATCATCACCGATGACTGTAATTTTCGGTGCGCTTATTGTTACAAGAAGCCAAGTAAGGACTCCATGACCTTGGCAGCCGCCCGGAGGGCGCTCGTTTTTTTTTGCCCCGACTGACGGAAGATTATCATGTCATTTTCTATGGCGGCGAGCCGGTTCTGAATCTTGAGGTCATAGAAAGAACCGTCCATTTTCTCATCTCCGAAACGGCCGAGTTTAAAAAAAGGCCTCATTTCTCCATAACGACAAATGGATCCTTATTATCCGAAGAGAAGATACGGTTTCTTGACAAACATGTATTTTCGGTCGAACTGAGTTTTGACGGGCTCGCTCAGGGGATGAGCAGGGACCGAGCGAGTACTAACAAGGTCATCCGGACGATAACAAGATTATTGGAAAGTCAAAATATCCGCCTGGAAATAAACAGCGTATTCGACGCCAAAAGCGTTGAGGAAATTTCGGAATCCATAGCGTTCATCATGGGGCTCGGCGTCCGGAACGTTAACCTCTCTCTTTCGATTCTCAAGCCCTGGGACGAGCGGTCTCTAAATAAACTCGAGCAAGAAATCGCGAAATTAAGTCGCCTTCAATGGGATCATTATGAAACGACAGGAGAGATTTCCCTCCTCAATTTTAGAGACGACGACCAAAAGGGAATTTTTTATTGCTCGGCAGGCCAAGATCGATTCGCCGTAAGCCCGGACGGAAAGCTCTGGGGGTGTGCCCTCTTCGCTGATTATTTTAAAGATAGAGAAAATTCTTCTCTCTATGAAAAATATTGTTTTGGAGATATCGGCCATTTAGGAGAAAAGCCCGAAAATGTCTTTAAGAAAATACGTTTGAATTACTCTCGACTGTCCATGGACCAGTTCTCGACCAAAGCCATGGATTGTTTTCTTTGCCCTGACCTTCAAAACTGCGCCGTATGCCCGATGGACGTATCTTTCGCCGGACACTCTTGGAACGCAATCCCCGATTACGTTTGCACGATCCAGAAAATCAAAATCAGAGAAAAAGAGAAATTCCTCCGTTTGAAATAATCGCTCCAATCTTCAATTTTTCATCTGGTTCGCCGACTAAATCTTTAGAAAAGTAGAGTTCTAGGCAAAGGAAGTGAAATGGCCCCCAAAAAAACCAACCCTTCCCTGACCAGACAAACGAAAAGCGTTCTCCCGATGCCGGAAAAGATCTATCGGACACTCGTTGAGAAGAGTCTTGACGGCGTCTATATTATCGGTCCCCAAGAGCGGTTTGAATACGTGAATCCGGCTTTCGAGCGGATGACCGGATATAAAGCGAAAGAGATCTACGATGAGAATTTCAGGTTTTATAATTTGATTCATCCGGAGGATAGAAACCTGGCCCTACGAATAATCGTCGCGGGACAAGCGGGAAAGCCCCTCCCCCGCCGATTTACGGTCAGGCTGATAACCAAAGAGGGTCAGATTAAGCATCTTGAAGTCAATGCGGCCGTTCTTTTCGGGGATAAAACAAGGATGCTGGGCACGGCGAGAGATGTCTCTGATCACGTCCGGTCCGAGGAAACGTTGGAATTCGAACGCCGACAGCTCTTCTCAATCTTCGAGAGCATCGACGAACCTATCTATGTGAGCGACCCCGATACCTATGAGGTCTTATTTGCCAATCAGGCGATGAGAAAAATCTCCGGCAGCGTTAAACGAAGGATCTGTTTTAGGGCTCTGCAAAGAAGGAGCTCCCCTTGCCCCTTCTGCACAAATAAACACATCTTCGGCGAGAATTTGGGAAAGCACTACATCTGGGAATTCCAGAACGAGATCAATCATCGTTACTACAAGTGCATAGACAGGGCCATCCGCTGGCCCTCGGGGAAGATGGTTCGCTGCCAGGTGGCCGTTGATATCACCGAGCAGAGGACGGCCGAAAAAGTCCGCTGGGAATCGGAAGAACGCTACCGGGATTTGGTCGAAAAAGCCGGAATAGCGATCTTAATCGACGACCGGGAAGGGAATTTCAAGTATGCCAATGAGCGGTATGCCAAGATATTCGGATATAAACCCGAAGAAATGAGGAACCAGTCCATTCCGTCCGTCGTCCATCCCGATGACGTTGAACGAGTCATGAAATACCATAAAGACCGGATGGAGGGAAAAAGCGCGCCCTCCCGCTATGAGTTCAAAGGAATCAAAAAAGACGGCTCCCCCATCTATCTTGAAGTCGATACCGTTGCCCTAAAAGATGGAGGGGATTCCACCGGCACTCGTTCTTATCTATGGGATATCACGGATCGCAAAAAAGCTGAAAACGAAGCCAAAGACACCATGTCAAAACTCCGGAAGGTCCTGGACGGCACGATCAATGCCATCGCCTTAACGGTCGAAGCCCGAGACCCCTCGACATCCGGCCATCAGCGGCGAGTAGCCGACCTGGCCCGAACAATGGCCACGGAAATGGGAGTTGCGAAGGATCGGATCGATGGTCTTCGTTCAGCCGGGGTCCTCCACGATTTGGGCAAGATTAGTGTTCCGGCCGACATTCTGAGCAAGCCGTGCAAACTCAGCGAATCGGAATTCAATCTGATCAAGATTCATCCGCAGGTCGGCTACGATATCCTGAAGGACATCGAATTCCCGTCCCCCGTGGCAAAAATCGTCTATCAACATCACGAAAGGATGAACGGCACCGGCTATCCTCAGGGCCTTTCAGATGACGATATTCTCCTGGAAGCTAGAATCCTGGCCGTGGCCGATGTCGTCGAGGCCATGTCTTCTCATCGGCCTTATCGGCCAAGTCTGGGACTGGAACGCGCCTTGGATGAAGTATCTAAAAACAAGGGAATCCTGTACGATGCGGACGTGGTCGATGCCTGCTTGAAGGTTTTTTACGAAAAAGGATACACATTCAAGTAACGCCGGAATCCCGTCCGCTTCTCGTTTTCAAAAAATCGCCCATTCCATTATTTCTTATATTGGATTGCCTCCGAAATATGCGGGAAGCGGTTTCCTCAGCCGGTTTCCGGGAGCAGCCGTTCCAGATCTTTCGGAAGCAGGTAATGATAAGCCAGCAGTCGGCCGTCATATACGATGCTGAAAGTTCCATAAGGGGACGGGGATAATTTTCGGACGTCCCGGCTGCTTTTGAGTTCGACGATCCGACTCGGCAGGCCGCGTTTCTTGGCGAATTCCAGAACCAGATCCGTCGCATCGGGGAGGTACGGGCACTGGTCCGAGCGGATCACGGTCAGGCCCCGGCCGAACCGGGCCGTCTTCCGCTCCCAGTCGTCCGAAAAGGTCGGCGCCGGAACCCGGCCGAACCTCTTGACCAGGAGCTCGAAGGGGGGTGCTTCGGCAACGGTCTCGAAGCCGTGCTTGAGCAGGAGTCCCTTTCCGGACAGCCAATTCCGTCGACTGGTCACCATCGCCACACCCTTTAGGCCGGATTCCCGGGCGTCGCGCAGGCACTCCTGGACCAAAATCCCACCCAGACCTCTCCCCTTGCTCTTTCCGACCACCCAGAGACAGTGGATGACCATGTAGCCTTTCGCGTTCACAGACCGCCAGGCGTATTCCCCGGGGATGTACTCGATGAAGCCCCGCTCCGGCAGCTCGAACATCTTGATCCGCAGCCCCTCGGCCAAACGGGCCTTAAGCCAGACCAGCTTGCGTTGAAAGCCTTCCGATTTCCGCTTGCTCATGTAGCAGAAAAAGCCGGTTTCCTCGATATTTCCGGCCGTAACCTGAATGATTTTTGCGTTCGCTGCCTTGTTCATTCTCCGCTCTATTCGTATCTCAGGGAGTTCACGGGATTGGCCGAGGCCGCCTGGATGGCTTTGCCGCCAGCCGCCAGACAAGCCAGGACGAAGACGAGGACCCCCGCCGCGAGAAACGGCCAGGGGCTCAAGCCGGCCCGGTAGGCGAAATTCTGAAGCCACCGCTTCATGACAAAAAAGCCGACCGGCCAGGCGATGAGATTCGCGGCCAGGACCCATTGTCCGGATTGCCGGAGAAGCATTACGACAAGCTCCCGCTCGGAGGCGCCGAAGACCTTCCGGACGCCGATCTCCTTGGTTCTCCGTTCAGCGGTGAACGAAGCCAGCCCGAAGAGCCCGAGGCAGCCCAGGAAGACGGCAAAGGCGGAGAATGCGGCCAGGAGCGAAGCCGTCCGCCTCTCGGATTGATAGAGTTTTTCAATCTCCTCGCCGAAAAAGAAAGGCTCGAAAGGCTGGTTGGGGACGAACGCCTCCCAAGCCTGCTTCAGGCCCAGGACCGTTTCCTCACGGTTACCCGGGTCGGTCCTGACCACGACGAATGGCCCCTCCTTCGGAGGAAGCAGGCTAATGGCCAACGGATGGATCGTCCGATGAAGGGATTGATAATGAAAATCCTTGAGGACCCCAATAATCGTCTGGGTCTCCCTCCCGTTGGTGATCGATTTGCCGATGGGATCGGTCCAGCCGAAGGCGGAGGTGAGCCGCCTTGCCGCTTCCTCATTCAGGACGAAAGCATCATTGTCGGCCGTCCCCCCGGGCGCGAAAAAGCGCCCCGTTGCCAGCCTGAGGCCGAGGGCATTCATGAATTCCTCGTCTCCGGCCATGAGGGAGAGATTGATCCGCGTATCCTTGCCGCCTTGAGCATCTGCATAGTCTTCTGCCGGCAAGAATCGACCGGGAAGATATGCCGAGCGGGCAACGGCAAGAATCCCCGGTCTTTTCAGAAGCTCGGCCTTGAAGGCCTCGAAACGTCCGGATAGGGCGGGCGAAGCCGCAACGGCTAAAAGCCGGTCCTTGTCGAAACCGAGGTCCTTGGCCCGGACATAGCGGAGCTGGCGGGCGACGATAAAGGTCACGACAAATAACAGGATGGAAAGGGCGAACTGGAAAACGACCAGGCCGTTGCGGAGCCGGGAGCGGCGGGACGGATCGATTCGGCCTCGAAGGACCTGCGACGGCCGGAAGGAGGCCAGGCAGAGGGCGGGGTAGGCGCCCGCCGCTAAGCCGACCAGCCCGACGCCGCAAACGATGGACGGCAGGATCGGCCAGGAGAGAAGTCCCGCGATCGAGAGAGATCGACCGATCATGGCATTCAAGCCGGGGATAAAAATCAGGACGGGAAGGAACGACAAGCCCAAGGCAGCGAAACTCACGAGGAGAGACTCCGTCAGGAACTGGCGGACAAGCAGCGACCGCGTCGAGCCCACGGTTTTCCGGACGCCGACCTCATGGGCCCGCAGGAGAGACCTGGAGGTGGTCAGGTTGATGAAGTTGAAGACGGCGGCAAGAAGGACGACCAAGGCGATCGCGCTGAAGATCCAGACCTCGGCGATGTCTCCGTTGGGCTCGATCTGCGCGCCGAGTCCCTCGGACCGCAGGTGGATGTCCATAAGAGGCTGCAGGAAGATCTCGAAGACGTTCCCTTCGGCCTTCCAGTTCCGGAAGTTTTCGACCGAACCGAAATTCGACCGGGCGCCGGCCTCGACGAGGGGAGGAAATTTCGCCTCCAGGGCGGCCGGAGAAGCGCCTTCGCGAAGGAGGACATAAGCCCGGCCGGCCTGCAGGAACCAATTATCGACCCGGCTGAGTTCGTGGTCGGAAAACGGGGCCAAGAAGTCAAAATGAAAATGGGATTCGACCGGGACGTCGGCCGCGATACCGCGGATCGTGTAATCCGCGGTCCTTCGTCCGCTGGAGACAGTCAGGACTTTTCCGATTGGGTCTTGGCGGGGAAAATATTTCCGGGCCGTGGACTGCGTCAAAACCAGCGAATAAGGCTCGGAAAGGGCCGTTCGTCGATCTCCCGCGATCAGGGGGAAGGAAAAGACGTCGAAGAATTCCGGCTCCGTGTAGAAGAACCGTTTTTCGGTGAATTTCCTGTCCGCGGCGCTGACCGTCAGGGGATTCATTTCGATAAACAGGCGAGCTACCGCCTCGATCTCGGGGCAGGCGGCCCGGAGGGCGGGGGCGACGGCCGGGGCGACGACGGCCTGGCGGACGTTTCTTTCGCTAAAACCGAGGTGGGTATTGAGACGGTAGATGCGCGAGGCGCCCGCGTGAAAGGCATCGTAAGCCAGCTCGGACCGGACGAACAAGACGATGAGAAGAACAACGGCGAAACCGACGCTCAGTCCGACGATATTGATGATCGAGGTAAGCCATTGACGTTTCAGGTTACGAATGGCTATTTTCAAGAAGTTTTTAAGCATGACGAATCTCCAGGCGATGGCGTGGCCGGCGATTTGAGGAAGAGAGTGGAGGCATTGAAGGCGGAACCAACGCCGAGCCGCCTGCCTCCCCTTCTCCGCGACCAGGGCGTGGTAGATCTCTTCAAAGTCCCCGTCAAGGAAAAGCCTGTCCGCGGCAGGCGAACAGCTGGAAAGAAGCCAGCGGGTCAGCCTAGGCGGGTCGTTCGGATTCGAGGCCACGGAATTAGGACTCCTCGGAAACCGGGACCGAAAAAGCCTGCCACATGATGTCGTGGACTTTTTTGATCTCGGCCAGGGCTTTGAAGCCCTCCTCGGTCAACCGGTAATATTTCACTGCTTTGCCCCCCCGCTTGGCCCTGGGCTCGCCAACGAAGGCTTCGAGGTAGCCGGCTTTAAGCAAGTTGTCCAGAGCGACATAGACGTTTCCCACGGACCAATTTTCACCCGTCGATTCGCTCAGGAGCTTGCGGATGGACACCAACGAAGCCTGATTTCTTAGCCTTAAGACGGCCAGGAGGAGAAGCTCTTCCTTCTTCGTCGGGTATTTCATCGGGTAGTTCTTATAATTTCTTTTATAATATAAATTTAATAAAGAGCGGTGTCAAGGATTTTTTTTATTTTATAAAAATTATTTAAAGGAATCGTCCACCTGCGGAGTAACGGCGAACAGCTTTACCTGGGGACGGTCCATGGCAGAAAGCAGCCCAAGGATCCCAGCGCCAACATCTTTTTTTAACCTATCGGACTGCCGGGCTTGGCGGGAGGCTTCAGCTCATAATCCTTCGGTGGCTCCGCCCCTAGCAAATTGCGGACAAAATAATCCCATCGCCGCCGCACCATATAAGGCTCGTTCCCGAAGCCGTGACCGCGGTTCGGGAACATGATCAGGTCGAAATCCTTATTCGCCTTGATCAGCTCGTTCACCACGAGCAGCGTATTGTACGGCGGTACGTTGCTGTCCGTGGTCCCATGCGCCAGCAGGAGCTTCCCCTTGAGGTTTTTGGCGAAATTCTGATTTGCCTGGCTGTCGTAGTTCGAACTGCCGTCGGGATTCGCGACAAGCAAGCCTTGCCACTTCTCGCCCCAGTCGTCCTCATAGCCCCGATTGTCATGGTTTCCGGCCTGGGAAACACCAACTTTAAAAAAATCGGGGTAACGGAACATCGCGTCGCAGGCGGCAAAGCCTCCGCCGGAGTGCCCGTAGATCCCCGCCCGCTCTAAATCAATCCACGGATAGCGCTGAGCCAGCTCCTTCATCCCGGCCACTTGGTCGGGAAGCGTATTATCGCCCATGTTCCCGTAGTAGGCATCGTGAAAAGCCTTGGAGCGCCCGGGAGTCCCCATCCCGTCAATCTGCACAACGATAAATCCCAGCTCGGCCAGCGACTGGGCGTCGCCGGAGGCGGGCAAGAAGCTCCTGCTCCTGACGCTTCCCGATTGCGGGCCGGGATAGACGTTGTTGATGATCGGATATTTTTTGGCCGGGTCGAAGTCCGTCGGCCGGAACATCAGGCCGTAAAGATCGGTGACGCCGTCGCGGGCTTTAACGGTGATGGGCAGCGGAGGCTTCCAGCCCGTGGCCAGGAGGCGGGAGATATCGGCCTTTTCGAGCTGAAGAACGAGCTTGCCCTCTGCGTTTTGCAATACGGACACTTGAGGTACGTCGGGCTTCGAGTAGGTGTCAATAAAGTAAAGACCGGAGGGCGACAGGATGACCTCGTGGTCGGCATCCTCCGGAGTCAGGAGACGGAGGTCACGTCCGTCGAGCCTGACGCTGTAGAGACGCCGGAAGTAGGGGTCGCGGCCCTTCTCGCGGCCGCCGGCCAGAAAGACGACCTTCCGATTTTTCTCATCGACTCGCAACAGCTGGAGCACGAGCCACTCGCCTTTCGTGATCTGGCTTTTCAGCCGGCCGGTTTCGAGGTCATAAAGGTAGAGATGCCCCCAGTTGTCACGCTCGGAGAACCAGATGATTTCGTTCGATGAGGCCAGGAATCGCCAGCCGGCGTGGTCGCTCCCCGACTCGAAATAAGTCGCGACTTTTTCCTCAAAGACGTCACGGACCTCGCCGGTTTCCGGATCGGCCAGACGGAGCACCTCGTGTTTATGATCGCGGGAAGTTGAAACGAAGACGAGCCGCTTCCCGTCCGGACTCCACTGCACGTCCTCCATTCCGCCGTCCCACGTCTTGATATCGTCGGAGAAAGTGGAGCGGTGCTGGTCGGGAGGCATCTTCAGCCGGACCGTGCGCGGACCGTCGAGATGGATGACGACGTGCTTGATCATGCTAACGACCTTGTCGCCGGGCAGCGGGTATTTCCAGGCCTGTAATACGGGGTGGCCTACCTTGGTTTCAACGAGATACATCTCGCCAACCTCGCGTTGATCCTGCTGGAATGTCGCGATCTTCTTGGAGTCCGGAGACCAGGAGACGACGGGCCGGTCGCTCTTAATCCAACCGGCGTTGTCGGTCGCATAGCCATAGTCTTTGATGCCGTCGGTCGTGAGCGGCTTTTCTTCTTTGGTCGAGACCTCTCGGACCCAAAGGTTGTGGTTTCGGATGAACGCAGCGAAACGTCTATCCGGCGACAAAACCTCGGGGGGCTCGTCCAGACCGAAACGGCGGCCTTCGCCTCCCCGTTTTTCTGGAAGGGCGGCCTCACCACCCTCGACGGGCTTGCAGACATTGCCTTTCAGGTCGCAAAACCATGTCCGCCCCTCAGCCACAAAAGTGATCGATTTCCCGTCAGTCAAGAATTCGAACGTCTTGAAGGGAAGGTGCGTGGCATCAAAAGTTTTTTTAGTGGCCAAGGAAAGGGCCGCAGCGATCTTGGCATGATCAAACGCCGGCGCGCGGATTCCCCGCTTCGGATCAACCAGGATAAACTCGCTTCCTTCATTTTCGAGGGCGTTCCTGTACCAGAAGCGGTCGCCCTGAAGCCACGTCGGTTGGACTCCGGCGCGGACGACGAGAGGATTCACGTTATAGGACATGAACTTCTCGGCCCGGGCGTAGTCGACGGTAGTTAAAAGGCGCGGATTTTCGCCGGCGCGTTCCGAGACGGCAGCCGCGCTCAAGAAGCCGATGCTTAGGAGCACACATAAAATCGTCCAAAGGCCAAGTCGATTCTTTTGCTTCGTCATTTTTTCCCCTCTCCTAATTTTTTTTATAAAGAAAATCACTGCACGGAAGATCATATAAGGCGACGCCTCAGGACGTCAAGCTGAGCTCACTTCACCGCACCCTGTCCATCATCCTATACCGGATCGCCTCGCTAATGTGAGCCGTGCGGATATCTCCCTCTCCTGCCAGATCCGCAATTGTCCGGGCGACCTTGAGGACGCGATCGTAGGCCCGGGCGCTGAATCCCAGCTTGGTAACGGCCATCTCGAGAAGCTTTTCTCCTTCGGCGCCGATGGAGCAATGACGCTTGACGTCTTTCGGACTCATCTGGGCGTTTGCATAGATCTTCCGGCCTTCGAACCTCCGGTGCTGGATGTCGCGGGCGCCGCTCACCCTTTTCCGGATCTCTTCCTCCTACTGATATACACGGGGAAACTGTGTAGGAGGCCCTAGGATGGGCGATTTCTATCAATCTCTATGATGGTTTCATGACGCCTGAACCGGATTACTGTCTCCCGTTCTAAGCTCGGATCTTCTTGATTTAAGTTCGCCTCTCGCCAAAATGGGATTGAAACGTTCCCCGGGATCTGATATATCTCGAAACAATGCGCGCGGGCAATTCCGCATTTGGAGGTATCATTCATGTCAAAAAAGCTTTCATCTTATCTCTTGATATGCGTCCTTTTCCTATCGGCCGCGCCCGGGGTCTCGGCCCAGCATCCGCCCCAGGATAAGCCTACGGCCCCCGCGGCAGCCCAGGCTCCGGCCCCGCCGCTCGCGACGCCGGCCCCGTCGACGACCCAGCATACGATCAAGGTCGGCAGTAAGGTCCTCAACTTCACGGCGACGGCAGCCATGATGCCCATGAAGGACGACAACGGCAAAGTCCTGGCCAACATCTTCTATATCGCCTACACTCTTAATGGCGTTACCGACAGGACCAAGCGGCCGGTCCTCTTCTCGTTCAACGGCGGCCCTGGCTCGTCCTCCGTCTGGATGCATATGGGTTTCCTCGGTCCCCGCCGCGTCGTCTACGACGACGAGGGGTTCGCCCTCAAGCCTCCCTACCGGCTCGAAGACAACGCCCAGTCCATCCTCGACGAGGCCGACCTTGTCTTCATCGACCCGGTGGCGACCGGCTACAGCCGCATGGCCCCCGGCGAGGACCTCCACAAGTTTCACGGCGTCATGGAAGACCTGGCCTCCGTCGGGGACTTCATCCGCCTCTGGATCACCAAGAACGGCCGCTGGGATTCCCCCAAGTTCATCATCGGCGAAAGCTACGGCACGACCCGGGCCTCCGGCTTAACCGGCTATCTCCTCAACCACTATAACATCTACCTCAACGGGACGATCCTCGTGTCGTCGATGACCTTGGGCGTGCGGCTGGGCGCCGACATGGAAACGGCGATGATCTTCCCCCATTACACGGCGACCGCCTGGTATCACAAGAGGCTCCCGGCCGACCTCCAGGCCAAGCCTCTCCGGGACGTCCTCGACGAGTCCGAGAAGTTCGCGGTCGGCGAATACACGGTTGCGCTGGCCAAAGGGAATACCCTAACGGCCGCGGAAACGGATGCGATCGCCGCCAAGGTCGCCCGCCTCTCGGGCCTCTCGGCCGAGTACGTCAAGCGGAGCAACCTCCGCGTCGACGTCATGCAGTTCCAGAAGGAGCTCCTCAGGGACAAGGGCCTGACGGTCGGACGGCTCGACAGTCGCTACACGGCCGTCGACAAGAGATCGGCCGGCGAATATCCTGAGGATGATCCGGCTATGTCCAATTGGAGCGGCGCTTTCACCGGCGCCGTCAACCAATATTTCAAGAATGAACTCAAGTTCGAGACCGACCTCAACTACAATATCTTCGGCGATGTCGGCACGTGGCGCGGGATGAACATGTTCGGCGAGATGGATTCGGCTCCAGGCAGCTTCTTCCGCCGCACGGAGGGCGTCGGCGAGATGCTCCGCTCGGCCATGGTCCGGAACCCCTACCAGAAGGTCCTTGTCCTGGCCGGTTATTATGACGGCGGCTGCGATTATTACAGCGCCGAATACGCGTTCTCCCACCTCGACCCGGCTGGCTCGATCAAGGACCGTGTGAAGTTCGCCTACTACGAGTGCGGGCACATGATGTACATCCGCAAGTCCGACCTGGCCAAGGCCAAGGCGGACTTGGCCGCCTTCATCCGCTCCTGTCTAGAGGATTGACCGGGGAATTAATCAGGGATTCGGAGGAAAGGTCGCGATTCGGAACTTATAAGAGCTAAAAAGATGAGATCCATACGTTTTGTTATAAAAGATATTCCTCGAATGAACCGCTTGCGTGATCCGGAAACGCTTAATTATCGCACCCGATCCATCATCCGATACTGGATCGCCTCGCTAATATGCGGAGGGTGGATATCCGTCTCCCCAGCCAGGTCGGCAATTGTCCGGGCGACTTTGAGGACGCGGTCGTAGGCCCGGGCGCTAAATCCCAACTTGTTCACTGCCATCTCTAGGAGCTTTTCTCCTTCGGCGCCAATGGGGCAATGACGCTTGACGTCTTTCGGACTCATCTGGGCGTTGGCATAGATCTTCCGGCCTTCGAACCTCCGGAGCTGGATGTCCCGGGCGGCGCTCACCCTTTTCCGGATCTCTTGCGAGCTTTCGGCTTCGAACTTGGAGACGATGTCCCGGAACTTGACCTCGGGCACCTCGATTTGGATATCGATGCGGTCGAGAAGAGGGCCGGAGATTTTGGAGTAATAGCGGCTCTTCTGGGTTTCGGTGCAATCAAACTTCGAAGAGCTTATGCCCCGGAAAACGTCCTCGCAGGGATTCATGGCTGCGACGAGCATGAAGGACGCCGGGAAGGTGGCGCTTGAAAAACACCGGGAGACCGTGATGCGGCCGTCCTCCAGGGGCTGACGGAGGTCCTCCAGCACCTTGCGGCGGAACTCCGGAAGCTCATCCAGGAAGAGGACTCCATGATGGGCCAAGCTCACTTCGCCCGGCCTGGGCACCTGTCCCCCACCCGCAAGCCCTGCGTCGGTGATCGTATGGTGAGGCGACCGGAAAGGACGCTGGCTCACGGCCCCGCTCCCCTGCAAAAGCCCGGCCGCGCTATAGACACGAGTGACGTCTATCATCTCGTCAAAGGTCATGACCGGGAGAATCGTCGGGAGTCTCCGGGCCAGCATGGTCTTGCCGGCGCCCGGAGGGCCGATAAGGAGGACGTTATGTCCTCCAGCCGCGGCCACTTCAAGAGCCCGCTTGACGTGCTGCTGGCCTTTTACCTCCTGAAAATCGACATTGTAGACCGGAGTCGCAAAGAGGTCTTCAAGTGGAACCGCTGACGGCCGAATGGCCGGCGATCCGTTCAGGAATTCGATGACCTGGACAAGATTGTCCAGGGCAAAAACTTCCACATCCGGAACCAACGCGGCTTCCTGCTCGTTCGCATTGGGAACGACGACGCCGCGGAAGCCCTTTTTCTTGACAAGGAGGGCTATCGGCAGAACGCCCGGGACCGGCTTTAGCCTCCCGTCCAGAGCCAATTCGCCGACAAACAGATAGTCGCGCAGACTCTCGGGAGGGATGATCCCGAGGTCGGCCAGGAAGCCGAGCGAAATGGGCAGGTCGAAAGCAGAGCCCTCTTTCCTCCGGTCCGCGGGCGCCAGGTTGATGGTGATCTTCCGTGACATGACATCGTAGCCGCAGTTTTTGAGGGCGGCCCTGACTCTTTCCTTGCTCTCCCGGACGGCCGGATCGGGCAGGCCGACGGTGATGAATTGGGGAAAACCCAGGCGGATGTCCACCTCCACCTCCACGGTATAGGCTTCGATTCCCCTGAGTGACGCGCTGTAAATCTTAAAAAGCATCCGTCTTCATTAGAAAGACGGATACGCGGATGTTCCTGTATCACTCCCGGAATCGCCGAAGGAACTGCGGCTCACGTCCTACCGGAGATCTAAGGCTACTTCTCCTTGGTCCCGAACTCCTTGGAGAGCTTATCCAGCTCCTCTTCGATGTCCTTCTGCGACTTCATCTTGATCTTGGTCAGCTGGAACGGCGTAGCCTGGCTGGGCGGGACGAACTCGATGTCCTCCCTCGGCCTTTCTATCCTCTCCGCTTCCTGGATGTACTCTTCCCTTAACTCGTCTTTGGCGCCCGCCTTCTTCTTTTCCCCGAAGAGCTTATCGCGGACGACGGGGACGGTCAGCTTGGCGATCTCCCGGAGGGACTCAAAGACGCCGACGCCGTTGATGGCAGCCGCTTCGATGTAGGGCAGCCGCCGCGGATTCAGGAGGTTGTTAAAGGTCTCAACCGGAATGAGGTAGTTCAGGTCCCGCTTGTTGTACTGGAAAACAAAAGGGATTTGATTGAGGTCGATATTGTGCTCCAGGCAATTGCGGCGCAAGCCGTCAAAATTCTCCAGGTTGGCGTCGAGGAGCGGGATCTGGGAGTCGCCGACGAAGATGATGCCGTCGGCCCCTTTCAGAACGCTCTTCCGGGAGGCCTCATAGAAGGCCTGGCCGGGAACGGTCATCAGCTGAAAGTGGACCTTGAATTCACCGATGAGGCCGGCCTTGATGGGAAGGAGGTCGAAAAAGAAAGTCCGTTCGGTCTCGGTCTCCAGGCAGATGAAGTCGCCCCGGAAAGAGGAATCCAGCTTGAAGTAGATATAGCGGAGGTTCGTCGTCTTGCCGCTCAGGCCGGGACCGTAGTAGACGATCTTAATGGCTAGGTTCTTTGTCGCATAATTGACAAAAGCCATAAAGCAACCGCCCTTCTTTGTCCATCCTTAGCACATAACCTGAAACAAGTCAATCCTTTCCGGCGGGCTCGCGGCGTTTGAGGCCCGCCATATAGTCAAAGACCTTTTCATATTTCTCGATAATCAAGGGCCAGGCATAATTGCGGGCGACATAATCAAAACCGTTTCCCGCGAGCGCCTGACGCAACCGTTCGTCCTTTAAAAAAAGGCCCAAAGCTTCTTCGAACTCCTGATAATTCGAATAGAACAGGCCACATTTCCCCTTGAGACAGTGCTGTTTGAGCGGGTCGGCCCCTTCCTGGACTAGGATGGGGGTCCGGACGGCCAGGGATTCCAGGGCCGCCATGCACAGGCTTTCCAAGTGAGAAGGATGGACCGTCACCAGCGCCGAAGCCATGGCATCGTTTTTGTCGGCGGCGGATACGAAACCCAAATAATGCACACAGGGATGGACCGGAAGCTCCATGAGCAGGTCTCCGATGAGGACGAGCTCGAGGCCGGGAGCCTTGCTGTTGTATTTCAGATAGTTTTCGATAAGTTCCCCGCAGCCCTTTCCGGGCTCGATCCGCCCCGCATAGAGGATATAAGGAGAACGAAGGCCGTATTTTTTTCGGAAGCTTGGATCTTCTGGCCCCGACGGAAGGTCGACGCCGACGCCGACCACGTCGCCGTATTTGCCCTCGAAGGAAAAATAGCGGCCGAGCATATCCTTTTCGGCATCCGTATTGAAGACAAAGGCCCGGGGATGGGCGAAAACCTCCTTCATGAGCTCGAGCTTCAGGGGGGGCTCGTCATGGCCGGTGGGGACAAGCACGATGTTTTGTCCCTTGAGCGCCCGCAGGCCCCAGTAGGTGTTGTAATAGAGATATGTGAAGAAAATGAACAGGTCCTGATCGCTCTCCTCCCTGGAGAGGGCCTCGATGAGGCCGGGTGAATAAGGTCCTTGGCGTTCCATCCACGCTTTTTCGTCGTCCAAGCCGTGTGGATTATGAAAGATCCAGTCCGAAAATTCGTTGAAGGAGGCAATATCTCTTTCTTTTTTTACCCGGAAGCGCTTGATGGCTACCCCGTTGAAGACAGTCGTCCCTTCCGGGTATTCGTTCCTCCAGGTTACGTAGTCCTTGGCGGTCGTCGTATAGACCGTGACGGCATAGCCGGCGCCGGCCATACGCTCCGAAATGAGGCGGCAGAGGAGCTCGGAGCCGCCCAGAACCTCCTTGCCGTAGCGTTGGATGACGAACGCGATCTTCCGGATCATGGCCCAAACTCCTTGATTTTCTCCAGGAGGAAACCCCGGAGGTCCGTCTTCCGGAACTTCTCGAGCCTTCGCCGCTGACCTTCGATGATCCGCCGCCTGAGCTCCCCGTCATGGGCCGCCCGCTCGACGAGCTCTCCGACCTTGTCCAGGTTTCTGGAGTTGACGAGGATGCCGGCCCCGTCCATGGTGAAGGGAACGGCCGTACAGTTGAAGGCGATAACCGGAAGGTCGAAGGCCATGCTCTCGAGGAGCGGCAGGCAGAAGCCCTCGTGTTCGCTCAAGGACAGGAAGACATCGGACGCCCGGTACAGGGCGAACATTTCTTCGTCCGGGACGTGCCCGGTAAAGACGATCTCCTCGGGCCTGAGGAAGAACTCATCCGCCATCCGGACGAGGCCCCAATAATACCTGGGAAGGGCTGAAGTCTTTCCGACGACGATGAGCCGGACGAGGGGCGAAATGTACTTTTTGTAGTAGAAGGTCGTCCGGATGAGGTCCTCAATCTTCTTGTTCGGGGCGACCCGGCCGACGAAAAGGATGTTGGTCCGGTCGTCGCGATAGAGGTCATAAACGAAGGAACTCATGGGCCCGGCGTATTTGTCAAAATCGATGAAAAGGGGAAGGACGTCGGTCTTTCGGTAGCCCAAATCCTCCAGCTCCCGGCGGTTGTACTCCGAATCGGCCAGGCCAAGGTCGACAATCGGAGATAGAAAGGCCAGTTCCTCCCGTCCCAACCGGCAGATCCGGGCCATCTCCGAGCTGAAGGGAGCAAAGAAGCTCTCGGGCGTAATGTTGTGATAGATAAGGACCTTGCGGCTCTTGAGCCGGGCGAATCCTTGAGTCAGGGAGGATGGCAGGGCAAAATGGAGGATCGTCACATCCTCCGGTCCGGGCGCCGGGAATTCCGCGAACGGCAGGGCCTCAGCCTCAAGCCCCTTATCGCGGTCCAGGGAGTAAATCCCGGAAGAGAAACCCTGCGACCGGAAGAAAGCCTTCATGTGGGATGCCGTATCTCCGATGGCATCTCCGCGATGAAAGGCCGGAACGAGCTGGTCGATCCTCATTTTTTTGACACCCTTTCCACGTGGTCCAGGAGGATCCTGGAAACTTTACCCGGCGCATATTTTTCGAGAGCCCGGAGCTGGCCGTCTACGATTTGCCGCCGGAACGAAAGGTCCTTATCTAAGCGGTCGATGAGGGCCGCCGTCGCCAGGTAGTTTTTCTCCCTGAGAAGGAGGCCTCCCCCGTTCATGGTTTCCTCAACCGCCCCGGCCGCAAACCCGATGACCGGAACGCCCATATGGAAAGCTTCGAGGATGGGAACGCCGAATCCCTCGTGCTCGCTCATGCTCAAATAACAGGTTGCCGCGCGATAGCAGGACACGAGCTCCGGGAAATCCACGTGGCCGGTGAAGTGGACGTTGGTGAGGGCCAGCCGGTCGATGAGCTCCAGCAGGCCGCCATGATAGCGCTCCATGCCCCGGTGATCCCCCGCCAGGATAAGCTGGGAGTCCGGATTGAAATATTTTTTATAAAAATAAAAAGTCTTGATGACGTCCTCGAACTTCTTGTTGGGGATCACCCGCC
>CAZJBD010000023.1:17348-20190 GCA_964544265.1 uncultured Eubacteriales bacterium
GGCAAAGACTTCGCGAAAGACGGGGTCGCCGGGAATGTCGAATTTGGCGAAGTCCATGAGGATGGGCAGCTCTCCGGTCGGGGAATACCCCGAACGCTCGAGTTCTTGGCGGTTAAACTCGGAGTCCCCGAGGGCTAAATCTACCCTGTCCGCGAAGAGGCGGATCTCCAAGCGGCCCTTGTAACATTCCCGGGTCAGGATCTTGTGGCTGTCCAGGAAGAACTCGTGGGGCGTGATGTTATGATAGATCATGATCTTCCGGTCAGGAATACGCAGGAACATCTTGGAGACGGGCGATCCGATCGAAAAGTGGAAGATGACGACGTTCCCGGGGGAGCTGAACCTCTTGTATTCATGGTAGTCGTGGATGAGGCCGGCGAGGCGGGGGTCGAAGAGACTGATGAAGATCTCCGATCCGTAGCCTTTGGCCCGGAGGGCCTTCCGGATCTCGAGCATCTCATCGGAAATGGCGTCCCCGTAGGTGAGCGCCGTGGCAAACTGATGGACGTCCACGGATTCAGGTCCCTTCCAATCCCTTGATGAGGGTCAAGTACTTGTTCTCAATGTTATCCCAGGTGTAATGGGCGTTATAATATTTCCGGCCGTTCTCCCCCATGGCCCGGCGCAGCCCTTCGAAGCCCAGGAGGAGCTCCAAACCTTCCCTGAATTCGTCATAATCATCGTAGAACAGCCCGCCGTTTGACCGCAGGCACTGGCCCTTGAGAACCTCGCAGCGGGCGTTGGCCAGGACGGGCTTTCTCATCGCCCAGGCTTCCAAGGTGACCATGGACAGGCTCTCATAAAAGGACGGCATGACGAGAAGCTGCGCCCCCTCCAAGGCGTCGAACTTGTCCTCCTCGGAAAGAAAGCCGAGGGGAATCAAGTCGGGATGGGAAGGGATCTTGAGGACGGCGTTTCCGATGAGGATGAGCTTTACAAGCGAACCCGTTTCCTTTTTAAACCTCAGGAAGTATTCGAAAAGCCGGTGGCAGCCCTTGTTTTCGTCGATCCTGCCGATATAGAGAATGAAATCCCCTTCGATTCCGTGCCTGCCGCGGAACCTCTCCCCGGAAGAAGAGGGCTGGACCTCGATCCCGACGCCGACGATGTCCCCGGGGATCTGGCGGTTACGGGAAAGGCCCTCGATCATCCTCCTCTCCTCGACCGAGTTGTAAATGAACGCTCGGGGCGCGTTAAACAGATCCTTGAAGATCCTGAGGTGGATGATCGCGTCGCGCTCGGCGGTGGGGACCAGGATGCTTTTCTCCGGGACGGCACAAATCCCAAAAAAGGAATGGTAATACCGGTAGCTGAAAAAGATGAAATAGTCGTATTCGGCCACGTGGCTTGAGATGTACCGGATGAGCGACGGGGCGCAAGGGCCCTCCTCCTCCATCCATCGGAGCTCATCCTCCAGCCAGTGTTCGTTTTCCAGGATGAACCGCTGGAGACGTCCGAACCGTGCCGGGTTGCGCGTCCTGGTGACCGAAAAACGACGCACGGGCACGCCGTTGACGTCTTCTGTCCCTAGCGGGTAGTGGTTCTCCCAGGTGATGTAATCGAGGGCCCGAGTCGTCAAGACCTCAACCTCGGAATATTTCTTCATGTGCTCGGCGATCCAGCGGCAGTGAAGCTCGGCGCCGCCGTTAATCTCCAGGCCGTAGCGCTGGACGACAAAGGCCAGCTTCATTCAATCACCTTTTTTTCCAGGGCCTTTTCCCTCTTCCCAAGCACCTCGAAGTCCTTCTCCATGACCCGCATCTTGCTTTTAAGGGTTTCGTGTTCAATCCGAAGCTTGGTCAGCTCGACAACCAGATTGTGCACCAGGGTGTGGAGGAGCTTCGTATTCTCCCGGGCTACGGTGAACCCGCCGGCCACATCGTCCATCCTCCCGTAGACCTCATCGATCCTGCCGTGGACCTGGTCGACCCGAGAGCTGAGCTTGTCGTTCAATTCGTCGATCCGAATGTTTACGCCCACGTTCGCCCGGACGATGAAGCGGTCGAGCAGACGCCAGTAGAAAGGCAGGAAAGGGCGGGCCAGCAGGCGAATGACCCTCTCCGGCAGCCTCCGTTTCACTTCGACGGGGGCAGGGGGAGCGACCGCCGGAAGCACCTCCGGCGCTGCGGCCAGAGCCTCCTCCGGAGCCTGCGGTTTCTCGGCGATCCGCCGCTTGATCTGGTCCATGATATCGGCCACATCGACGTTGTCATAATCGATCCGAATCGGGGATTCCTGATTGTCCGTCTGGATGCCCGTCATTTTTTCGTTCATGGCCTTCTCCTTCATCCCCTCTTACGGAACAAAATATCCTCATAAACGCTATGGACGTCCTCGGTGTCAGACAGGGGCTTGAGCCTCATCTCTTCGATCTCGCGGACATCCTTGTCCTTAAAAAGGCCGTCCCTTTTCTTTGCGGCGATCGTTTCCTCGATCGCCCGGATAAGCGCGTCCTGCTCCTCAGGCGTCAAACATCCGATCTCCAGGAATTTTTTCATTCCATCACCTCAGACGCGAAATCGTCTCACCGGATATGCTCCGGGGCCCTCATTGTCTCCTCGACTGCGAGCCTCTTCGATTCGAACAGCTTTTTTATCAGGCGTTTATAGGCCTTAGGATGGACATTGTAATCGATTTGGAGCGGCCGTTCAACTTCCTAACAGCAAGCCGTAAGTATTCCTTTTCGTGTGATATAGATAATGGCGCAGGGGCACGGCGACACATCCAAGACTCTGTCCGTAGCTATTAATCCCCCCGACCCCCCTTGACCAATCAAGGGGGGAAAATAGGTCTGTGTCGCCGGAATTGTCGGTCGGAGCGGGCACGGGTCCTCATTCTTGCT
>CAZJBD010000024.1:0-20021 GCA_964544265.1 uncultured Eubacteriales bacterium
CATTCCGGGTGGAGGGTATCATGATCCAGACTCTCTCCGAGCTTCTCCTCAACACGCTCAAAGAGTATCCGAAAGACGACCTCATGCTCTATAAGAAGGGAGGGGCCTACGTTCCGCTCTCGACGCGGGAGTTCGGCGACAAGGTGAGGGCTTTGTCGGTCGGCCTGAGGGAGCTGGGGCTTCTCCCCGGCGATAAACTCATCATCCTTTCCGAGAACAGGCCCGAGTGGGTGATGGTTGATTTCGCGACGCTCTGCCGGGGAGCTCTGACGGTCCCCATCTACACGACCCTCGTTCCGGAGCAGGTCCGGTATATCATCGAGGATTCCGACGCCAAGATCGTCGTCTATTCCGGCCCTGAGTTGGGATGCAAGATCGAGGCCGTCAAGGGCCGTCTCGACAAGGTCAAACATTACGTCTCATTGGCTTCGGAGGCGCCGGAGGGCGTCCTGACCCTGGATCGGCTGCTCGATATGGGAAGGAGAGCGGATGCCGCCAATCCCGGCCTTTTCGAGCGGGAGGCCCTAAGCGTAAAGCCCGATGACGAAGCGTCCATTATCTATACTTCGGGGACGACGGGCGTCCCGAAGGGCGTCATCCTGACCCACCACAATTTCGTGAGCAACATCGTCGGTGTTTCGACGATCATCCAGTTCTCCCACAAGGACACCGTCCTTTCCTTCCTGCCTCTCTCCCATGTCCTGGAACGCATGGTCACCTTCACCTACTTATATAAGGGGTGCTCGATCGGCTACGCGGAGAGCGTCGAGACCGTAGCTCAGAACCTCCTCGAGATCAAGCCCCATATCATGGTCAGCGTTCCCCGGGTCTTTGAGAAGATCTATGCCAAGATCATGGACAACGTCCTCGCGAGCTCGGGCCTTAAAAGGAAGATCTTTTTCTGGGCTCTCCGCGTCGGCAAGGCCTGGGGCGCCCTGAAAATTTCCGGGAAGGACATTCCGGCCTCCCTCCGCTTTAAAAGGACTCTCGCCCACAAGCTTGTCTTCTCCAAGATCATTGCCCGCACCGGCGGCCGGGTCCGATTCTTTGTCTCCGGGGGGGCCCCCCTCTCCAAGGACATCGCAGAGTTCTTCTACGCCATAGGACTCATCATTCTGGAAGGCTATGGGCTCACGGAGACCGCACCGGTCCTGTCGGCCAACACCTTCGAGGGCATGCGTTTCGGGAGCGTGGGGAAGGCCGCCCCGGACGTCGAGATCAAGATCGCTCCGGACGGAGAGATCCTGGCCAGGGGGCCCAACATCATGAAGGGCTACTACAAGATGGAGGCCGAGACCCGGGAGGTCTTTGAGGACGGCTGGTTCAAAACGGGGGACATCGGCCGTTTTGACGAGGACGGGTTCCTGGTCATCACGGACCGCAAAAAAGATATCATCGTCACTTCCGGAGGAAAGAACGTAGCCCCCCAGCCCATCGAAAACCTTCTCAAGACCATTCCCTACGTCTCTACGGCCGTGGTCATCGGGGACAGGAAGCGGTTCGTCGCGGCCCTGATCGTTCCCAACTTCGAGAAGCTGGAGGAATATGCCAAAAGCGCCGGCATCTCGTTCAAGGATAGGAGGGAACTCATCCGGAACGAACAGGTCCTGGGCTTCATCAAGGCCGAGGTCGACCGGGCAACCCCCGTCCTGGCTCCCTACGAAAGGATCAAGAAAATCGCCCTTCTCGAAAGAGAGTTCGAGATCGAGAGAGACGAGATCACGCCGTCTCTTAAAGTCAAAAGGAACATTATCGAGGACAGGTACCGAGACCTGATCGACGATCTTTATCGGGAGGACAGCGGGCTCTAGGAAGCCGAAATCAAAGCGTCGTACGATCCGGACTTTGGCTCCGGTTTCGTTTATGGGCATTAGCTCGGCCCGCCGCCGTCGGATTCTGAAGGACGCTGTCGCACCGGAGAAAATCATCGCCGTTTGATCGTTGTTCTCGCGAGCGTTGCCTGGAATAAGCGATGGATTCTTTAGAAACGATAAACTTGAAGACAAGGCAGGCCTATAATCAGGCGGCCGAGAGATATCACGAGCTTTTCCATAATGAAATGAATGAGAAGGAATATGACCGCAGCCTCTTGGATTCTTTCGCCAGCCGATTCCATAAAGATTCATGGATTTGTGATGCCGGCTGTGGGCCTTCCGGACACATTGGCCGATATGTCTTTGATAAGGGAATTCAAGTTGTCGGCGTTGACATATCGGACAAATGCATTGAATTGGCTCGGCGATACAATCCCGAGATGAGATTTGAACGGGGAGACATCGGCCGGCTGGCGTTTGCTGACGGGTCTTTTGAGGGGGTGATCTCCTATTATTCGATCATCGATACTCCCAAAAAATACGTGAACAGGATCTTCAGCGAGTTTCACAGGGTCTTGAAGCCGGATGGGTCTTTGCTGGTCGCCGTTAAGGCGGGCCTGACCAAAGGATACCTCGACAATTTATTAGGGATAAAAGTCGAGATTTACTTAGCCCTGTTTACGGAGAAAGAAATCACCCGCTATTTCGAACAGGCGGGTTTTCTTTTGGAATTCATAGAGAAAAGAAATCCCTATGATTTCGAGATCAGCAATGAGAGAATCTTTGCGATCGGGAAAAAGAAATAATAAACTAACGGACGTGCCCAGCCGGCGACTCGCCCCGAAGTTTCTCTTCGATCGCGCGGATCCCGTATCTCAGCCAGTTCGCTTCGATCGAATTGCCGCATTTCGCCAGTAAGGATTTTAGGGCCAACAGCCGGGCTTCAAGCGTCGCCTCGTGATTCGGATCCATGGTCAACGCGATATCCGTCATGTGCAAGGCACGCACATAATCCCCGTTCTGAGCAAGTTCCAGGGCCCGCCGTGCCAGAACGTCCGTTCCGCCGCATAGCCGCACGAGCTCGGAGTGAATCGATGACGGAGGCAGCGCGTACATCGAAGAAGGATTTTCGTCAAACCATCCGGCGTATCCTTCGAAGATGCCCCGGACGGCCCAGGAGACGCGGCCGAAGGCCTGGGGAAGATCCAATTCCCGGGGGAGCGTTATTTCCTGAACCAGAGTGCGCACGTCTTTTCCCTCATTCATTCCTCTCACTGTGGCGTCATGAACATAGAGGATCGCATCCCGATACTTTTTGAGTTTCTGGCGGATATTGTCTCTGCCCAGCAGAGGGTCGCCGTGGCCGGGCAGGAGGACTTCCGGCTCAAGAGAAAGAGCTTTCTCCAGAGCCTTGACGTATTCCAAGGCCGGGCGGGGCGGGCTTCCGCGCAACGTAGAGAGGTTGGGAAAAGAGGAATAATAATTATCTCCGATGAAGGCGGCCTTAAATTCCGGAATCCAGATCACGGACTGATCGGGGGTCTCTCCGCCGGCATGGAAAAACTCGAAGTGAATTCCCCCGAATGAAACCGAGTAGCCCTCATCGAAAAGGATCGTGGCCGGGATAGGGGTCGCGGTCCTTTCTCCAACCTCCTGGGGCAGGGGCGTTCCTGATTGAATGGCCAGGCGCCGGCTGTCGAAGCCGTGGAGGCGATCATTATGCCGGATAAACTCCACCATTTCGCGCTGGCCTATTACGGGAATTCCCTTGTCCTTTGTCCAGCTGTCAATGCCTTTAATGTGGTCATGGTGGGCGTGGGTCAGGAGAATCGCCTGCACCGGAGATCTCCGGCTGAGCTGGCGCAGCGCGCTTTCCGGAGCGGCCGCCCCTCCCGGATCGACCAATACACTTCCGCCGTTCGTCGTAACCAGGTACGAGTTGCAGGAGTTCTCTTCCCGGGAGATAGGGTCGACGACCCTGAGGGAATCGTAGTATTCCTGGATAAGCCATGTTTTGAGCGGCTCGTCGATAGGCGGGACGAATTTGATCCAATCCGCGTGTTCGGCAAATAAGGATTCTATGAATATCGAAATCAGGTCGTTGAGCTTCTTGGCTTTCTTGCCAGGTGGAACCCTGTAGGTGCCGGCGGTGAGCGTCGTGAAATCCAAGTCATGACAGAACAGGGGGTAATTGTAAGCCTTGGAGAGCATGTGAATTTCCTGCCTCTCCAGTCTGGCCACGATCAGGGTAGAAATTACCGCCTGGTGCAGGAACGTGCGGTGGATCCTATCCGTGATGGCCGAACGCTGATACTCTTGATCATTGATGAATTCATCCAGGATCTTTGCCCATTCGCGCAACAGCCCGCGCTCCGGACGAACAGAGAACATGCCGCAATTCAGCCAGGCCCTGACCTTCTTTCGGTCGACAAACGTCTCGACCGTGAAGATTTTCTTGAGATCGAGGTTGCATTTTTTATAGATAGGCCCCCAATAGGTGTCAACCGGTTCGCTTTCCGCTTGCCCGGTGTTGATGAATGTCACCGGAGCCACGGCCGCGGCCGAGCCCTTCTTCAGGTCGTATTCTTTCGGAGGCCCCAGGATGATCGTTTCCGGATCGAGCCAGACCAGAGTCCCGACTTTCCCGGCCGTTATTTTTTCCACCTCGGCCGCGGCAAAGGCCTTGGCCGCGAAGGGGCAGAATCGGGCAGAATCACTCAAGGCCAGGGGCAGGAAGTTGACGTTTTTACTCTTCAGTCGGAATCCGGTCCTCTCCGGAAGCGCCAGGACGACGTAGATCGGGCAGTTTGCGTACGCCCCGCCCCATCGGCGGATGCTGTCGACCAGCATGGCCGCGGAATACTCCTGGTCGTCCCGTTGGAGGTAGGTGACAAAAGCCAGATTGGGTTTGCCTTGTTCTCCGGGATAGGCGGCCGCCCCGGCGCCGATAAGGATGATCAGGACCGTCAGGAACGCGCAAAATCTCGCCATGGATGATACCCCCTGAATTTATTTTATTTCCTTTCTCGTCCCCTTCATTTCCTGGCCGCCCATCTTAAAGATCAGGGCCGTGGGCTGACTGCCTTTTTCCGCCTGGAAAGCGACTTCCATTTGGGGGCCGACGGACTTGATAAAGAATCGTTCGGCGGACAAGGGGAAGAGCTCCGTTTTCCCATCGTTGCCGTCGTTGATGAGAAGGAAGAGACGGCTTTCCTCGATAACGACGGTCAGGACCAATCCGGGGGCGACTTCATAAACCCCTTTCCAGGCGGCCAGAATTTCTGGGGCGATCAAAACCGGCTTTTTCTCGTTTGGATCGATATAGACGATTTCCTCCCGATCCTGGCGGGCGATCGCGGTCTCGAGTCGGGCGATCTCCCGGGGGGTGTCCCTCGGCTGGAAAAGCACGCGGCTTGTGCTCTGGGCGCGGTTTTCGACTTCGGAGCCGACCTCGGGTTCGCCCAGTCGCAGAGGCGCATAGACTTCGAGGCTGCCCGGAAGAAGGCGGCCGGCCTGGATGGCCAACATTTCGGGGTCGCTTAAGGGGACGCGATAAATCATCCAATCTTTGAACTCCGCTATGGCTGGTGAGTCCACGGGCGATTCTTCTCCCGGTCCGGCAAGCAAGAACTGAACGGGAAGGATGGCCTCCGGGATAGAAGGAGCCGCCACGCCATCCACATAAAGGTTCATCTCCTTTTTTAAGTCATGATAAATCCAGCCGATCCGGTGCCATCTTCCGTCCAGGAGAGACGCGGGAACCCGTTGGACCTCTCCCGTTGAAGCGTTTAGAACGACTTCCCCGTTTTCTGCGACAACGATGTTGGAGAACTTTCCGTCTGCTCCGCGGATCGCAGCCGCGATGCCGGGAACGCTCGCCCGAATATCGAAGACGGAGGTGAACGAGTGCACGGGGTCTGCGGGAACGCAGCTTAGGTTTTCGCTCCGGCCCTCTTTCTTAGTTGAAAAATAACCCGGCCTGGAGTCAATTTCGGGAGCGGGCTTCCGCGCCGCCAGAGCCTCGAATAATCCGGGCACGATGGATAGAAAGAGTTCCCGGTGGCCCCGATCGGAAGGGTGGTCGAGGTCAAAGGTCGGCCCCTTAACGAATCGACCGTCGCCCCTATCCAGGGCCCCCAAGAAGTTGATGCTGGGAACGTCCCAGGAGGCTATTTCCAGGTTCATACCGAGGAGAGACTGGTAGATTGCCGGATCCCCGAAATTGTCATTGGCGTAACAGGAGGCGACGATCGGCACGATTTTATGGTTGCGGCACTCGGCGATGATGCGCCGGAGGTTTGATCCGAAGCCTTCGTAAACTTTCCGGGGGTCGCGGCCGCCGATCCCCCTGATGCCTTCATTTTCAAGCGACAAGGAGATAATGGCGAAGTCCGGTTTAAGGGGGAAGAGGTCCTTTTCCAGCCGGGCCAGCACCTTTTCCGTCGTGTCCCCGGGAACGGAAAGATTCAACACCTGGCAGCCGAGCGGCTCGAGATGCCTGGCCAGTCGGAAGGCCCAGCCGTTTTTCATATCCTGTCCCGCCTCCCTAGAGGTTACCCAGCCTGCGGCGACAGAAGAGCCGATGACCGCGATGGTCTTTTTTGGCGGCCCGAAGGAAGGAGAGACCGGCCCGGCAAGGATTTGCGCACAGATCCCTATCGGGGCAAGGGCGCGGAAAAAACAGCCGATGTTCATATTTAATCTCCAATAACCTAATGATTATCTGCCCTAATCAATACAAATGCATGAAATTGTTTGGGCGCCTTCTTATTAATACGGAAAAAGTCAGTTTCCGATCTAGGGGACCATATCCCTGTCTTTCGGTTTTAGCGCGTCGATCGTCTTCGTTTCCATCCAATACAGCGTTCCCTTGCCAGGAGACGGCGTTCCGAGCCGGGAAGTCATGTATTCAAGATAGTCGGCGGATTCGGATGAAATCGGCTGAACGTTCCGGAAACTGCTAAAAAAAAGGTATCTTCCGTCGGGAGACACGACCGGGCCCCAATCACTATAAGGCGAGTTGATTTTTTCGCCAAGGTTGACCGGATCGCTCCAGCCTCCGTCCTTGGCTCGATAGGTGACATAAAGGTCCATGACGCCTTTGCCGCCTGCTCTATTGGAATGGAACATAAGATAACTTCCGTCTGGGGCGATGAACGGCCCGGCCTCGTTGGCTTCGGTATTGATCGGCGCCGGAAGCTTTTCCGGGGGGCCGTAGGTCCCGTTCCTTGGAGTAGACAGGTAAAGGTCCCAATCGAGCGTTCCGAGCTTTTCGATCCTTTGAAAAAAGATTGTTCCATCCGACATGACAGAAGGATTGACCTCGTTCTGTTCGGTATTAACCGGGCCGCCCAAATTCGCAGGATCCGTCCAAGAATCATCCTTCCGTTCGACATACCAGATATCGAAATCTTCTCCGGGCGTTCCTCCGGCCGTCCGCGGCCTTCGGGACGAGAAATAAAGCCTCTTTCCGTCCGGAGAGAACGCGGGAGCCAGGTCGTTCGGTCCGGAGGAGAAAGGCGCGACCTCCGGCATGGACCAGGCGTTGTTTTTGAGTTTCGTGGTCATGATCAGGTACCGAGAAAAGTCCGAGGCCGCCGCGACGAAAAATATTTCCTTACCGTCCGGAGAAATCGTGATGTTGTGCTCATGGAATCCCAGGGACAGGATTCCCGGAGCAAAAATCTCCGGGATTGATCCCGGCCTCTTTTGGCCCAGATAAGGGCCTTGGAGAAGGGGAAAGTCGGTCGGGGCTGCGGCGACGGCTATCCACTTTTCCGGGGTAAACCGCGATGTCTGGGTAAGTCCTCCGGGAGTCGGCTTGACACAATCGTCATCGAGATCTACGGGCCAGGGAATTTTTATGTTCGGAGCCGAAGCGCGGAGGAAATGGGCGGCCAGACGAGAAGGGCCTTCCGGCATCCGGATCCGATATTCCAATTCATGAGGCGTGCCCATTCGGGAGTTCGAGGCGATCCAATTTTCCTCTCGGAAGAAGGCATCCCGTTCTGCTCTTGCTTCTTCGCCGTCATCGAGTCTTCGGCAACGCCAGGAGAAGTCCTTGGCGAGCCGCCAGTCTTTATCGTCTTTCTGATAAATCGCGGTTCCCAGCGCTCCGGAGGCGTGGTGAATCGTGATGCGGTCGGCCTGATTGAGGAAAATATTCCCGACGATCATGCCCGGAGTATTGGACTTGATCCCCAGGTAGAGATTGGCGCCGTTCCTGAGAAGAAGGAGTTCGCTTCCATCGGAGAAGGATTCGCGCCGGGCACCCTTCCACTCCTCGTTGGTGATCGTTCCGTCGATCGTGGGCGAATTCCCGACAGGCAAGGGAATCGTTTCGGCGGCTTTCCGTTCTTTGAGGAATTGGGCCTCGACCCAATAAATATCGCTTTTTCCCCGTTCCCCTGCGGTGAAAAAGAGGTATTTCCCGTCCGGCGAGACAAGGGGAAGCCCGGCCGGAAACCCCAGGTCGATAGCCCGCGGTTCTCCCCAGGTTCGGTCGGGATTCTTGAAGGACACGAACAGCCCGGAACTTGAAGGAGGAGACTGTCTTCGGGAGGCGAAAATGAGATAGCTTTCATCCGGCGCGACATAGGGATACATATCTTGGGCTCCGACGTTGATCGGTGCCGGCAATCGTTCCAGTTTTTGATATTCGCCGTTGACCAATCTGGCCGAGGCGATAGCTTCCGTCCCCGGGCCTCCGGAGATATCCGAGGTATAAATCGTCCCGTCCAGCGTCACGGATATGCACATGGCTTTGTTCGGATTGAGGAATTGTCCGGGATTGATCGGGTCGCTCCAGCCTTTGCCCGTGCGCTCCACGTACCAGACGTTCATCCCGAATCCTTCCTGGCCGGGGACGGGCTGATCCCAGGTAAAGTAGAGACGGCTTCCGTCGGGGGTTACCCGGGGCTCAAACGACATCCTGTTCTGGATGAAGGGAACGACCTCGGGTTCCGTCCAGGTTCCGTCGATCGATTTTATGACATAGATGAGATTCTGCCTCCGCTTGGGATCCATGCGGGTGAAATAGAATTCCTTTCCGTCGGGAGTGAAAGAGCAGGAAAATTCGTGGGCGGGAGTTGAGATGATGCCAGGCGCGAAGAGCTGAGGGGTGAATCCAGGCGGCGTCTGTCCAAGATAAGGACCCGAAAGCTTGACATCAGTCAAACAGCCGGAGGCGACCTGCGGCAGGAAGAGGATGGTCAAAAATAGAAAAAGCGCAACGATTCTCTCCGTCATCGACGAGGGGCATTTGGTTAGGGGGATCATGTCATCTCCTCTCGTATATCTTATACACCATCTTCATGAGAATGCTTCACCCGGCTTTACGGGACCGATTTTTTTGCAAGAGGGCTCCCACGCGGGGCGAAAAATAGAACGCCCGACGCAGGCTGGATTTTCTCCGCTCATAGATATGGGCGTCGCCTGGGTTTTCCACGCATCCGGCTTGGACTCCGGGATACTTCGCCTTCAACCACTCCGCCATTTTCTTGTAGTCCATGATGGTCTGGTCCGGATTCATGGGCAAAACGGCTTTGGGTTGGAGTTTTTCCATTACATAGGCTGCGTAGGGGTGATCATCCCCGTCCGTTGTATGGATGAAGGCTATATCGCATCTTTCTCCTCGCTCGGCTAGGAAATCGATCTCTTTCTTGAAAGCTTCGATATCCTCGGGGTAGAAGCCGGAGTAAAAAATCGTCAACCCGCCCGCCTTGATGAGATAATCTAACGTAAAAGCCGAGTCATCCACTTCGGCGGCTGAGATCTCAACGTGCCCGAAAGTCTTCGTCTCCTGGCCTTCCATGTAGATGGAATTCTTGCCTCCACGGTAGGCGTCGGCTTTTCGGTGGATGTAGGTGATGTGATCGATCGAATCCTCCAGGCCATGGATGAACTCGAGCGTTCCGGGTTCGGTGTGGTAGCAGGTATAGAGGGCGAAAACCTCCGAACCGGCAAGCTCCTCGGCCGTGACGTGGCCGTTGGCTATAACTGGGAAGTCCGGCTTCCGGCCGGTTTCTTCTTGGTCGATGACAAAATAATCGCTCGGCGTCTTTATCGCCCAGCCCCGGGTTTTGAGCCGCCAGATCGTCGCCTGCCCTTCAGCGGTTGTCCCGGGAACGGCGCTCATTGAGAAGTCCTTGGGCTTGAATACATATGGTTTATCTAAAGTGCGTTCAAGCGAAGCAATCACCATGGGATTGCCGTGGAGGAGGGCGTATCTCATCGGTGTCGCGTCGTAAACATCCTGGGCGTTCGGGTCCAAGCCCCGGGCGAGAAGGATATCCGCGATATCGCCGTAGCCGCGGATAGCGGCCAAATGGAGCAGACTCTGGTTGAAATTCCTATCCCTGACGTCTTTAAGAGCTCCCTTATCGAGAAGGCTGCGGACGACTTCCAGGTAGCCCTCCCGGACGGCGGTCATCAGAGGGGTTTCCCCGTCTTCATCCGTCGTGTCGACATCGGCACCGTTGTCGATAAAAAATCGGGCGATCTCGGAAACCCGGGGATTCGACGCGCTCAATGCCCGGTGAAAGGGGGTTTGTCCCCTTCCATCACGACTGTTGATATCGGCATCCCCCTTGACCAAGGCCGAGACGGCATCCGGGTGTCCGGCCATGGCCGCGAGATGAAGGGGATAAAAGCGCCGTATCATGATTTCAGTCTTCGCCCCGGCCTCCAGGAGAATCCGGATAATATCTACCTGCCCTTTGAACGCAGCCCGGTGGAGGGCGGTTCCGATCCGGCTTTCAATCCCGACATCAGCTCCGGCGGCGATCAATGTTTTGACGAGTTCCGCCGTTCCTTGTTCGACGGCGATGATCAGAGGAGTCATACCGAGAGGATTACGGACGTTGACGTCGGCTCCCCGTTCGATCAACAACCCGGCCGCCTGGGTTCGGCCTTGAGCGGCGCTGAAAAAGAGGGGGGTCAGGCCGCGGGCGTTCTTGGCATCGACGTCGGCTCCTTTGTTCAGCAAAAAACGGACAAGGTCCGGATTTCCGTTGAAGGCGGCCCAATGAAGGGGCGTCTCGCCGCCCTTGTCCTTGGCACCGACCAGGGCCGGGTCCGCGTCGACGAGCGAGCGGACTTTTTCCAAATTCCCCTGTTTTGAAGCCTCGTGGATTTCGTCGGCCCATAAAGCCGGGCCTAGCGCCAGGGCGGCCGCGAGGGCCAGGCATGTGAGTTTCATGATCTTTGTCATCGTTGTCCTCCAGACCCGAATCGTAGCATGCCTCCCGGTTGAGGGTGAGTTAAGAAACGTTGTAAAATGTTAAACAATGTTAAAGTTTGGGATTTTTCCTTTTCAGTCACGGTAAACTAAGGGCATGAATCCGAACAAGCCGGTCATCCTTCTTGTCGTCGTCCTGGTCACGGCAGCTCTCCTGGGGCTTGTCGGCGTTCAGCTCTTTTTCCTCGACCAGTCCTACGACTTGAAGCGCCAGGCGTTCGATCAGAATGCCGAGAAGGTCCTGGCCAGTGTCGTTGAAAAGCTCGAAACGCAGGAAACCTTGAACAGAGTGGCCAGATTGACCCTGCACGTCGGGACACGGGAGGGAACCGCTTTCGCCCTTCTCAACGTTCGGGAAAAAGATGCTGATAGCTCCATCGATGGACAATTCTTAAGATTATCGTCTCACTTTAAGCCCCGGGTCGAGCCGCGCGGCAATACCGTGGCCGTGCACCTGAGCGAAGCCAAGAGGATAAAGCTGTTCGATTTTGCCCAGAATAAAAACCTCGTTTTTCTTTTTAGGCCAAAATCGGTCGGCGAGGACAACTCAGCCAAGGGCGCACTCCTTCTCGACGAGACGAAACCGGCCGGGACTCACGTCATTCCCTTGCCCAATATCAAAGCGACGGCGACCCGCTGCTACCGTCTCTATCTGGACGATATTTCGTACGGAATCAACGCCGTCAAAGGCCGGGTGGATAACGTTGCTTTCTTCCCAAGCCTCGACCAAACTCGGATGGCCCTTATCGACAGGGTTCTGGAGCAGCACCTTCAATACGAACAAAGCTCGATTCTTGAGCGGGTGGACGTTCAAGCCCTCGAGAAAACCATCCGAGAAACGCTCGCCGAGAGCGGGATCGCTTTGGACTGCGCTTTCGGCATCATTTCCGGCGAGGGCTCGGCGCCTGTCCTGGCCCGGCCGGAACGGCTGAAGCAGGAACTGGCCCAATCTCCGCTCCGGGCTAGGCTTTTTCCCCACGACGTCAACGTCGGACGGGATGACCTCGTTTTCTATTTCCCTTCCGAAAAAGGGGCCCTCCTTGGCCAAATGATACTTCCGGCCGTCATGTCCCTGCTATTTATCCTGATGACCACGGGATGTTTCGTAGCCGTTTTGGGCACGCTCTTCGCCCAGAAGCGCTTTTCGCGGCTCCTCACGGATTTCGTCAACAACATGACCCATGAATTCAAGACCCCCCTCTCGACCATGTTGCTGGCCGGAGAAACGCTCTCGAGCCCGGAAGCCCCTGCCGGCGCGGACCGGCCGGCCCGCATCGGCCGAATCATCCAGGAAGAAAGCCGGCGCATGCGCCAGCAAGTGGATAAGGCCTTGGAGATGGCCGTCCTGGAGAAGAAAGATATCGAGCTCTCTTGGGAGCCCATCAGCGTCGGTAACCTCCTCAACAAAGCCGCCGAGCCCTTCCTTTCCGAGGTCGATAAACGGGGAGGCCGTCTTGAGCTGCGGGCGGAGATGGACCTCCCGGACATCGAAGGGGACGAGATTCACCTGACGAATGTCCTCCATAACCTGATCGACAACGCCCTCAAGTACAACCGAGGGGCGCCGGAAATAGGGGTCCGTGCGGAGGGCTTGAAAAAAGGAGTCAAGATCACGGTCGAGGACAACGGCATCGGCCTCCGGCCGGCCGAGATGAAACGCGTTTTCGACAAGTACTACAGGGTCAGCAGGGGGAACGTCCATGATGTCAAGGGCTTCGGACTGGGCCTGAGCTACGTCAAGAGGATCGTCCGGGCCCACGGCGGAAAGGTAGGTGTCCGAAGCCAATTCGGCCGGGGATCGGCCTTTGAGATCGACCTCCCCCTCCGGGACAAGCCAAGAAAGACGAGATAAAGATCGGGCGCTGAAGATGACCTCCAGGGAAAACGGCGAAAGGGACGCCCTCCTTTCCAGGATTCTCCTGGTCGAGGATGACCGCAATCTCGGGCTCCTCCTCCAGGAATCGCTGGCCATGCACGGATACGATGTCATGCTCTGCCGCGATGGAGAGGAAGCCCTCCGGACCTTCCTCGGTCACCCTTTCGACCTCTGTCTCATCGACATCATGCTGCCCAAAAAGGATGGCTTTACCCTCGGCCGGGAAATGCGCGGAGTCAACCCTTCGGTCCCCCTCGTCTTCCTCACAGCCAAGTCTC
Organism: uncultured Eubacteriales bacterium; assembly: GCA_964544265.1. Classification (GTDB taxonomy): domain Bacteria; phylum Acidobacteriota; class Aminicenantia; order Aminicenantales; family Saccharicenantaceae; genus JALHVH01. The sequence goes on from CAZJBD010000024.1 coordinate 13,207, forward strand.
TCCAGGAAGACCGTATCGAAGGTTTCCGAATCGGGGGGGACGACTACATCACCAAGCCCTTCAACCTCGAGGAACTGGTCCTCCGCCTTCGGGCGATCCTGAGGAGAGGCAGGAGCGGGGAAAAAGACGGCCCGGATCGCCGGAAATTCAGCCTGGGGAAATACGCTTTCGACTCCGAGGCCCAGACCTTGAAAATCAAGGATCAAATCCGTAAGCTGACGACCAAGGAGGCCGAGTTACTACGCCTGCTCTGCCTCCATGCTAATCAGGTTTTGGAACGTAGCCTGGCCCTCCGGATCGTCTGGGGCAGCGATTCCGTCTTTAACGCCAGGAGCATGGACGTCTTTATCTCCAGACTTAGGAAATATCTCGCTGAGGACAGTAGGGTTGAGATCATCAACGTTCACGGCCGCGGCTACAAGCTCATCATTCGGGAAGGCTGAGCCTGCCATGGGACTCTGGCTTGACAGCCCGCGCCTTCCAGAATTACTATTTATCGATTCGTTTCTTGCGGAAATCGTCGTTGTGAGCCGTCGCGAAAACCGGAAAGGGCTCCTGCTCGACAAGATAGCTCAATGATCGTCGCGGCAAAAATTGACCGGCTGGGCAAAATCTCGGCCTGGGTTCTGATGATTTTAGCCCTCGCGTCCTGTTCGCTCCATAAATACCCAGGCCTCATGTCGTGGGAAGAATACAACCGAACGCCCAGGTCACGCCCGTACGTCTTGAAACTCCTCGGGGGCAGGGGAGACCTCCTCTACTATGGGGCTTTTCATTCTATCGATCTCAACAATCCCCAGTTCTCGGATATCGAGCAAAAATGGGACGCCTTCCGGCCGACCCTGGCCATGAGCGAAGGCTTGCTCTGGCCGCTGGCAGCCACCCGCGAGGAGGCCATCCGCAAGTACGGGGAGCAGGGTCTCCTCCGATTTCTTGCGGCTCGAGACGGCGTGCCGATGAAGTGCCTCGATCAGCCCAGGCTCCTGCAATCGGAATACCTGCGCCATCATTTCTCCGCCCAGGAGGTCAAAGTCTATATGGTCCTGCGCCAGGCGAGCGTCAATCAGATGCTGGGAAGGGATCCCGACGACGTGGCCGACATCGAGGCTTTTCTGGCGGTTATGGAAAAGTTTAAGCCGTTCCGATTCCCCCCCCACACCTTGACCAACCTTGATGCCTACGTGAAACATGCATTTCCTGAACTCAAGGATTGGCGGAGGATTCCAGAAGAGTATTTTTATAATAAAGAAAAAGGGAAATTCTTGCCGGAAATCCATCGCTACCTGATGCATTACCGCGATAACGTCATGCTCAGGATTCTCTTCAGCGAACTCAATAAGGGCCGACGGGTATTCGCCATTGTCGGGCGAAGCCACGTGGCCATGCAGGAGCCGGCGCTGCGCGCCGAAGTCGGGGCCGAGCGAGAGTAAGCTCTCTTGGCCATGATAAATCTTTCGAAGAAGATTCGGAGGAACCATCATGATAAAACACAAGTCTCTCGTCCTGGGTTTTCTTCTTCTTTTGCCGCTTTGCGCCTCAGCCGGCCAGGAGGAGGGGAGGCTCTGGCCCGAGCTCCAGCCCCGCCAATCTGGGTATCTAAGAGTCTCGCCGCTCCATGAAATCTTCTATCAAACGGGCGGCAATCCCGAGGGCAAACCGGTGATGGTTCTTCACGGCGGTCCGGGCGGGGAGTGCTCGCCCCATGATTTTCGCTATTTCAACCCCCAAGAGTTCAATATCGTCCTGCACGATCAGCGAGGGGGCGGCCGAAGCAGGCCCTATGCCGAGATCCGGGAAAACACGACCCAGAATCTGGTGGAAGACGTTGAAAAATTGAGGAAGCATTTGCGGCTGGACCGGGTCATCCTTTTCGGCGGATCATGGGGCAGCACCCTGGCCCTGGCCTATGCTGAGACATATCCGCAAAACGTCATCGGGATCGTCCTGCGTGGGGTTTTCGCCGCGACCCGGTCAGAGATCGACCATTATTATCACGGAGGAACGGCCAAATTCTTCCCCGAAGTCCATCGGGAGCTTGTCGCCTCTCTGGACCATCCGGAAACGAAGGATTATCCGAAGCAGCTTCTGGCCAAGCTGGTTTCAGATGATCCGGCCGTCCGTGATCGCTATGCCCGGGTCTGGATAAAGTATGAGGCCGGGATCGCGCTGCTTAGGAAATCGGATGATATGATTGAGGCTTTCCTGCGCGCATACAACCCTTATTCCTTTGCCTTGATCGAAAACTACTACATGGCCAACGGCTGTTTCCTCGAGGAAGGCAAGCTTCTGAATAACGCGGACCGACTGGCTTCTATCCCGGTCGTCATCATTAACGGCCGCTATGATATGATCTGTCCTCCGGCGACAGCCTATGAATTGCATCGACGGCTGGTCCATTCGACGCTGGTCATCGTCCCCGATGCCGGACATGGGGCCGTCGAGCCGGGCATCGAAGCCGAGTTGATCAAAGCCATGCGCCGTTTCGAGAATTGATTCATGGCCCTCCCGGTTATTGACAGGGCCTCCCGACCGGCGATATAGTACCGGCATGGCGAGGACGGAAAACTCATCGTCTGAAGCGGGGAATCGCTGCGACGTCGAAATCATGCCCCGGTCCGTCGAAAATATGCGCATCCAATTTTATGGCGTTCAGGGGAGCGGCTCGACTTTTCCTTCCAGTCAAGAAATCGAAGCCCTTCAGGAGTTCACGGATTATCAACTCCTCATGAGGGTTTTTGAAGACCTTGGGCAGCATATCGATCAAAAAAATACACTGGATCGTTCGTTGACGGACCTTATCGGAGGTCCGATCGACCGCAAAACTCTAACCCGGTATAAAAAAAAATTGACGGTTCCGAAAGCCCGGATTTATGGCGGCTGGACGACCTGCGTTCATCTGGAGACAGCGGACGGGGTCGATATCGTTTTTGACTGCGGAAGCGGTTTCCGCAACTGCGCCATGGATTTACAGAAGAAATGGGGCGACCGAGAAGAGAGACACCTTTATATCTTCGGCAGTCATTCTCACTATGATCATACCGAGGGCTTTGATCAAGCTGTCGTTTGTTTCGATCCCCGGAATACGATTCATATCTATGGGAATTATCAATATCTCTATGCTCTTGACAGCTATCTCGGGATCTTCTCTAAATTCGTAAAAAGCGAAATTCTTGGCGTTCAGACGCCGATTAATTACAGCATCATGCCCGCCAAATTCCGGGCGGTCGAGATTCGAGATTTCGACGAGCCGGCTAAATTCGATAAAGAAGACATCATGACGAGAGACGTGGTTGATATCCATCGATCCATTACGATCGACGGGACTCAGATAACGGCCATGAAGGTCTTTCATCCGGCGCCCTGTCTGGCTTACAAAGTCCAGCGGGGAGGGAAAACTTTTATTTTCTGCACGGATCATGAGTTGCGTCACGGCCCCGACCGAAGCGATCCCCGCCAAAGAGAGAGTGAAGCGAGAGAGAAGAATTTGAATCAGCAAGCGATAAAAGCGGACGTCCTCTACCGAGACGCCCAATATCTCCGGTCGGATTATGATGGTCTTTCGGGCATCGGCTGCTCCGGCCCGATTCGTCGGCTGGACTGGGGCCATAGCTGCCTGGAGGATGTCCAGGAGATGGCCTTGGCATGCGGAGTGAAAAGGACGTACATCGGTCATCATGACCCCAATCGAGACTGGTCGGAGCTGAACTGGATCGATGAGTCGCTTATTCGACGCTATGAGAAGACGGACGGAAAGATGTCCCTGGCGAGAGCAGGAACAGTTATTGAACTGTAAGGATCGGGTTGGAATGATTAGGGATGAAGGATTTTTTGCCCGAGCTTATAGAAAGCTTTTTCGACTCCGGCTCCCAACTTGGCGCTGGTTTTGAGATACGTCCAATTCAGTTTATTGAGTTTTGCCAGGTCTTCGTCGCCGAGAACCCACTCCTTCGCGAGGTCAACCTTATTCAAAACCGCGATGAACGGAACAGGCCCCAGGGCTTTCTCCGTTCGTCCCTGCAAATCCAGAGCCCGATCGAACGTGTCCCTTCGGGTGCCGTCAATAACCATCAGGTAGCCCGACGCCCCCCGCAAATAGGAGGTCGGTACGGTAAAGTGATCGTCCTCGCCGGCAATATCCCAAAGGAGGAATTCGATCGGCTGGCCTTCTATCTCGACGAGCTTCTTGTCGATTTTCACTCCGACGGTTGAGAGATATTTATCGTCGAAGATGCTATAGACGAAGCTTCGCACGAGGCTTGTTTTCCCGACGCCGTAAACGCCCAGCATGCAAATTTTCTTTTTAAGCATGATTTGCCATCCAAAACCCTTTAGGATTCATTGACGACTCGGACCGTGACGCGCCTGTTGAGTTCCCTGTCCTGGTTTGTTTTCTCTTCTCTGAAAAGCTCGCGAGAACCCACGCCTGTTGTCCGGAAATTTTTTGGGTCGAGGTTTTCTTTCAAAATGATGGAGAGAATTTTTTCAGCCCGCTCTTGGCTGATGACGAGGTTGGCGTTTTCCGTCCCCAGGCTGTCGGCATGCCCGATGATATCGATTGAGACGGCTTTCCCCAGGCTTTTGGCTAAATTGAGAAAGCTTTTCAGGTCTTGGATAAATGCCTGAAACTCGGGCTCCTGACCGGCAAGCATTTCCGCGGAACGGAACTCAAAAAGGAAGAATCGTTGTTCGATTTTTCCCTTGAGGATATCAAAGTCTCGCTCGTCCTGGTCGGAAAGATTGCGATCATCGTATCTGGAAATCCAGGAAACGGTTTTTAGGGCTTCTTTCATTTTGGCAATCCAGGAATGAGAAGCCGACCCTGAGATATTGAGGACGTCATCCTTGAGTTCCAGATGGACCGTTTCAGGAGATTCCAATATTTTCTCGATTCTTTTGAGGACGACCTGAGGACGGGTCGAGGTGTAAGACTCCAAATGAAAAACGAATTTCTCGGGTTTGAATTTATCTTTTTTTAAGAGATCGACCGGGTCCGAAGCCAGAGGATCCCGAAAGCCGTAAACATGATAAAGGCCGGAACGCTTTTCACCGGAAGTGATTTGAATCCCCGGTTCGGCCTTCAATTGTTCCAGATAATGATTCCATCGCCGGTGACCTTGGATGGAAAAGAAGGATAAGATTCCGATGAGGACGATAATCGTTCCGAACAGAACCCAAAATAAAGGAAAGGTTTTCTTTTGTTTCGGCCTGTAACGAGATTGAAGACAATCCTCAAGGTCGGGCCTGGCCGCCTCCAATAACGTCGGATCCCCGTCGAAGGCTTCCAAGGCCTCGCCATGTGCGAGGTGGATCGCATCCAGAGCCTCGCGCAACGTGACTCGCAAATCCGAGGGAGGGGTCCCCCGAATGACTGCGGCAATGAAGGCATGCGCTCCCTGTTCGATCCAAATCGTCCGGTCAGAGCCCATGCGCAGCGTATCGAGACTCTCGTCTTTGTCCAATTTAAAGGAATCTTGAACAAAATCCCGGATCGCCGACAACATGCTGGCCACCAAATCCGGGTCTTGGGTTTTGGTGTCCTTGGACATCACGTGTTGAATGACCAAACTGCTTTCCCTGTGAATGAGAAAGATCTGTTCGACTTGATAGAGGAGCGTATGAAGCAAGACGATCTCGGCAAAAGGCTTCTTCGTCCGCAGAGCCTCCAATCTCCACTTCAATCCCTGGGGAGAAAGGCTGTATTCAAGGGTTTTATCGAAGGACTCAATCATTCCATGAATCGTGGATGTCACGGCTTTTCGAATCGCCGGGCCCATAACGGGGAAGAGGACATCGACAAGGACCTTGCGATTCGTTTTGATCGAGGATTCAATGGCTTTTTCGACGGTCGGTGCGATCGCCCTCGCGATCTTCTCGTCTTGAGACGTTCGAAGGGCAATGGCTTCGGGAAGAATCTGGCTGAGGTCATGGATGCGGCGTTCGGGGTTCTCCAGCCTTTCGCGGATTTGGTCGATCTCGATTCGTTCCGGTCCGGTAATGAGCTGACGCAGCTCCTCAATTTCAAGAACGTCTTGAGGTTCTTGCTCGTCCGGCAATTTGTCTGATTCAGAGTTCGTCGGAGGCTTTGTCAAACGGCTTGCCCTCCCCGTTGAGAATGCTTATTTGACGTCCGGGATCTTAAATTCTTCTTTTAAGCGCAAGCCCATCTCGTTAAGAAGGTTTCCCAGAGCGATTCGGTCGGTTTTTTCTTTTCGGAGTTCTTCCACGGCCTTTTTAAGGGCGGCCGTGATTTCCGTGTGGGCTTGCTGGATTTCCTTCATGAGGTTTTTTGACTGCTGAAGTATTTGTTCCTGCAAATCATGTTGGCCTGCATTCGTCTTTTCGTCCAGCCTGCTAATTTTCTTGTCGAGGGTCTTGTTGAGATTATCGAGTTTTCCGGAAAGTTCGTTTGCCGAGTCCGATCGCTCCGTTTGCTCGGTTTTAAGCTGAGTGACCAAGGATTCGAACTCTTTTTTGGTATATTTTTCCAGGGTCTCGATCGTCTTCCTCGTTTCGTCCTTCAAGTTGACGATTTCTTTCCTCATGGTGTCTTCGAGAGAACCGAATTTTTGCTCGAATTGCCGAACCTGGGCGCCAAAGAGGATGTCTCTGATCCGGTCGACGCTATCTCTTTCGCCCAAATTTCCCTCGAGGAGCTCTTTTTCCTTGGTCGTCGAGACGTCTTTTTTGGGCATAATTTTTGTCATAAGCGACCTCCTTAAGTTTCGCGTTATAGGAAAGGAGTTTTTTCCGTGACGCGGCGACTCCCCGCCCCTGGCGACGAGTCTCCCCTCTCACCCATGAATGTAATATATCTC
>CAZJBD010000025.1:0-19944 GCA_964544265.1 uncultured Eubacteriales bacterium
CCCCAAGGGAAACGATTCTCTGGATCCACGGCTCCCCCTATCTCGGCCATTCAGACTTCCGAAGGGATTTCCGGGGGCTAACGCCGGAGGAAACAAAATACCAACTCGCGCACTTCAGGACGGATGAGCCGTGGCGAAGAGCGATCTTGTTTGGACTCAAGGAGGAAAGATGAAAGATCTGGCAGAACTGGCGTTGGATACGGCAAAGTCAAGGGGCGCGTCCTATGCGGACATCCGCATTTGCCGTTACAGGAATCAATACATTTTTGGAAGGGACAAGCGCATAGAAACGACCGCCGATACGGAGGATATGGGATTCGGAATCAGGACCATTGTCAACGGGGCATGGGGATTCGCTTCGAGCTTCAGGCTCGAAAAAGAGGAGATTCAAAGGATCGCCGTTCTGGCCGTGGAAGTGGCCAAAGCGAGCTCACGTCTTTTAAAACAGCCCGTGGACCTGGTCCCGGAACCCGCCTATCAGGATCACTGGCAATCGCCCATCGAGAAAAATCCCTTCAAGATTCCGATGGAGAAAAAAATCGACCTGATCCTCAAGGTCAACGAAGAAATGCTCAAGGTCAGTGGAATCAAGGTGGCGACCGCCTTCCTCAATTTCAACGAGATCTGGAAGTACTTCGCCTCGACGGAGGGCACCTTCGTCGAGCAAGACCTTTTCTTTTCCTACCCCAACTTTACGGCCGTGGCCGTGGGCGCGGGAGACTCCCAGACGCGATCCATCCAAGTCGCTCCGGAGCAGAAAGGCTATGAGCATATCGAGGCCGTCGATTGGGTTGAGAAAGCGCGTAAAACAGCCGAAGAAGCCGTGCAGAAGCTCAAAGCAAGACAGGGCGAGGCCGGGAAAAAGGACCTCATCCTCTTGCCTTCGCATCTTTGCCTCACTATGCACGAAAGCATCGGCCATGCTACGGAGCTGGACAGGGCCTTGGGCTGGGAAGCGGATATGGCGGGGACGTCTTTTGTCACCCTGGATAAAATGGGCACGCTTAAATACGGATCGCCGCTCATGAATATTGTTGGCGACAAGCTTCTCCCCCACGCCCTGGCCACTGTCGGCTACGATGATGACGGGGTCAAGGCCAAACGATTTTACATTATCAAAGAAGGCGTCTTCGTCGGCTACCAGACGACCCGGGAGCTGGCGCGATTCGTCAACGAGAAGGAATCCAAAGGCTGTGCTTATGCCGATTCCTGGTCTTCCTTCCCCCTGCAGCGGATGCCGAACATCTGGCTCAAGCCCGGGGAGAAAAAATTGTCGCTTGATGAACTCATTGCCGATACCAAGGACGGCCTTCTCTTCGACGGAATGGGAAGCTTCAGCATCGATCACCAGAGGTATAATTTTCAATTCGGCGGCGATGCCATCTGGGAAATCAAGAACGGCAAGGTCGGCGACATGATCAAGAACGTCGCTTATCAATCCAAGACGACCGACTTCTGGGGTTCGATGGATGCCGTCTGTTCTCAGGAACACTGGGAAAATTGGGGCGTCTTCGGTTGTGGAAAGGGGGAGCCGGCCCAATCGGCGAGAATGGGGCATGGCAGCGCTCCGGCCCGCTTCCGCCAGGTCAACATCATCAGCGCAGGAGGAAAGCTATGATTCTCCAGGAAAAAGACATCAAGGGCCTTCTCGAAAACATCATCACCCAAAATCCGGGAAAAGAGCTCGAGGTCGGCATCTCATCCAATGAAACGGGCTCCACCCGTTTTGCCAACAACGCCATCACGACCAACGGGGTCTATAACACGCTCAACCTCCTTGTGGCGGTTACCAAGGGCAAGAAAAGAGGGATTGCCCTCGTCAACGAGCTCAACCGGGATAAAATCAATGAAGCCGTCTCGAGAGCGGATGCCCTGGCCGATGTGGCTCCCGAAAATCCCGAACTCATGCCCTCTCTGGGCCCTCAGATTTACCCGAAAATTCCGCCCGTGTACTTCCAGAAAACAGCCGACTTCTCGCCCGGACAAAGAGCCGACGCCATTATCGCGGCGATCGAGAAAGCAAAAAAGCAAAACATCATGGCGGCCGGATTTTTTGAGACAAGCTCCTCTGCCTCGGGTTCGATGAACTCGAAAGGCCTCTACTATTATCTGACCTCTTCCCGGGCTTATTACAGCAATACCATTCGGAGTCAGGGGGGTTCTGGATGGGCCTCGGCCGATGATGAGAACGTGGAGAGGGTCTCGACGGGAGAGCTTTCGGACAGAGCCATCAAGAAGGCCCTGGATTCACGGGATGCCAAGCCGCTTGCCCCCGGAAAGTACACGGTCATTCTCGAGCCCGCAGCCGCCGCGGACATGGTCTGGTTTCTCCTGTACAACTTCGCGGCCAGGGAGGCCGATGAAGGCCGGAGCTTCCTTTCCCTGGCCGAGGGGAAAAACCGCTTGGGACAAAAACTCGTGTCCTCAAAAATCACCATCTTCAGCGACCCGACGTCTCCTGAAATTCCTGCTTTTCCGATTGGAGAAGACGGATTGCCCCAAAAAAAGACGTTCTGGATCGAGAAGGGCGTCGTCAAGAATTTGGCGTATACGCGTTTTTGGGCCCAGAAGATGGGCAAAGAGCCCGTGCCTTTCCCCCCCAACATCATCATGGAAGGCGAGAACCATACCCTGGAAGAGCTGATCAAGTCCACGAAGAAAGGCGTGCTCATTAGCCGGTTCTGGTATATCCGGGATCTCAATCCCATGATTCTCCTTCTGACCGGATTGACGAGGGATGGGACCTTCCTCATCGAAAACGGAAAGGTCAGCCATCCTGTCAACAACTTCCGGTTTAACGAAAGCCCGGTCAACGTCCTGAAGAACGTGGAAATGATGTCCAGGCCGGTTCGGGCTGTCGGCGGCGAGGTCGGCCAAGCCGCTTTTCTCCCTGCCTTGAAAGTGAGGGATTTTAATTTTTCCTCGATCTCGGACGCCGTATAGAAATCAAAAACGTTCGAAGACCTAACAGGCCTCGCTTTAAGGGTCGGTCTCCGAGTCCGGACATTCGGCTCCGACCAATGATTATCGTTCTCTAAACAGGTCGAGATTATACTCGCGTAACGGGGAGATGACGGCCGAAGGGAACTTGAGGACGGTTTCCCTTAAACGAAGGAATCCCTCAGTCCTTGATCGTAATGCCGCCGAAGATGGAGGTCCCTTTGATGTAGAGCGTAGCCCTAACTTCTGCTTCGGGCGGATTGCGGTGCTTTTCTTCTATTCCGCCCAAAATCGGAGACCCGTCCACGACGACTTTCCAGTCCCGGGGGACGATGATGTTGATCCCGCCGAAAATCGCCGTGGCTTCGATAACGGCCTTCCCCCCCTCAAGACCGGTGTGGGTGAAATCGACATCGGCCCCGCCGAACACGGCCGTTACTTGACCCCCCTTGAAGGCTGCCGTTTCCACCCGGCGCTTCACTCCCGAGAGGACGCAAGTCAAATCGAGATCATTGCCCTTCATTTTTGGCATCTCTTCAAGGCCGTGATGTCTAAAAGCCGGACGCAGGATGATCCACAATCCGACAGCTATCAGGCCGGCCGGCCATATATAGTGCCAAGCATCGTGTCCGAGAACGTCGTTTTCCAGAAGGAGGGAAAAAACCCCGAAGATAATGAAAAATAGCCCGGCGCCTGGGCGACGGGATCCTTCTCCGAGGAGCATCGAAATCCCGATCAAAATGAAGACCGCGGGCCACCACGTTGAAAACAAATGGCCGAGATCGTGAAAGCCGAAGCGTTCGGAAAGGATAAGAATCCCGACGAGGATGAGGACCAAGCCCCAAAAGATGCTGTTCGCGGAGCTGCGGCGGTGTTCGGACATCATGACCTCCTTTTCATGAATCGAAGAATTGAGACTTATATATCACATCTGGAAATCAAGTACGAATTCAGAAGCATCGGAAGCACTTCGGTCTACCGGCCCGCGGTGAAAGCGGCCAGCTTCAAAGGCCTAGGGCCGCGATGCGCAGCGGCTATTTCCTTGACACAAAATGAAAATAAATCCATATTATCAGACAGATAGTTTCATGCGGCCATGATGAAAAAGCATCGGGGGTCATGGCATTCATTGATGAACTTTTCATCTTCGGGAATCACCCCTTCTTTGAGGGAGGCGACGTGATGAAGGATCGATTCAAGCCAAAACGGGTTCTGATTCAAGAACTGGCCTCTCAAAAACAGAGGATTGAGGAACTGGAAGAATCGGAATCGGCCTGGAAAAAGGAAAGAGAAGAGCTTAAAAAGAGCGAGGCCCGCTTCCGCAGTTACTTCGATTTGCCCTTATATGGCATTGCCATATCCTCCCCCGAAAAAGGATGGATCGAGGTCAACGACCGTTTGTGTTCCATACTGGGCTATTCCCGGGATGAAATCATTCGCATGACCTGGACGGAAATGACGCATCCTGATGATCTTGCCGCAGACTTGGAACAGTTTAACCGCGTATTATCGGGCCAAATTGATTATTACCATATGGATAAGCGATTTATCCGCAAGGATGGAAAGGTTGTTTGGACCCATCTCTCCGCAGGATGCGTTCGGAAGCCCGATGGACGCGTCGATCATTACATTGCCATGGTCGAGGACATCACGGGCGTCAAACAGGCGGAGGCGGCGCTGCGGGACGCCGAAACACGATACCGCTTGTTGTTCGAGCATTCGCCCGACGGTATCCTGATCATCGACCCAGCTACGGCGCGGCCACTGGAGTTTAATGAAACCTCCCACCGACAACTCGGATATTCCCGCGAGGAATTCTCCGACTTGAGTATCTTCGACCTGGAAGCGGCCGAGACACCCGAAGAAACACGGTCGCGCATCGCCAGAGTCATGCAGGAAGGACGCGCCGATTTTGAAACTCAGCAGCGCACCAAACAGGGAGAAATCAGGGACGTCCAGGTAACGGCGCAGATAACAGAGATTTTGGGGCAACCCGTCTACCACTGCATCTGGCGTGATATCACGGACAGCAAGCGGGCTGTGAAAGCACTTATTAAAAGTGAAGAAAAATTCCGCAAGGCTTTTTATACCAGCCCGGATTCCGTAAACATTAACCGTCTCGATGACGGGATGTACGTCTCGATTAATCCCGGGTTTACTAGGATCACGGGATATACAGAAGAGGACATTATCGGAAAGACTTCCATAGAGTGCAATGTCTGGGAAAACGTCGAAGACAGACAAAGGCTGGTAGCGGGATTAAAAAAGGACGGGGAGGTCGTTAACCTTGAGGCGACCTTTCGAGTGAAGGGCGGTGATGTCAGATACGGATTGATGTCGGCCTCCATCATCGACCTCGATGGCGTCCCCCATGTTCTCAGCATGACTCGGGACATCACCGACCGCAAACGGGCGGAAGAGGCTTTGAAGGAAAGTGAAAACAAATATCGCCTCCTGGCCGACAATGTCAATGACGTCATTTTTGTTTTGGATATGAATCTCAATTACACTTATGTCAGCCCGTCCGTAAAAATCCTCAGGGGATATGAACCGGAAGAGGTGTTGAAACGGCCGTCTTTTGATAGCCTGACTCCCTCCTCTTGGTATCGGGCTAAAAGGATCCTCGATGAAGTTTTGGAGCTGGAAAGAGCCGGACGCAGAGAGATCCCGAAATCGCGGACGCTTCACCTAGAGATGGTCCGAAAAGATGGGACGACTGTGTGGACGGAAGTGAAATTCTCCTTAATCAGGGACGAAAATCAGAAGCCGATAGCTATTCTCGGCGTCACCCGAGATATCACCGAGCGAAAATGGGCAGAGGACGCATTAACAGAGAGTGAAAGACATTATCATTCCTTGTTCGAAAACATGCTGAACGGGTTTGCGTATTGCCAAATGCTCTTTGACGGCGACCGGCCGGTGGATTTCATCTATCTCGAAGTGAACAGCGCTTTCGAGACGTTGACCGGATTGAAGAATGTGATCGGGGAAAAAGCATCCCAAGTTATTCCGGGCATCCAAGAATCGGATAGGGAGTTGATCGAAATCTACGGCAGGGTGGCCCTGACCGGCAAGCCCGAACAGTTTGAGAGATACGTAAAGGCCCTGCAGATGTGGTTTGCCGTTTCGGTTTATTGCCCTCAAAGAGATCACTTCGTGGCCGTATTTGACGTTATCACCAAACGCAAGCGAGCAGAGGAAGAGCTTCAGCGAACCCTCAAGAGTCTCAGAAATGCTGTCGGCGCGACCATCCAGGTCATGGTGACCGCCGTAGAGATAAGAGATCCCTATACGGCCGGTCATCAGAGCCGATCCACCAACCTTGCCCGTGCCATTGCCACTGAGATGGGATTGCCCCAGGATAAAATCGATGGAATCAGGATGGCGGGTTCCATCCATGACATCGGAAAATTAGGCGTGCCCGCGGAGATATTATCTAAGCCTACGAGGCTGACCGAACTGGAGTTTTCCCTGATAAAAGAACACTCCCGGAAAGGGTACGAGATGCTGAAAGACGTGGAATCCCCCTGGCCACTGGCCCAAATTGTTTACCAGCACCATGAACGGATGGACGGCTCAGGCTATCCAAGACATCTTAAAGGGGATGATATTCTCATGGAAGCCCGTATTTTAGCCGTCTCCGATGTCATGGAATCCATGGCCTCCCACCGCCCTTATCGCCCGGCCTTGGGCGTTGAGGCAGCCCTTGAGGAGATTGAAAAAAATAGGGGAATCCTTTACGACGATGCCGTTGCGGACGTCTGCCTGAGATTGTTTCGGGAGAAAGGTTACAGGCTTCCATAAACCGTTGATGCGGATCCTATCCCCATTCAACTCCAAGAAGAACCGTCCTATGACGGTAAGAATGCTCACGTCTGCCAGCATAAACGAAGAAAGCGTTCCGTCACCTCGAATCCCGCCCGAGTTGATAAGCGTTAATTGAGTTCTCGACGGAAGCTGGGTGATTGACATCGCCAAAAACGGACCATATAGTAGAACGACATGTTCAGGAAGGGAGATTCAAGGACATGACCATTCTCAAACCCATCGACTGGATCATCATCGTCGCCTATTTTTCGATCATCCTAGGCCTGGCTTGGTGGGTCATGCGCCAAAAGCAGAGGACCTCGACGGATTACTTTTTGGCTGGACGCAATCTGGGCTGGCTCATCATCGGAGCTTCCATCTTCGCCTCAAACATCGGAGCGGAACACCTGGTCGGCCTGGCCGGGTCCGGGGCCACCGACGGTGTCGCCATGGCCCATTACGAGCTGCATGCCTGGTGTCTCCTCGTGCTCGCCTGGGTCATGGTGCCCTTCTATATGAGGTCAAAGGTTTTTACCATGCCGGAATTCCTCGAGAGGCGGTTTTCGCCGACCGCCCGGACCGTCCTGTCCTTGATATCACTCGTAGCTTATGTCCTGACCAAAATGGCTGTCGGCATTTTTGCCGGGGGGGTCGTCTTCAGCGTTCTCCTTCCCGAGGTCCGGTTCATGGGCCTGGACAGCTTCTGGGTCGGTTCCATCCTGGTCGTCGTCATCACGGGACTTTATACGGTCATGGGAGGGCTGAAGGCCGTCGCCTACACGGAGGCGATACAGACGTTCATTTTCATTATCGGGTCGGCCTTGGTGACCTTCTTCGGCTTGAAGGTCCTCGGCGGCTGGGGCGAGCTGCGTCATATCGCCGGCTCGGAGATGTTCAACCTATGGAAGCCCCTGGTCCCGGCAGGGATTCAGGGGACCTGGGCCCCTATCAAGGAGGCCGGCCGGATGGCCTGGTATTTTAACGACAATTATCCATGGATCGGCATGCTCTTCTGCGCGCCCATCATCGGCCTGTGGTATTGGTGCACCGACCAGTATATCGTCCAACGGGTCCTGGGGGCGCCGAATGAGCGCCAGGCCCGCCGGGGCTCCATATCCGCGGCCTTTTTCAAGCTCCTGCCTGTCTTCCTCTTCATCATCCCGGGCATCATCGCCTTCGCCCTGGCCAAGAGCGGCAAGCTCCAGGTTCTCCAGCAGGAGCTCTTCGGCGTGAGCGGCGAGCTGGTCAGGGCCAACGCCCAGAAAGCCTTCCCTCTCCTCGTGGCTTATGTCTTGCCCGTCGGCGTGCGGGGGATCGTTGTAGCCGGCCTCCTGGCCGCGCTTATGAGCTCTCTCGCCGGCGCCTTCAACGCCGCCTCGACGCTTTTCACGATGGATTTCTATTCACGTCTCCGGCCGAAAGTCACCCAGGAACGGCTGGTCTGGGTGGGCCGGGTGGCGACGGCCGTCATGGTCCTCATCGGACTCTTTTGGATCCCCGTGATCAAGGGAGGCAAAGGTCTCTACGATTATCTCCAGGGAGTCCAGTCTTATCTCGCCCCGCCGATCTTTGTCGTCTTTTTCCTCGGCGTCTTTATGAAGCGGCTCAACGCCAAAGGGTGCCTCGCCGCCCTCACCACTGGCTTTTTGCTTGGGCTCTTCCGCCTGGCCGTCGATACGCCGGTCAAACTGATCGGCGGATTCTCTTACGCCGAGGGGTCCTTTTTCTGGATCGTCAATCACATCTTTTTCCAGTATTACAGCCTGATCATCTTCATCGTCAGCATCGTCGTGATGATTGTCGTCAGCTATCTCTCCGCGCCTCCCTCCTACGAGAAGATCAGCGGATTGACGTACGGAACCGTCACCGAAGAGCATAGGAAGGAATCCCGCAGCAGCTGGTCGGCGCGGGATGTCATCGCCTCTGCCGTGGTTCTGGCCTTGATCGCCGCGGCTTATTTATACTTCACTGGTTGAGGTTTCATCCGCGATCATGACGAGCGGCGATATACCCCGGGTCTTGACCCGGGGAGCCGCTCGTCGGGCGATCCAAGGGGCCATGCTATTTTGTCTGGATCGTTATGGCGCCTGCCTTTTCCAGGTTGTCCACGAGCTTATTTACGGCCGTAAGCTCGACCGACCCGTAATACCAATCTCCAGCCGAAAGCGCGGCGGCGCGCACGATTCGATAAACATCAAGGACGGACCGTTTGCCGTCGATGAGGTTATTGACTTCGAAGGCATAATGCCAGTGCAAATCCTCGACTCCCCGAGGCAGTTTGACTTTATTGGTCTGAATGTCCAGGAGGGAGACTTTCCAGGCCGGGATACGGACAGCAGCCAGTTTCTCTTCGTCGGATAATACGACGGCGGGTTTTTGGCCGCTGCCTTGCTGATAGAAATCGTCGATGTTTCTGCGCAGTGTGTTCGCCAGGTTCTGCACCTTGGCGCGAGCCGCGGTCAGGGGCCTTGCCGCGGGAGAGCCCGTCTCCGCAAAAACCTGAAGCGACCGCACGGCTTCTGCCTCTCGCCAGGCGGCCGTTTCTAGAAGCATGAGCGCGTCTTTATAGCGGCTGGCTGGAGTCCCGGCCGATTCGTCCGTAAGGCGAACGAGGGCCGCTTCGCTATCCCGTCCCAGCCGCTCCTGGGCGCCGCCCAGGACGAGCGACGTCAAACGCGGAAGATCGTTTTCTTCCACCGAAGCGATCGTATAAGCTGAGACGGCAACGATAAAAGCGTTGCGCTTGAGTTGAGTCGCATCGACCTGCCAGAGATCATCGTCTGACGAGTGGATATAGGTATCCGGCCAGTTGGTGAGTGATATGCCTGCCACGCCTATGCGGCCGTCGTTGAAGACCAAGTGGTCGGTCGAGTCGTAGAAAGGAACCGGCATAGCCCGGAATGGCTCGCGCGTTCCCTTCAAGGCAAACATGGGCCGTGAAAATGCGCTGCTGTCGGCGCCCCGCCGCAGCGGCATGGCCGTATTTCCCAAGGCCACGGCGTTGAGCACGCTCTCCACAAGGTCGTTGAGAAAGCTCGGCCGAGAAAAAGGGGTCCTGCTCATGAACTGGACGCGGAAGCCATCGCTCTGCTTGGCTCCCACCATGTCCTGGTTCAAATTGGCCAGCATGGTTTGAGCGGCGTCAGGATGATCTGCAAAGTAGCGGTACTCGGCGCCGATCTCATCCACCCACCAGAAGCGAATGTTACGTCGGGGCCTTTCCAGTTTCCCCTCGGCCATGAGCTTGTTTAGGGCGCGTGCGATCTCAAGCAAATTAGCTACGCCCGACCTATCGTCATTCGCCGAGGTCCTCTCTTCCTGCATGTGGGCAGTGAGGACAATGTCGTCATTCTTCGGATGGGTTCCCCGGATCCAGCCTTCCGTGATACCTTGACGCGGCTCGTTGAAATAGGTATCGATTTTCACCCGCGCGCGCATCGTTTTCCCGTTTCGGGTGAGCGCGGCCAGCCTTGCCCGCAGACCTTCGCCTTCTCGCTGGGTCAGGATGAACGCAAAGCGGGCTTCCTGGCCGTCATCAGATTTGTCGGGCAAACCGGAGAGAGCCAGCTGGTCCGGAAAGTAGGGACGCTGCGGCGCATAGGATATGACGCCCGCGGCGCCGAACTTCCACACCGCCAGCGCATGGACGGCGCCCGCTCTGCCGCTCGCCAGCACGATTCTGTCCTTCACATCCTTGCCCTGATAATCGGCCTCCAGCGTCCCTGCGCCCACGTCGACCAATTCGGCACTGATATCCGCGCTGCGGCTGTTGGTTGCGACGCGCAAAGGCGACTCCAGGGTGTCGCCCAGCTTGATCCTTTCAGTCTCGGGCTCGACAATCCAGGCCTCGCCCCAGCGGACATTCCAGGGACGGTCCGTGCCGCCGACCCAGAAGACCTTGACGTCAACCAGTCCGCATTCGCGCGCCCTTTCCGCCACCCATTTCGCTTGGGCCTCGAAATCGTCATTGCTGCCGTTCGGCGCATGGTAAAGCGTCAGGTGCCGGAGGAGGTCGAAGGAGTTGTCCCCGTTGATCTCGTTCTCTAAAGCCTGCCAAACCTTAGAGGAAACGACGGGGCTGGTCTGAGCCAATATGATGCTTGCGGGGATAAACAAAAATGCAAACCACAGATAGCGTTTCATTCTGCCCTCCCATCGCGCGCCGGTTTAACGGCGCCCTATCCTGATTCAGGTTGCTTTGAAGACAAAATGCTTTCGCGCAACCGATGATCCCTCCCGAAACCCTCAGAATCGACGCCCCACGTCCCGGAAGATGGAACCTATCGACACTCCCCGCCCCAAAGGGCTTCTCGGAATGTTAGATAGGAAGGACAGTGAGAGAAGTTCCGCTCTCGCCATTGTCCTCGAACATCATGGCAAATGCCGAGTACGATGTCAAACGCTTTATCGAAATCTCAAATCGTTAACTTTATTTTTCCACTCCCAGTTCTTTCAACTTCGTTTTTGAATTCAAAAGTATCCGCTTGGCATAATCGCTGTCGCCCGGATTCATCTCAACGGCCGATTTATAGAACTTGATGGCGTTTGCCTTGTCCCCCATCGTCAAATAGGCTTCCGCGAGGCTGTCAAGGGCATTGAAGGATTTCGGAAAAAGCTTGGTATTATATAAGAAAATCCTAACGGCCTTGTCATACTCTTTCCGGTTGAGCATATTGTATCCCAGGGCGTTAAGCCTTTGTTCCGGAAGGGCGGCGGACGCGTTAAATCCGTATTTCGCCCACTTGGCCAAGTTCGTTTTGAGATAGCCGTCGATCGCGTCCACGTCGGCATCTCTCATCATGGCGTCGGGAATCTTCCATCCGCTGAAGATAAACTCCAATCCGTCATAGGTATTCCGGCCGACCATCGAACCATGATCGCCCTCCAGCCAGGCGCTCTTCCAAGTCAAACCGGACAGCGGATTGCCGTTCATCCATTTCTCGAGTTCTTTATAAGTGTCAATCGTCAGTTGAGCCTCTCCCTTCCCGACCGTCATAAAGAGGAATTTACCGTCGAAGGTCCTTTCCTTGGCCATCTTTTCAATGTTCTTCAGCCAATACTGGTCATTGGTCTGGAACCAAGGGCTGCCGGCGATATAGGCCGTAAAAAGATTGGGAACGTTGAACAGGGTATACATAGTGAATAGGCCGCCCACCGAGTGACCGTATAGGATCCGGAAGGCGTTCGTCCGATAGTTATTCTCAACGAACGGGATCAGCTCTTCCTTGAGAAAACGGATGGATAGATCCGCTCCTTCGAGATTCTCCTTGCGATCCTCAAAGGGCGTGGGGACATATCCGTTCTGCAGGGGAGGCACTCCGACGACGATCAGGTTCGGCATCTCCTGGATACGAGCCAGGAGCTCGGCGGTTCCGCGGTCGTAGGCAAAAAGAAAACCGTTCAGATCATAGAGAACGCCGTAACGCGCCGTGCCGGATTCATAGCCTTCAGGCAAAGAGACTTGAACCGTTACGTCCCTGTTGAGAACCTTTGAAGAGAAAGGAACCGTTTTGCCGATAACGATATCCGTCCCTTGGGCCTGGGCCGTCGCGCCCGCGGCAAAAAAAACGAGGGACAAAATCGCCGGCATCACCTTCCAGATTTCCGAGTTCTTATTTTTCATGAAACGACACCTCCTTTTTATCAGAGATCTTTGCAATATATGTGCCAGTCTAAGCCCATCGATCGCCTGGTACGTGAAGGCGTCTAAAGAGATCGGATGTAAAGCATCTTCACATCCGCCGTTAAGAACGTTGCTCGCCAGGGGACGTCCGTCCCGAACTGGATTTCAACAGACTTTACCCGTCGGCTTAGAGGGGGAACCCCCTTGGATCCCTCAATGAGCGGTCCCCCGAAGCAACCCGCAGGGAATACTAACGCTCCTCAAGCGCCAACACCCGGATTCGTGAGCCTTCTTTTCCTCCGAGATAAACGCGCTCGACCGCCTTCTCGAAGTCCGACGCCTTGGCCTTCGGAATGTCTAAAAATTTTTGGGGATTCCTATCCGTCAGGGGAAACCAAGAACTCTGGATCTGGACCATGATTCGATGGCCGGGGCGGAAGGTATGGCAGACATCCGGCATCACAAACTCGATTTTCTCCGGCTTGCCCGGGAGGAAGGGTTCCGGCTTTTCCAGGCTGTTTCGGAACTTGCCCCTGAATGGCTCCCCGCGGACCAGTTGCTGATATCCGGCCCGATGGATTCCGGCTGGATTCGGATCCGGATCCGGATAATCATTTGGATAGACATCGATCAACTTGACATCGAAGTCCGAATCCGTGCCAGAAGTGGAAACCTTGAGCATTACCGTAATCGGCCCGGCGATCGTGATGTCATGGTCTAGGGACTCCGTTTCATAGACCAGGACATCGGGACGCCGGGAGGCGAATCTTTGATCCTCAGTCATATAATCGCCCGGCATGCCCTCACCAATATGCCCAATAACCGGCACGGGTTTTTCCGGATCGCTGATATATTCATCAAATCCGCTGCCGACATCCGGAGCCGGTTCGAAAGAAAGCTTTCCCCCGGGGCCAAGATACAGGGTCTTTTCCCGGGCCTCCTTCGGAGGCCAGACGTCAAAGCGCCGCCATCGATTCGTTCCTGTTTCAAAAAGCCAGGCCTTAGGGATCGTTCCTTCCTTGGATGTCTTCAGTCCGTCGCCTTTGCCTTTCAGGTGGTAAAGGAAAAAGGGCAGTTCGATGTTGTCGCGGAAAAACTCGCCCGTCTTGGAGCCGAAGTCCAGGTTGCCGAGCTTATCGCCGTCCATGTCGGCCCACCCTCCGTGCAGCCAAGGACCCATGACCAAAGTGTTGGGAGCGGATGGCCCGTTTGTCTCCAGGGCGCGGAAGAGCTTCAGCGGACCAGCAAGATCCTCAGCGTCGAACCAACCGCCCACAAACAAGACTGCTGGCTTGATGTTTCCCATATGAGGAGCTAGAGCGCGGCACTGCCAGAACTCGTCGTAGTTGGGATGCTCGAGGATATCGTTCCAATAGGAGTTCTCATTCCTCAGGTATTTCTCGTTGCTGTTGGAGAGCGGGCCCACGCGCAAATAGAAATCATAAGCATCCGGCGTCCCGTAATTGAAACGGGGGCCCCTCTCCGGGCGCGAAGGCCCGGCTGGGCGAGGTTTGAAAAACGTGTAGAAGCCGAAGTTGGCCGCCAGGAAAAAGGCGCCGTTGTGGAAGACATCATCGCCGTCCGCAGAGTCCCCCACCGGGGCCTGGGGCGACGCGGCCTTGAGAGCCGGGTGCGCATCGATCATTCCAAAAGCGGCAAAAAAGCCCGAATAGGAGATCCCCGAAATGCCCACGTTCCCGTTGTTATTGGGAACATGTTTGATGAGCCAATCGATCGTGTCATAGGTATCCGTGCTCTCATCCGTGTCCGTGGGGCCCGCAAGGCGCGGTTTATGATAGGGGAGATCGATGAACTCCCCTTCGGACATATATCGACCGCGCACATCCTGATAGACAAAGATGAAGCCCTCTTTTTCGAATCCCTCGGATGGGCCCAGCACGGCCCGGTAATTATCAATTCCATAAGGAGAAATCGAATAGGGCGTCCGCTGCATCATGATCGGATAGGCCTGGCTGGCATCTTTGGGCACATAAACGGTAGTGAAAAGCCTGACGCCGTCCCGCATGGGAATGAGGTAGTCATGTTTTGTATAGTTGGCCCGCGTAAACTCGAGTTGGCGACGGATCCATTCTTTCTGATCGGTATCCTGAGCGAAAGAGGCACGCCCCATCAAAAACATGAAGAGAAGCGCCCATATCATTGGCCATAGAAGACGATTGGGGTTGGACGCCTCCCCTATCCTGCTGATATGTTCTCTCAAGCGGACTGTCCATAATCTTTCTGACTCAGGGATCTCATTCATAGGCGAACTCCTCCTTCCAATGAACGGGGATTCACGTAGCGAATCCCCGAAAGATTAATAGATCTTCGACCGGCGTCTTTAAGGTCTCCTTCCCCAGAATCTTAACACGTGAGATTGAGGACAGACAACCGTTTTGTCCATTTCCTCAAGAGATTCCCATGCGCTCACTCGGCTCAAGATTGATCCGATACTCAAAAAAACGAGATCGAGTCCGAACGATATTTCGGCCCCGACAGGCCTGACCGTATGCCCGGAAGCCGGCTGGCGCCGCCTTATGATATAATTGAGCGATGAAGGTTCGAGGGATCGCGATCGCGATTATCCTTCTCTCCCATGCGGCCTTCGGACAAATCCGTTCGTTCGAAATTCAAGCGTCCTACGGTGGCTGGACCCTCTCGCCGTTCCAGACGATCGTCGAGAAGGAATGCGAGGACTTGATCCGGAACGAATTCAACAAATTGGCCGGCTCCGCGATTCCCGATGTCTTCCTCTCTCCATTCCTATCGAACTTGGACATCTCCTCATCCGGCCACGTCTTCTCGCTAGCGTTGTCGTATCGTTTCGGGCAAAGCCGTTTCTCGGCCGGAGTGAGAGGCGATTGTTTTGTTTTTCGCCTGCCCTATGTCTTATCAGTCGAGGAATCCCTGGAGATCCCAGGATTCCGGCTCGTGACCGTACAAGGACAAGGCTTGGGCAGGGTCCGCCTCAACGGGCTCGCCATATTGCTCTTTGGACGATGGACGCCGCTTTAGACCCGCCGCCTTGATCTTTCGCTCGAAGCCGGTTTGATGCGGCTTCCATTCCAAGGGAAGATCACGTTGGATCAGACGATCGCCCTCTAGACCCCGCTCGGCGACTTCCCTTTTTCGGGAAGATACGAGCAAACGATCGACGAGATCCGGGAGCTGGGGCTCGACGTGCCCTCATCGATCGTCTCCCCCACCCTCGGGATCGAGTTTCATTACAGGCTGGCTGCGGGGGCCGGAATCTTCGTCAACGCATTAGCCGGCCAAGGAACAGTATATTCGGGCGGCATTTTCTTCGCTTTCTAACCCTCCGAAGATCTGAACTACCAAGCGCGGCTGCCCCGCCGGAGCTTGAAGAACCTGTTAATGCCGTAGCAGAATCCGGCCGAGGCTATGACGGCCAGGACCGGAACATAGATGAACGCGTAGACGGACCTTAGAACTTGATCCCGGCCAGGACGACCAGAGCCTTGGTGTGGAGATAATCGCTGCTCGTAACCCCCATACCTTCGGAGGCCTCAGCCTTCTTATCCAAGTTTGCCAGCCCCATGTAGGAGCGGCCTTCAATGGTCAGATTCATGCTTCCCATGTTGAGCTCGTATCCCGCGCCAAAGACCAGGCCGTAATCGATCCGGTTGATCGTGGCCTCGCCTCCAACATTGAGAAGGTCTGTTTCGCCCGACTCGGAATCTCCGTTGGATAACGTGTATTTGAGTTTGCTCGATAAGACATAGCCAATCTCGCCGCCCCCGAAAATGAAGAGTGTCGAACCAGGCAGGATCTTCATCTTAAAGAAGACGGGAACGCTGATCTCATCGATGGACATGGTCATATCGAAATTGACTGTGCCGCCGAATCCATCGGATACATCGCCTTTAAATTTTACGCCCTTAGGCATATACATGACGTTGAATTCCAGGCTGAATCGCGAGCCGGTCTCGAAGCCGATGCCACCCATAGGACCCACACGAGACTTGATATATTGGTCGATGTCCTCGCCGCCCTCCTCCTCAAGCCGACTCTTATCATAGGAGACGTTCGAGCTGGTCAGCCCCCCGAGCACTCTGAATCCGCCTCCGAAATAGGCTTTTGGCGCAGCGTATCCCGCCGGCTGCTGATAAACGGGTGCAGCAACTGCTGGCTTTTCGACGGGCTGGGCAGGCCTGGCGTCCCCGCCGATGACGTTAACGACGTTGGCGCTGATATAAGCAGAGATTTTATTCCCGCTTTCGTCGTCAACGAGAATCTCATACCATTCCCCGATCTTGGCGCTGGATTCCAGGATCGTCCCAAATGAAAGCGTTTTAACGACGGCCGCATTCAGGTCTGGTTCGGAACGGACATTAGCCGTCTGGACTTTAATTTATTAAATTTCCTCGCCTTCGTCAAATCTTTTTGAATTTGCCCCGATCACAGTTCCAACCCTCGAAAGAATTCTACAGCTCGGATATGATCGGCGGCACTCCACTGGGGATCGCCAGTTATTATTGAGGATTAAAGGTCTTCCGCGATAAAATCGACAAGGCCATTGAAAAAAGCACCCGCTTTTTCCGACAGGCCTGCGTTTTTCAGACAGGATTGTCCTTTGCGAAGCTTTTGCCCGGCAAGCCTTTTGACATAATCCACAGCTCCCGTGGCATAAAGGACCTCAACCGCCGCTTCGATCGTCCCTCGATCGGCTTTGTCGTTTCCTAAAGCGCGAAAAAGGATTTGTTTTTGTTCGGGAGTCGCTGTTTCAAACGCTTTGATCATGAGCAACGTGCATTTGCCTCTCCGGATATCAGAACCGAAAATATGTCCCTTAAGTCCCGGGCGGATATCGATGAGATCGTCCTGCATTTGAAATGCCGTTCCGACGCTCATGGCATATCGAGAGAGGGCGTTTAACGACCGCGCGGTTGCGCTGCCGAAAATGGCCCCAACCTGAATGGCAGCCCTGAACAGATGGGCTGTTTTTGCCTCGATCGTCCGCAAATAATCATTCTCCGTCAAATCTCTTTTCAGCTCGGAAAGGATATCCAGCATCTGGCCTTCACAGATCTGTCTATACGTTTGATGAACGACGTCCAATGCTTCCCTGATCTTTGCCGCGTCAAAAGGCGAATGGATGAAACAATCTTCAGTCAAAGCATAGAGAATATCCCCTTGTAAGATGGCCAGCGAAACGCCGAATCTCTCGGACATCTTTCGAAATATCCGACCTTCATATTCTTTTTCCCCAAAATCTTTCAGAAATAGGCTATCGAAATATTTATGGACGCTCAGCACCCCTCTTCTCTCGCTGTCCTCGTCCATGATGTCATCATGAATCAGAGAAGAGTTGTGGAACAATTCAATCCCGATGGCGGGCAAAAAGACCTTTTTCTCATCTTGATCGCACACGGCTTTATAAGCCATGATTGTCAGGACGGGCCTGAGCCGCTTTCCTCCCCTCAGGACGAAGTCCTTAAGATAAGAGTAGCTGGCCTTTATGAAATCCCTAGAGTTGAAAATTCTTTCATCAAAAAGAGTTCCTATTCCCGAATCAATAATGTCTTTGTATTTTTTTAACGTCTTTTCAAAATCCATTTGAGAAGCTTTCGACGACGTCATGAATGATTCCAATTTTTCAAAAACCCTATTTTATAATTTTTCGGTTCTCCCCAGTCATCGGCACGAAGCGGACAAGCGTGACGTCTTCGGTTTCCATTCTGCCCCTGACCTTTCGAACGGCCAACAGCATCTGGACGCCCCCTCTTTCATCGACCGGAATGACCATCCGGCCGCCCTCCCTGAGCTGGGCAAAAAGGGGCTCCGGGACTTTTCGGGCGGCACAGGTCACGATGATGGCGTCAAAGGGGGCCTTTTCCGGCCAGCCAAAAAAACCATCTCCGCATTTGACTTCGACGCGCGCGCAGCCGAGCTCGCTCAGGAGGTCTCCGGCTCTTTTAGCGAGGGCGGCGTTGATCTCGATCGTATAGACCCGCTCAACAAGCTGGGCCAAGACCGCGGCCTGGTATCCCGATCCGGTTCCGATTTCGAGAACTTTCTCATCTCCCTTGAGCTTGAGACACTGCGTCATCAGGGCGACGATGTAGGGTTGCGAGATTGTCTGCCCTTCGGCGATCGGCAAAGGATAATCCTCATAGGCTTCTTGTCGAAAAGGAAGGTCGATGAAGAGATGCCGGGGAATCTTTCCCATGACGTCGAGGACTTTTGGGTCGGTGATGTCCCGGGGCCGGAGTTGCTCGTCGACCATGGCTTTCCGTTCTTTCTCATAATAGACATCGTCCTGACTGCCGATTCCGGTGAACGAAACGAGGATAGGAATAAAGGAAAAGAGCGATGCAACAAAAGCCCGCCTCTTGACCACGCCGAAAATATACGTCCGCCGGGCGTCCATGTCAACGATGCCTGGGGCGGCGCTTTTCGCACCCCCCCCCCGCCAATTTTTTGGGGCCGAGGTCTTGACATCTCCCCTTCCATGGGAACATCCTTAAATGGATAAAGATGCAGAAGTACGGACGATTGTTTCTCTTCCCGGTCATCCTTGCGGTCCTCTTCTGGCTCACGGCTTGCGACAATCCGTTCGGCCCCTCAAACGACAGCCCGCCAGAAGACGTGGAAAAAGAGCTTTTCAAGCTGGTTAACGACTACCGCCTCAGTGCCGGTAAATCGGAGCTGACACGGAACGAAACGATCGATGCGATCGCCCGGAGCCACAGTCAGGACATGGCCGACGGCAAAGTCCCTTTCGGGCACGATGGCTTCTACGACCGCATTGCTCTCATCGGGCAGACGATCCCCTGGAGAGCGGCCGCCGAGCTTATCGCCTTGTCCGGGAACGCCAAAGAAGCTGTCGATAGTTGGATCCAGAGCAATGAGCATAGGGCCAATCTTGAGGGCGACTACGAACTGGGGGGGGTTGGCGTCGTCAAGGCTAAAACGGGAAGCTCATTCTATACAACCCAAATCCTCATCAAACCGCGATAACTGAAAGGACAGCGTGACGGTCTGAGGATCGGCTGACGCCCTCTCGGTCCCCGATTTATCCTCTGCGGCATGTGGTATAATGGCCCCATGAAAAAGGTCATTTTTGTTTTACCCATAATCCTAGCCGCCCTATCGGCATGCTCCCCCCATTTCCACCTGGACCTGTTAGGCCAGGAGAACCTCGAGGAAATCCTCCTCGCCCCGAGCCCGGCGAGGGAGAAGGTCCTTATCATCGACGTCGAAGGGATGATATCGTCGACGCTGGACGCGGGCCTCTTCTCCCGGGAAAAGAACGCCGTCTCCCGGGTTTTCTCGCGCCTCGAGAAAGCTGCCCAGGACCCCTGGGTCAGGGCGGTCATTTTAAGGCTCGACACGCCGGGCGGGGAGGTCACCGCGAGCGACATTATCTATCATGAAGTCCTTCGGTTTAAGGAACGGACACACCGGCCTGTCATCGGCTTGATGATGGGTGTCGCGGCCTCCGGAGGCTATTATATCGCCTCGGCCTGCGATGTCATCATGGCCCATCCCTCGACCCTGACAGGAAGCATCGGAGTCATTTCCGTCTTCCCCAACATCGAGGAGTTGATGTC
>CAZJBD010000026.1:0-15207 GCA_964544265.1 uncultured Eubacteriales bacterium
ATACTAATAAGGTCATGAGTCTAAAGAATAATTTGTTCTCCTGTCAAGAATTCAGATGAGAAAAAAAAGATGAAAGTCTACATTTTGAACGCTTTTGCAAAAACAAAGAGGGGCGGAAATCCGGCAGGGGTCGTGCTTGATGCGGACGGTATGGCTGAAACCTTCATGCAAAAAACCGCCGCGAAAATCGGTTTATCCGAAACGGCATTCGTTCAAAAGTCCGTTGCGGCAGACTTTAAAACAAGGTTTTTCACTCCTTCGATTGAGGTCGACTTATGCGGCCACGCCACCATCGCGGTTTTTTCTCTCCTTTTTGGACTCCAAAGAATCAAGGCGGGAAGACTCAGCCAGGAAACAAGAGCGGGGATTCTCGGAGTCGAAGTCCAAAATGATGGAACCGTATTTATGGAGCAGACGCTGCCTTCCTTCGAAGGCGAGATCGATCGTGGAGAAGTTGCCGGATCCCTGGGAATAGGGCCGGGTTCTCTCGCTCCGGATCTGCCGGTTCAAATCGTCTCCACCGGGCTCCGCGACATCATCGTTCCCGTCCATTCGCTTCGGGACCTTTTGAGCATGAAACCCGATATGCATAAAATCGCCGACATCAGCAAAAAACAGAGGGGCGTGGGTTATCATGCGTTCAGCCTGGAGACCATGCACCGATCTACGGCTCATTGCAGAAATTTCGCTCCCTTATATGGAATCCCGGAAGAAGCTGCGACGGGAACATCCTCCGGCGCGCTCGCCTGCTATCTATTTAAATATGGCAAGATCCCAGCAGAGCGAGCCCAGAGGATCGTTTTCGAACAGGGCTATGGCATGAGAAGGCCTTCGGAAATCTTCGTTCGCCTCGTGATCGAGAATGCCAACATCATCGGCGTCCATGTGGGAGGGAAGGCGACGACGGCCAAAGAAAAAACTCTTTCCGTTTGAGGCCCTGCCTTCATTTATGGACTCTTTTATGATAACCTCGATGTCCATTGAACGTTCAAACGCCAAGGAGGAGAGACGGTGAAAAATTTCAAATGGGGAATTCTCATAAGCCTCACGATCCTCTTTTTTGTGCCGACATGGGGAGAGAAGAGCGAGGAACGAATCCAGGGATTCACTGCGGACGGCTCGAAGGAAGAGCGTCAAATTGAGGCCGCCCTCAAAAAGCTGGCTGACCCCGGGATTTATGAAAAGCATTTGAGATTCCTGACCGAAGAGCCCCATATCGCGGGGAGCAAGCAGAATTACGATCTCGCCGTCTATGTCAGGGATCGATTCAAAGAATTCGGCCTTGAGGACGTGGAACTCGTCGAATATCAAGTCCTCCTCTCTTATCCCAAAGAGATCATCGTGGAAATGGTCGAGCCCTCAGTTTTTAGGACCACCCTGAGGGAAGAAGGATATCCCGTCGACAAGGACTCTTTCGATAGTCAGGTCAGCATCGGATTCAATGCCTATTCAGACTCAGGCGAGGTCACGGCTCCCGTCGTCTATGCCCACGGAGGGAATCCGGAAGATTATGACAGGCTGCTGGAGATGGGGATCGACATTAAAGGCAAGATCGCCCTAGTCCGTTACTCAGCGCCCTATAGCTATCGAGGCTTCAAAGCCATGACGGCCCAACAGAGAGGTGCCGCTGGCCTGCTCATCTATTCCGATCCCAGGGATGACGGCTACATGCGCGGCGATGTCTTCCCGAACGGGCCATGGGGACCGGACAGTCATATTCAACGGGGCGGTATTCCTTTTGACTTCCTCGTCCCCGGAGACCCGCTGACTCCCGGCTGGGCCTCGATCCCGGGAAGCAAGCGCTTAAAGCCGGAGGAGTCGGAAATCCTGCCCACAATCAAGGCCGTTCCCCTTTCCCATAAAGACGCGCGGCCGCTTTTAGAGAACCTGGCTGGCCCGCCCGTACCGCCGGAATGGCAGGGAGGGCTGCCTTTTACTTACCACGTCGGTCCGGGACCTGCCAAAGTCCATCTCAAGGTGGAAATGGATAATCCCGTCCGCTCCATATGGAATGTGGTCGGTAAAATCAAGGGACGGGAAGAGCCTGAAAAATGGATTGTTATCGGAAACCACAGGGATGCCTGGGTTTACGGGGCGGTCGACCCGAGCAGCGGTACGGCAACTCTCCTCGGTTTGGCCCAAAACCTGGGGCAACTGCTCAAAGACGGATACCGGCCAAAGAGAAGTATTATCTTCTGCAATTGGGACGCCGAGGAATATACCCTGACCGGTTCCACGGAATGGGCAGAGCATTATGCAGACAAACTCAAGAAAGACGGCGTCGCCTATATCAACGTCGATTCCGCCGCGTCCGGACCCTATTTTGGGGCAACGGCCGTGCCTTCGCTTGCCGATTTCATGTTGCAAATCACTCAAGAAATTAGGGATCCCAAAACGGGAAAAACGGTTTATGAGGCCATGAAACAGCTAAGACCGGGCAGAAAAGAAAAGGATGACGCCAGTTTGATCGATACGCGGGTCGGAAGCGGCAGCGACCATACGGCCTTTATGAATTTCGTCTGCATGCCCGTCATAGATATGAGTTTTGGCGGCCCTTACGGAGTCTACCATTCCCAATATGATGACTTTTATTGGATGTCTCATTTCGGCGATCCTCAATTCTCCTACCACGCGACCATGGGGACACTCTGGGGAATGACGACATTAAGGCTGGCCAATGCCCAAATCTTTCCTTTTGATTACGAAGCCTACGCCCGAGAAATCACTTCCTATGTCAAGGAGATCTTGGGTCAAGGAGAAAGCCCGGTTTCTCCCGACTTGAACCTCCTGGTCGGACGAATCGAAGGTTTTCAAAAGACCGCCCAAGAAATGAACGAATATATCGAACGGCTTCTCGCTCAAGGGAACCAAATTTCCTACGAAAACCTCCAGGCTCTGAATTCGGCGTTGATGCAAATTGAAAGAGACCTAGGATTTTCCGGAGGCATCCCCAAGCGTTCCTGGTATAAGCACCTCATCTACGCTTGCAAGTTCACTTATCACCCGGAAGTCCTTCCCGGCGTGACTGAGGCCGTTGAAGAAAAAGATTGGACCCGGGCCAAAGAGCAGGTTGCTCTGTTGGATAAGGCCATCAGCCGCGCCAACCAGACGCTCCAGGAAATCCTGACAAGGTTATTAAAAAACCAGACGGCAGAATAAAAAACGCCCCGGCTTGGAAGAAGGATTCTTTCCCAAGGATCCGGCTGACTCAGATGATCTGAGCGGAACGTCACCTCGGGATCACGGGCAAAATAATCCGTGAAGAACAATTCTTGTCGTGAAAGATCTTCTGCTCCGCTCTTATGACGTCTCGGTCCTCTCCGAAAGGATGGCCCGTGTTGGGATTCCGGTCTATATGGGGGAAATAGCTGCTGGTCACGGCAATCCTTATCCTGTGGCCTTTTTTAAAGACCTGGCTCGTATACATCAAGCCGATATCGAGTTTATAGATTTTTCCAGGCGTCATGAGGGCCGGACGGGATTCTGATTCACGATACCGTGCCCTGAGGATCCCCGAGAGCGGGGGTGTGATGTTCTGGGAATAGCCGTCAGGATAAACGTCCGTAATCTTGACCACGAAATCCGTGTCTTGCGCCGAAGAAGACGCCCATATCTCGGCCTTGATCTGTCCCGTAACCTCGAGGTCGGCCGCCAGGGGCTCTGAAGTATAAACCAGGACGTCGTCTCTGATCTCAATCGGCCTTTGATCCCGGGGCCCGCTCTCTTCAAATCGAAAATCCGTGACCGGGTTGGAGGGATCGTAGATATAAACATCCGGATTTTCTAATGCCGGCGCTGTGCAATCCAGCGTTCCGTTCCCATTCAAGGAATTTGCCCCGCCCAGGCTGTGGAGATAATAGGGGGTATACTCCGTCCGGGCCAGCGGCCACTCTTGTTCGTATCTCCATCTGTTGCTTCCCATGACGAATATTTTAATGGGGGGCTCGGCCAGGATGCCGTTGTCCATGCCCTTCAGCCAGAAATCGGACCAGCGCAAGACGAGCTCATTCAAATCAACGGCGGCTTCAGGCCCGAAATCGATATCTCCGGCTTTCGTTCCGGGGTCGCAGTGCGTCCAGGGACCTATGATGAGCTTCTGTCCGTCCCGCGCCTCCTTTGTTTTTCCATTCTTTTTCATCCCCAGGAAATTGAGGATGGCGCCGGGCTGACCATAGCCGTCATCGAACCAGCCCGTGAGATTATAAGCCGGGACTTCGACCTCGCGATGCTTCATCTCGACGTCGGCAAAATCCCAGTAGGATCCGTCCTCGGGATGAACAAGCCACTCATAATAATAAGGGCAGAATTCCTTGAGAAGGGGGAAGTCGCGAATCGGAAGATAGGAAAGCCATCCCCACTTGTTTCTTGTCCACTCGTTCCGGGCACCCTCAGGGGACGCCTCCCTCCCCTCGATCCCTCTGCGTTTTTTGATATCGGGAAGCCGCCCGTTCAGCCAGCTAATCCAGCTTAGGTCAAAGGCGCCGCCAAAGAAGAAAAAATGCCTGGCATTGGCAAACGTGCACTGCGGGAAGACGGCCACAAGATGGGGAGGGGAAGCCGTGGCCAACTGCCACTGGACGGCCCCGAGATAAGAGCATCCCTGGGTCCCCACCTTTCCGTCAGAATAGGGCAAAGCCGCGGCCCATTCCACAGAATCGAAGCCGTCCTCTATTTCCTGGACATAAGGCAGGAATTCCCCTTCCGAAGCATATCGCCCCCTCACATCCTGGACGATAACGACATAGCCCTTTCTGGCGGCATAATCGGGAAAGGAAGAATATTTCCCATATGCTTCTTTATCATAGGGAGTTCGGATGAGGATCGCCGGAAATTTGCCGGGAGCATCCGGCCTGTAGACGTTAGCCGCAAGCTTCACTCCGTCCCTCATCGGTGCGTCAATTCCTCTCTCGATTCTGACCTTAAAAAGCTCGTCAGAAAGACCGAAGGCCTGCCCCGACGAGACGAAGAAAAGGGCAAGGGGAAGGACCAGAAACAGAGTCACCAGCCATCTTTTACGGAGTTTCATATCTTTTTCTCCAAACTTAGTTTGAGCTGGGTCCATAATACAGGGCATTGAAGAAAAGCTTGAAGGTCACCGGAGTCGAGGCCCGAAAATTGGGCCGGAAGCCGAAGAGGATGATTTTTCCCTTACCATAAGGAACATCGACGGCCGCTGCCTTCCCGGCCAGGTGGCTTTCTCCCAGGAGTCTTCCGCTCATGAGAAGGCCTTTGTCAGCGTATCTGGTGATGACTCGAGGTCGGAGGTCTTCCTTGCCCGGCACCAGCTCAAAGCCGTTGTTGTTCCAGAAGAAGCCGGCGCATGATTCCTCCATGCCGTAGGCGACAGGATGGTCGGCTTCGTTGACGATCCTGACCAGAGACCCGGGGCAATAGAATTCTTTGGTCTCCAGGCCAAGGAGTGTGTCCTTGACCGGCAACTGGAATTGGCTGATGACAAATAGAGACGACGTGCCGACACAGACCAGGGTCCCCCCTCTCTCCACGAACTGGCGGAGATTTTCGGCTCCTGCCTCCGTGATGCCGCCCGTATACTGAGGGGGCACGGTTCCTTGAGCATAGCCATAGAGGATATTCTTGATCGCTTGATCTTGTTTTAAGTCCGCGCTCATCGGACGGGCATTGGGTTCGCTGGGGAGGATGATCACGTTGAAGCGCTCGTTCAATCGGCCGGCTCTGACATCCGCGTCGTAGATGTTCTCGAACGGAAACTCGTACTGCTCAAGAAGCCAGCGAGTATACCCTTCGTCCATATTGGCCAGCCAAGATCTATAGAGCCCGATATGGATCGAATCGAGCTCAAGGGTCGAAACGCCGGGTTTGGATTCCAAAGCCGTGAATTTCAGGGAGAGCTCTTTGGCCAGGGCGCTGATTTTTCCGAAATCGAGTCCGGCAGGATTGATGATCCAGGTCCCTGCAGGATACAAGCGGCCCTGGATCGAAAAAGGCTTCTTCGCCCAGGAGAGTTTTGCGCCTAATTTGGCCAGCCTGTTGGCCGCCCAAAGAGAAGCATTCGACTCATGCCCAAGCAGGAGGGCGCCGGCGCCTTTTCCCTCCACTCCTCCTGTCGGCGGTTGGACCTTGTCGACTCTTTCGAGCTTGGCTTGAAGAGGATCGTTTGAGGCGACGGCAGACACGCCAAAGATATAAGGAAAGGTCCAGGCGACGATTTCATCGGGTTCTGTAGGAGGGCTGCCGGGATATTGATAGAGGTCCGGATAGTTCTGGACCTCCATGACCGCCTTGACATATAAGGCATAGGCCTGATTCATGGGGATGACATAACTCCCCTTTCTGCATTTCTGGCCGTTGGCGACGAAATCCTCCTGGGCCCGGAAAATCTCTATATCATAGGGTTCAAAACGACTCAGCATATACGAAACCATAAGCGGATCTCTCTGTTCCCGCGGGATGACATATGCATAGGGAGGCTCTTTGGAGAAGCGCTCGATGGTAATTTTCCCGGCCATGTATACGCTGGTGAGAAGTTTTTCCTTGAACTTATCCGCGATTTCGAGGACCGCCAGGGAGGCCGTTTTAATATAATCTGCCGCATCTTTCAGACGCCACCATCCCCCTTTCCAGGGATTGGGATACAGAGTGCTGGGCCTTAGGTCCTTCGCCCAGGGAGGAAATTCCCTCAAGGTGTAGAATTTCGGCGTGGCATAGCCCGATCCGGCGGTTTCGGTCATCTGAGTGACACAATTAAAATAATCGCCAATCGTGTCCGTGTAACCGACATACCACGTGTCCCACCCGTTCCATGTTCCCTGAGGGGCATAAAGCGGCGACATGGCTATCGTTCCGGGCATATTGTGATAGTCCAGATGAAGGCCCATATGGGAGGAGAGGAAGTTTCTCCAGCTCACGATGAGAGGATTGACGTTGGGATTAATCGGATCGTCGCTCGGATAGACATAGATCCGCGCTGGAAAGGGAGCCGTTTGGTGGTTGATGTATATGATCATCGGATGCCACCGCTTGATCATGAAGGTGTGCTTGTTCTGAACCTCCTTTTGGGTCAGCATGTAGCCGTCATGATTGTCATCATGCCCTGTGTACTTATCATAAAGCCAGGGCATCGGGCTTAGCTCATAGGAAGTCCCAAGATTCTGATGATACCAATCCGCAACCATGGTTTGACCGTCGGGATTGGCATTGAGGAGGATAACAATCACGTTTTCTCTGATGCTTCGGATATAAGGCTCGTCTGAAGTCAGGAGTTCGTAGGCAAGGTTGGGCAGGGCCTGAACGGGCGCCACCTCGCTGGCATGCATCCCCCCGTCGATGTAGACGATGGCCTTCCCTTCCTGGGCCAAAGCCAGGGCGCTCTCATCGGTCAATCCCTTGGCATGGGCAAGCTTCAGCGATATCTCACGGTAGCGCTCGAGATTGGCCATGTTCTTGGACGAAGAAATGATGACCGCCATCATGGGTCGCCCCATGCTCGAGCCCCCGATGCTCTCGAGCTTCACCATATCCGTGGCTTTCTCTAAAGCCTGGTAATATTTCAGCGACTGTTCATAGGTTAACAAATGATAGTCTTGGCCGGGTTCAAAGCCGATAATCTCTTTGGGGGTGGGAATCGTCCCGGGGAACAAGGCCCCCGCTACGAAGATCAAGAAAACGAACGTCCTAATAAGAATCGCAAAGACCGTCCAATTGTTCCATTTTTGCGATTTCATCGACGAATCCTCCTTGGCTCAAAAAGCCAGCCCTTCTTCGCTCCGCTTTCCGGATATCCTTAAAGGCGGGAAAGGCTGCCCTCTCTCCCCCAAATAGACAAACGTCTCTACACGTGACAATAGGGGATGGCAAAATCGGGGGAGGCTCGGAAGAAGCCTCCCCCGATTTACGATTTTGCAGAATCCTTAAATTAAAAGATGAACTTCACCCCAAGCATGGCCCTCCTGGGCATGATGATGTTCGTGGGAATCATCCAGCTCGGGCTCTCGATCAGCGTGCTTGCATAATCCAGATTCGTATCCTTGTTAAATACATTGATGATGTCGCACGAGAATTCCAGCGAGTACTTCTTTATCTTGAATGCTTTCTCAACTTTAACGTCGAAATAGAGTTGGTTAGGCGTCCGGCGGCTCCCCCGCGCCTCAGGCCTGATGAACTTGGGCCCTTGGTTGAGCCCAGGCACGAGGACCGTTCTCTCCCAAGGCGAACCCTGCTGGTAGATGATGTTCGTTCCCAGAATAATGCCGAGCGGCGCCATATAAACGCCGCCCATCTTGAACATCCACCTCCTGTCGCGGGCTTCCAGGATTCTCAAAGGACCTTCGGAATTGATGAGTTCGTTCTTGTCACGAAAGCCCTTGGGCTTCCACCAGGCCTTTGACCAGGTAAATGAACCATAGAGCTGGAAGTTATGGGAAAATCGCTTGTTGGCGACGAGCATGAGCCCTTTATAGGTTATCTCATCTCCCGGATTGGTGATGAGATAGAAATTATCGAGGGGCTCAAGCTGGTTGTAGACCATGATCGTATTCCCGGTGCTGGGATCAACAAAGGGGATCTGCTCATACTGAGCGGCCGTATTGACCCTGTCTATCCTGTTTTTATTGATCTTGTAGATGAATGTAGCTGAAAGTGAGAAATCCTGAAAAACTTCCCTTTCCAGGGCCGCGGAGAACTGGTACGTATAGGGCGCCTTAAGTTTCTTGTCAATGCCGATGTCTGTCAGCGGATTGTAGTCGTAAATAAACTGGTCATAAGCATTTGTATCAAAGTTGTAGCCATAAACATATAGGATGCCCTGGGCGGGGGTGGCCGCCGTGACGTCTCCTAGGACCAAGCCTTTCGTATAGCGGCCGAAAGACAACCGAAGAAGGGTTTTCCTGTCCGCTGTCAGCTGGTAGTTTATCCCGATTCGTGGCGAGATTTGTTTCCAGTTGGCCACATCAGGGATACCGGGAACTTTTTTCCCTGTCGGTTTTTCAAACTTGTCGAGCTCATTGAAGTCGGGGATCGACGCATGATTGTAGTCAAAACGCAATCCCAGATTGGCGGTTAGCCTGTCAGAGACTTGCCAGGAGTCGTCGACGAAAAACCCCAACTGATCCGCCATGCCCCCGAAGTGGGAAGGAGTGCGGAAATAAGCTACATAAGGCTCGTTCATCCAGTCGTAGTACGCCACGCCCCCGATATAGCCATTGATGTAATCGGAATATCCATGGCTGAATTGGACGCCGGCCTTGAACTCGTGATGTCCGTTCAAGAAATCCTGGGCATAATGAGAAATGTTAGCGTTGACCTGGGTCCTGTTGGTTTTCCAGTGGTAAAAATACGTAGCGTTAACTGAAGCATACCCGGTCCCCCAGTCCACGTGCCCCGGCGTTGTCATATTTCCTTTAACCGGATCCCACTTCAAGTACGTGTAGAACCCGCCATACTTGACTTCGAAGTAGGTGTTATCGTTCACCATATGGAGCCATTCGAGCGTGGGCGCAATGGCCGGCGCCTTTTCAAAACTGACCGTTTCAATGGGTGTGAATTCTGTGGTTGTCGCAGGGCTTTCATAATGCTCAAAGTGGGCAAAAAGGCTCAATTTATCTTTTTTGCCGAGCTGGTAGTCCAACTTGAAATCCCAGGTCGGCGCCATCTTGTACTCGACCGGATATGCAGGATCCGCTCCCGTTCCTGAACTGCTGTCCACTTGATGCTGAATGGAGCCGAAAAACCACAGCTTGTCCTTGATGATCGGTCCGCCAAGGACAAAGACGGCATCATGCCAGTGATCACGATGAAAGGGCCATTTCTCCTTGGGTGTGTTGATGGCCGTTAAAGAATCAGTCTGCATGAAATACTTCACGGCGCCATGGAAATTGTTGGAACCGGACTTGCTGACGACGTTGATGACTGCACCTTCGAAATTGCCGTATTCGGCCGGAGCGCCTATGCCTGTGACCTCCAATTCCTCGATAATATCGGGCATGGGCCAAGGCCAGGCCGCGCCCGTCGACGGAGCGGAAATATCGATCCCGTTAATGTAATAGGCATTCGACTTACGCTCGCTTCCAAAAGCGCTGGCGCGGGAATCTTCCGGACTCGAATTCGTGATGCCCGGAGAGGCTTGGACCATGTCGAAGAATGTGTACCGTCGGGTTGGCAACGTATCCAGCGTCTTGGAATCGTAGCTGGATGAAAAGCTCGACTTTGCAACATCCACCAGCGGAGATGCCGCCGTCACCGTTAATTCCGCTTGGATTGCAGCAGCTTTGAGAACGGCGTCGAGAACAATGGTTCCCCCGATGGTGACTCGCTGGTTCTTGTTCGTCAGGGTCTCAAATCCCGGC
The DNA here is from genome assembly GCA_964544265.1 of uncultured Eubacteriales bacterium. Taxonomy (GTDB): domain Bacteria; phylum Acidobacteriota; class Aminicenantia; order Aminicenantales; family Saccharicenantaceae; genus JALHVH01. Next base: position 10,323 of record CAZJBD010000026.1, read on the forward strand.
AAGGAAAAAGTAACTTCATAATCCGCGCCGATGGGAAGGGCAAGAAACCTGTATTCTCCCCCTGCATCGGTTGTGGTCGATCTCGTGCCCATCAAAGCGGGCCCCTTCAATTCTGCGGTAACTCCGGGGAGGGGCTCCCCTGCCTCGTCCTTGACCGATCCCCTGATCGTTCCCGTCCGTTTCTGGGCAAATCCTTGATCGACGGCCAATAAGATGAAGACAAGACTCACCAAAATCAGATAGAAAACCCTCTTCGTCCTCATAGAACCTCCTTATAATTTAAAAAATTAATCCTTAGGGAAGATCGGCTCGCCGATCGTTGTGATTTTCGCCTTCCGTCTGCGTTCTTTTTCATTGGATAATGAAAAATTTTTTTTACCGCAAACCGAAACGCATCATGGACTTGGGAAGAAGCTATCAAATCCCATCCAGTTTGTCAAGAAAAAAAGGAGTCTCAGCCGGAGAATTCTATTATCGTTTGGAGAGGAGCTGATATTCGTTATATTTGACTTCACACGGATTCCCCTTGGCCAAAAGCATGCTGAGCGTATTGAGGTTGATAATAATGGAAAAAGTGGTTTTCAATCTAGCCCCATGCCGGCAAATGGAATCCGGATAATTGACATGGTCCATCAAGAATTCTTTCATCTTCTCGACGTTAATTTTATGGAGGTTGTTCTTAAGCAGCCTCGTCCCGCGGTTATACCGGACGATGGAAGATGTGATGTCGTTCGTGTCGACCTCATACTTCCTCATCCAGGGAGCGACATAGTGATTCGTATGGACCAGATAGCCGTCCTCCGAGTAGATGGGGGCGTAATCGGTGGCCGAACCTTCGATGCTGTAGATTTCTCCGTTCGCGTCGGTGATCACCTGATTATAATTAGATGCCCTATGTTTTAGGATGGCCGCGTCAATGGCCTGGCCGATCCTTTGGGCGGCCAGGATCTTGCGAACGAGAAGGAGCCGGGGAACTCCGACCCTCATATCGTTGGAATCGACCTGATTGCCCGTCAGGCTTATGCCCGCCGAATTATAGCCCACGCTGATCCCTAATCCACCATAGCCGACGGCGACAATCTCTGGCTCGCCGTCCACCTGGTAGTGGATGACGGTCACCCGATCTTGAGTCGAAACGGACGTGTCATTGTTATGAGCCGCAAGGACAGACCCATCTATGGTGACGTCGTTAGAGGCGATCAGGTCACTGCAACCTCTTGTATATTCATATCCGCTCGACCCTATCTCATCACAAAGGGAGGGGAAAAGGTCCTCCAATTCCAACCCGGCGGCGTCGGCCGCGCCTTGAGCCTCCATGACGTATTCGGGCACGTATTTTTTGGAATATTGAAGAAAGAGTCCTGCTTCCGCTTTGATCTTCTCCCAGTCCTTGTGCGTCTTCATCTCCGCGACCTCTTGGATGAGGTTGGCCTTGAGTTGGGTCCCGATCTGATAGCCAACTTCATAGTGGTTCCCCTTGACATGGATGACGGGAATGGAGACTTCTTTCAGGGGATTCGCGGGCTTTTGCTCCGGATAGGTTTCCGAAGGACAAAGCGAGGCTGCGCTTAAACACGAAACGATGAAAAAGATTAAAAACAACATTCTCGAAAACTTAGATTTTATGAACATCTTATCCCTCCTCCGGCATTCCTTGTGCGCTCCTCCAAGCGAAAGAGCTTGGCTTTTAATCCAAAGAGATCCTTCGGCTGTCCCTGCCCGCTTTTTCAGAAACGACAGTTATGATGATCTCGCTTCGGTCGCCGGTCTTTTTTAGAATCCAGGCGGCCGTGCGCTTATTGTCGGCCAAGGGACGATCCCCCGCCTGCCGATCGTTTCCCGGGATATTCCCCAAGCGAATTTCGTTCGTTCCCTCTAAAAGCACGGCGTTATTCAGCTCGATTGTAACGACCACGGACTTTGCCAGCCCCGTCTGAATCGCCCATTCCGTGATATTCGTGGGAAGCAAGCCCTGGTTTTCGACAGTCACCTTGAGACTTCTGGCCTTCCCGTCCAAAGGCATAATCTTAGTTTCCGCAATCTTCACCTGAGGCAGGATCTCGGCTAAATAGAGATACCAAGGGGCCTTGAGTCGAAGCTCCTTCTCCAGGAGATTGGGAGGGGGATTCTGATTACAGAATTTTTCAACAAACCCTCCGATTTCAACATCTCCCAGTTGAGGGTGCTTGAAAGGTTTCCAGGGAACAAACCATTTTCCTCCGGCCTCCTGATTGAGGAAATCAAGAAGTTCGTCCTGGGAAATCTTCTTGTCATTGTCTTGGTCATACTTTCGAAGAAACGGGTTGGCATAATCGTCACCCCAAAGCTCTTCACACCAGCCCAATATTCCCAAATTGTAATACATGAACGGCTCCGGATCTCCCATCCCGAGCTTCCATATCGGCTGGGGAAACGCCTTCATCAAGGGGACGACTTCCTCCCGGTTCGTGAATTGGGCATAGGCCGTCGCAAGACGCTTATAGAGTTCCAGGTCTGAAGTGGGCATGTCATTACCGCCCGGAAAATAGAGGAGCTCTTCAAAAGACCCCGATGTATGGAGGTCAACGGCCTGCCCGATATTTGGATGGGCCATCCAAAAGTTTACGGTCGCCTGAGCTTCCGGCTCGGAGAACGTATAGGGGCTGCTTTGGATTTGTTCCCGGTTCAAATTTCCCCAGGAGAAATTGTGGCTGAGGTTTATTCCGCCCAGCCCGTCTTCGTTATATTGGCCATCACCGTCGTTATCGATGCCTTCCGTAATGAGGAGATAATAAACTCCCCCGAGCTCATTCTCTCGTTTTTTGGCCATGACTCTGGGATCTTTTTCAGAGATTTTCCATTCGCCGAAAGGAGATTTGATCCGCATGGAGGTTATGAAGCCGTCGCCGTTGAGATCTTCAGGAGGATCTTCATCGGTTCTGCCGTCCAGGTCATTGTCCCGGGGATGAACGCTGCCTCCATAATCCGTATCTCCAGGGTTGGCCAGCCACCAATCCGAAGCGTCGACCTCAAACTTCGGCCGGAGATAAAACGTCCGCGTGTCAACGAGCCGAGTCGCCTGCGCGTCCTTGCCATAATTGGCCAAGAGATGGTTTATGAGATAAAGAGTCAACATGGCTCCTGTCTGCTCTCCCGTATGCATATTGCCGTCGATATAAATCGCCGGCTTGCTCAGGGCCGGTCCTGTCTTTTGATTCGTAATTTCCATAAGATGAAGGTCTTTCCCCAGGTAGCTCTTGCCGATGACATAGACTTTCGCCAGCTGGGGATAGCGTTTCTCCAGGTCTTTCATGATCTCAAGCATCTCAACCGAGTTGAGATATCTCGCCCAATCGATTTTTAGGTCAGAGGATTGGGGCGCCTGAGTTCGCGAACGGGCGATCATCATAGATGAGCTTAATATGAGGGAAAGAAAAAGAACCGGCAGGACGGCCATTCGCCAAGGATAATTTCTAATCATGGAGTGCCCCTTAATGATGAGATTTTCGACGCATGTCGCTTTTCAATTTATTTAGGAACTTCTCTTAGCTCCGCGGACAATCTCTTGCAGGCGGCCTTTGACATCGAGCGGCAGAAGCGTGGGCTTGTGACCGCTGAGGATTTTATCGATCCTGTCCCGGGCCCTTTCAGAAAAATCCTTCCCCCCGTTTTTCAGCCAGGTTCCGTAATCCGCACGCTCAAAGAGGCCGGGGTACCAGCGCTCCCGGTAATGATCTTTGGTGTGTCTTGTGCTGAGGTACTGACCGTCGGGCCCCATCTCCGCGATGACATCCAAGGCCAGGGATTCGTCGCTCACCTCGAAGGTCTTCATGAAGGCTTTGATCCAGCTTACGATTTCATCGCCGAGGGCCAACTGGACAAAGGAAAACGTAAGGCCCGATTCCAAGTATCCCAGGTCATGAATGATATTTCCTCCCGCAAGGGACTCCACGACCAAACTTAGAGCCGCTTCCGCCGCCGCTTGAAGGTCGACAACCTTGGATTCGGAAGCCCCGGCTATGGAAAACATGGGAAGGCCGTAAAAGTGAGAAATCGCTTGGGCGATGGTTCGTTCAGGCTCACAGTATGAAGTCACGAGAGTCCGCATATCAAAAGTCCCCCCGGGCGGCATTCCGGTCACGATGACCGGCGCTCCCTCCCGCTTGAACTGAGCAAGGACCAATCCGACCAGAACTCCGGCGTAGTCGAGAACGACGGAGCCCGCCGGCGTCACCGGGCTGGTCAAGCCGGCTGTCGAAGCGGGGATGTAAAGCAGGGGGAGGTTCTTTGACGCCAGGAAAAGGAGCTTTTCCAGGGCTTCTTTGTTGTGGCGCAGCCCCGATACGACGTTGATATAACAGGCAACCGTCGGCTTCTTCTGCAAGGCTTCCGGGCCTCCGGCCACCGTTTCGGCCATTCGAACGGCGTCCAAACACCCCCCCAATTCGTAAGTGACATAAACAATCGGTTTGGTCGTAAAAGACAGCATGGCCTCCATCTGGAAGCGGTCGGCCAAAGCCGTATCGACGTCCCGCGGCAGAACCATGGACATGACAAAATCGATATTCGATAAAGCATCACAGAGGGTCGCGCCCTCCTCAATATCCTTTAATCGGGGCTCGCGGCGCTTGCCGTCTCGATGGTCGATGATATTCAGACAATCCGATCCTGGCCCATAAAAACACCGATGCCCCTCTACGGGCATAACGGGGTGGCCATCTCGGTCGTATAAAATCACTCTCCTGGGGGCGACCGACAAGGCTCTTTCGACAAGGCTTGACGGAATATGAACCAAGTTGTCGTCCGTGATTCTGGCGCCTGCTCTCTTAAGCAAATCTACGGCGTCCTTAAGATCGAGGCGCGCTCCAACTCGTTCCAGGAGATCCAGGGCGGATTCATGCATCCT
>CAZJBD010000026.1:15217-19820 GCA_964544265.1 uncultured Eubacteriales bacterium
CTGCGGCATTGTTCATCCGTCAGGCGCGGAAAACCAAAGCCCTGCTGACGTCCTTCATTGATCCGCGTATCCGGCATGGGATTCTCCTTTGACATCCCCAGGAGTCGTTTGGAATAGTTATATATCTCCCCGACAAGCTCTTGTCAATGAGCTCAATGACTGAACAATCGAAAGGACAATCCAAATAGCCCTTGACAAATCAACGGGGGGGATAAGATATTAACTTAAAGGGGAAAAAAATGACTCTATTAAAATGCTTAACAAAATGGGCCGTCGTTTTGGCGCTCCTCGTTCTCATCACAACCGGGTCCTCATTTGCCCAGAGGCTCACCGGAAAGGTCGTGGGGACTGTCACGGATGAGGGGGGGGCCCCCCTCCCCGGAGTGACCGTCGGGCTATCAAGTCCGGCTCTGATGGGTGGGATTCATGCCGAAGTGACGTCCGAGAAGGGGTCCTACCGGTTCATCAATTTGCCCCCCGGAATATACACGATCGATTTTAGCCTTAAAGGATTCGAGACCGTCCAGAGGATGAACGTGAGAGTCTCCGTAGATACGACCATAACCGAGGACATCGTGATGAAGGTCGCGGCCATCCAGGAATTCCTCACCGTCCAGGCTCCGGCGCCTCTCATCGACGTGACCAAATCAGGCATGACGACCAACTTCAGCAAGGAGCTCTTGGAACAGCTCCCCAGCGGCCGATTTACTTTTTTTGATGTTGTCAAGCAAGCTCCCGGCCTGGTCATGGATTCGCAACAGGGAGACGGGGACAGGCTCGTCGCCTATGGGTCCAATTATGAATCCAGCGATTATCAGCTCGACGGAGTCGACATCAGGAATCTCGATGTCGGTTCGGCCTGGCAGTGGGTCAATCCTGAAGTTTTTGCCGAGGTTGAAACGACGGGCATCGGCGTTCCTGCCGAGTACGGGCAATTTACCGGCGCCGTCATCAATATCGTGACCAAGTCCGGAGGAAATAAGCTCGAAGGAAGCGTGAGCTATTACGGGCAGTATCAGAAGCTCGTCGCGGACAACAACCCCTCTTCGGAGCCCGAGGCGTTCTCCTACCATCGGGACAAGTTCTTGGACGCTTCATTCACCCTGGGAGGACCGATCCTCAAAGACAGGCTTTGGTTCTTCGGCTCCTACGAAAAGGTGGAGGATTCGTATACCGCTTGGCTCTCAAATCCTGAGTTTCCCACCTTTACTAAGGGTGACAAAGCGTTTTTCAAGCTCTCCTCCCAGCTGGGGAAAAGTCATCGGCTGGTCGGCTCTTTTTACTACGAATATTTTGACATTCCGGATCCCATAACTCCCTACTTCACAAAGGAGGCCCTGGCCTCGGAAATAGGGCACACGCCGACCTGGAATCTCATGTATACGTGGCTCATGAGCGACAGCGCTTTTTTGGACCTGAAATACGGTGGATGGTGGAGCGACGACGACTGGCTTCCCATCCATTCCAGCCTTGAAACCCCGAGCCATTACGATGTCGTTACTGGAATTACCTCCCAGGGAGTCTGGTTTCCTTGGCTTTACGAGGTAACGAGACATCAGGTGAGCGCGAGTCTATCCTATTTTGCCGAGGATTTTCTTGCCGGGGACCACGACTTCAAGATGGGAGTCCAGATCAACAGAGGAACCGCCGAGAATCACGGAGGCTATACGGGGGGCCGCGCTTATTATGATTACGGCGGATATCCATATTATATGTATGAACAGGACGTTTTCAGCTATGGCGGAGTCGTCAATTCCGTCGCGGCTTTCGTCGATGATTCCTGGAAAATCAACGATCGATTGACGTTAAATCTGGGACTGAGATTCGATCATAGCACAGGGTCCATTCAATCATTTCCGGTCTATCATGGCTGGCAAAAAACCAGTGCGAAAACCCCGGAGGTTCCGGACGTAGTCGAATGGACCACGATATCTCCTCGTATCGGGTTAGCCTTCCAGCTCACTTCGGATAAAAAGACCCTCCTGAAAGCCTCCTTTGGCCGTTATTACGACGCCCTTCTCATGTCCAATTGGAATTGGCCGGGGCCTAATGTTACCGACTATACAATCTATTCCTGGGACTGGGACCTTAACGCGTGGGTCCTCTTTGACACGATTCCAGGCGCTATGAACTATACGGTTGATCCAAAGCTTAAGAATCCTTACGCGGACCAATTATCCATTGGACTCGAAAGAGAGCTTGTGGCCGATTTCGCCGTCGGAGCAACATACGTTTACAAGCGTGAAAAGAACCTGATCGGCTGGGAGGATCGAGGTGCACAGTATGAACAGGTCAACATGGTGTCTCCCGACAACGGCAAGACGTACGCCGTTTGGAATCAAACCAGCGGTCTGGAAACAAATGACTACTGGATTACTCAGCCCTCTCGCTTCGGAGAAAAATTCAACCAAACTTATCAGGCTGTCATATTTTCGCTGACCAAGAGATTCTCCAACAATTGGCAGCTCAGCACTTCCCTCACCTGGTCGCGGATGAAGGGCCTGAACAATACCGCCCATTCGATGTCCCAGCAGGCGATGATCTGGTACACGGAATACTTCGGCCAAGATCCCAACGACCTGATCAATGCCAGAAGCTTTTTGAATCATGACCGCACTTGGGTCTTCAAGCTATCAGCCAGCTACGCCCTCCCCTGGGGTATATTGGCCGGCGTGAATTACCTTTACCAGACAGGAAGGCCCATCCCCATATTTGTCAGGGTTTTCCCGGACCAAGGAGAAAGGACGATCCTGGCCGAACCGAGGGGCCGGGAGAGATTCCCGGCCTGGAGCGTCCTCGATTTCCGGCTGCAGAAAACGCTTCCGATTTATAAAACAGTGAAACTCAGCGCCATGGTCGACGTTTTTAACCTCTTCAATTCGAACACGGTCATCGGTTATCCTTCTGAATATCCTCATAATCCCGGATACAGCGTTTGGTCCGATGTCTACCACAAAGCTGATGAAATATTCTTCCCCAGACGGGCGCAGATAGGGCTGCGGCTGGAATTCTAGTACCGGATCGGATCATTAATTTCTTGACTTTCTAAAACCGGTATTGTAATTCTAGGTCAGGGTTTATGCGGAAAAAAATTGTTGGAGGCCCTCTTATGTTCAAAAAATCCCTCTCTATTCTTCTCTTCGGTATCGCACTTTTTCTCATCGCTTCCCCGGGCTACGCCCAGCGCTTGACGGGAAGCATCCAGGGAACGGTCAAGGACGAGACGGGCGAGTTCCTTCCCGGCGTGACCGTTGAAATCAGCAGCCCGGCGCTTATCGGCGGAATCAAGTCCCTCGTCACCTCGGCGAGTGGATCATTCCACTTTACGGCCTTGCCCCCTGGCTCCTACAAGGTCCGAGTTACCCTATCCGGATTCCAGACGCAGGAACGGGAGCAGATCGTCGTGTCCATCGGCAAAACGACGACCATCGATCTCATCCTCGTCCCCTCAACCGTCAGTGAATCGGTCACGGTCGTCGGCCAATCGCCCGTCATCGACGTGACCAAGTCCGGGACGTCCACGACCTACGACAAGCAGCTCCTGGAGAATATCCCCAAGGCCCGCTTCACTTATATCGACATCATGTATTGGGCCCCCGGGGTTTCTCAGAACGAGACCAGCACCGAGGAATGGCATACTTCACTGGGTTCCGCCGGCTGGTCCGACAATTACCTAGTTGACGGCGTAGACACGTCGTTCGACTGGAATGGAACAACCTGGGTCTGGAACAATCCCGACATCTACGAGGAGGGCGAAGTCGTATCCATCGGCGCCCCGGCCGAATATGGAGACTTTCAAGGCGCAGTCGTCAACGTCGTCACCAAGTCGGGCGGGAACACCTTCCACGCCGGGCTAAACGTCTACACCCTTCCCACCTCCCTCGTGGGCAATAACGTTGAAGGGGCTGATTACCCATACACGATAAAAAAGAACTGGGATATCAGCCTCGAGCTCTCCGGTCCCTTTAAGAAGGACAAAATCTGGTATTACAGCAACTTCCAGTATAAACGCTACGACTATTCCCAACTCGGGACTCCCTCCGATTTTCCAACGAAATCCGAATACGAGAGAATCTTCGTCAAAACGACCTTCCAGCTGGCTAAAAACCACAAGCTGGTCCTGTCCTACCAGCACGAATGGTCCAAGCTTCCGGATGTCATCACCCCCTCCCAGCCGTTCGACGCCTGCGCCGAGGAACCCGGCAAATACGGCGTCCCGAACATCATGCTGACTTCGGTCCTGGGCCCGAACACAGTCCTCGACTTGAAGCTCGGCGGATGGCTGGTCAAGGACAACTGGACCCCCATGGACGGAAACCTGGACGAGTCCTGTCACTATGATGGACTAACTGGCCAGTACTCCCACGGTATTTGGGGTTGGAGCAGGACGACATACAGCAAACTCCAGGCGAACGCGACCTTGTCGCATTTCGCCGATGACTTCATCCACGGAAACCACGAGTTCAAGGTCGGCGTCCAGTACACCCGGGGCTATGCTTCCTCGATCTATTCCTATTCGGGCGGGGTCGTCTATTATGATTGGGGGGGCGAACCCTATGCGGCTTATTTCCAGGATCCCTATAAATACGGGTCTTCTATCAAC
>CAZJBD010000027.1:0-3233 GCA_964544265.1 uncultured Eubacteriales bacterium
CACTCATCCCGGCCAGGGCGACCACGGGATTGAGACCAATCGTGTTAAAAAGGAGGACAAGGGGAACGCCCAGCACGGGGGCCGCGCCCCACATCAGGACGGCCTCGGAGACGGGCAAGGTCAGGAAAAGCGTTGCCAGGACAACCGAGACGGGCAGGGTCACGGTCGTTATGGCGATGAGCCCGCGGACTCCGGTCAGGGTCATGATCTGGACGAGAATCCCCACACAGGTCAGCGTCCCGACGAGAGGCAGAAGCTCCCGGACCGTTCTCAGCGAGATCTGGATAAAGGGGAGCTTTTTTGGAGAGAAGAGGAGAGTCAGCCCGGCTGAGGCGGCGAACATCAGAGGAAGGCCGAGCGTAGGAAACGAGAAAGGGAAGACCCGGCCGGCCATGACAAGGACAAAAAACAGCAGGAAAGGCAGGCCGATCCTCCAGCCGTTCATCCTTTCCGGAACAGCTGGGAGCTCGGCCAATGCCTTATCGAGGTCCACGGGATTCGCTTTCCTTCCGAGGATGAAAATCGTTAGGATGGAGAGCAGGACGCAGGGCACGAGAAGGGGGACAAAGAAACCGACGTAGGGCATGTTGACCCCGGCTGCGGTCAGCATGGCCCAGAGGCTCACGGGTGGAGCGGCGGCGCTGAGGCCGGCGATCGTGAATATGATGGCCGCCACCCTGGGCTTCGGAAGGCCCATAGCGCCCAGGACGGAAGCGGCCATTCCCCCGACGATGAGGACCGTCACGCTGCCCGCTCCGGTCAGCGCTCCCGGGACAAGAAGAAGCAAGGCGAGCAGGATGAAGAGGACGGATTTCCTCTTGTAGAAGCGGCGCAGGATGCCGCGGACGGCGAAGGCCGCCGCCCCCGATTCCTTGAGGAGATTCATGAACAGGGTGGCCGTGATGAAGATGAGGCAAATGTCGAAATAGGTGAAGGCTCCCTCGGCGATGTGGCGGGCGGGGATGCCCCGGCCTCCGGCCAAGGCCCCTGCCAAAGCGGCGAAAAATAGGGAAAGCTCGGTCGTGATCTTGAAGGCCTTGGCGGCAGCGTAGGCCGCGACCATGACGGCCAGAACGATTCCCGCGGCGGTCGTGGCGCTCATCGTTCCTTTTTCAAAACCGGTTTTGAATAGTGATTGAAACAATGCAGGGATAGCGAGTCAGACTGTCCTTGTTTTGGCAGAGTCCGCGTTCGACGATGAGCACGCCCCCCTCGTAATCGTCCCATCTGTAATAATTGACGTCTGAAATCTTTCCCGTTATCGAGGATAGCTCTTTTTTGCCGGACGTGACCTTGGGAAGACCCAAATCAGCCAGAACCCGATTTATGGGTTCAATATCGGTAATATGATAGTTTTTTCCGTTTGGGTCCATGGTCACCTTGAGGCTGGGGCCCACCCCGAGCAGGGACCCCTCCTGACCCGTCGGCGTTGGAAACGTATATCGGACATACCTCATGTCGCCCTGACGTCCCTCGTCCTTTATGTAAGCAAGCCCTAGATCCTTTTTGGGGAAGACGACTTGTTTGAGGTTATTCCAGGAGACCTTTTCAAGCTTTGTCTGCTGCAGAACAAGAAAAACCCCACCCAACAGGACCGCAATGATAAGGGCCCTGAAGAGGTTTTCGAACTCCTGTTTGATCACGATCTTGATCAACCAGACAATGGTCAATCCGAAGAGGACCAGCACAATCGTCTTTAAGCTCGCCGTTTCGATCATCGATGGACTCCCTCGGCAAATCAGGACTTCCCGAACAATTTCTGGAGCTCGGCGACGAGATCGAGGTTTTTCTCGACCACGACCATCGGGATATTTTTGGCTTTGGAGATCGTCGTAAACCGTCCGTCGGAATCGCCCTCCTTGTTGATGATGAGGAGGTCGGAATTCGGGGCAACGGCGTCGATCGACTGTTCGTCGGTCGTGTCGCCGGCCGCAGCCCCCTGCGAACGCCTCTTCATGCCTTCGATGTGGGCGCCGATGATTTTGATCCCTTCCTTGCGCCCCTCGTCGATGAGCTCGGCAGAGCGCTTGAGTTCGTCGTCGATGGAAATCCCCGCCGCTCCCATGCCTTTCAGGCTCGCGCCCATGACGATGACGAGCGACTTGTAAGGCGTTCCGGCCTGGGCCTTGGCCTTAAGGTCGGCCGCTGTTGCCAGGGCATTGAGCTCATACTTGATGCCCAGTTTCTGGAGGATGACCTTGAGCATGACCGGCCCCGGACTCTGCCCGCAAGAGGTAAGGAGGACCGGAGTCTCGGCTTTGGGCGCCTCAGCCTGGCCTGCGGTGAAGGGGGCGGCTAGGACGAGCCCGGCGATGATCATGGCTGCCAGCAATAATCTATGGATCGGTTTCATGGTAAACTCCTCAATTTTCTATCGTAGACCAAGACTGTGTCTATTGCAATCCTGCGCATCCGTTTTCATCGCTTGGATTCGCGGACTTTTTTATGATATAGTATGCCACTTTATGAAGGCCGGAGGGGTTTGCCGTTCGCCGGCCTCATAATGATTTCCCAACCGCTGGAGATAGGAAGATGACGAGCACGATCTTCTGGTTGGCTCCGCTAGGTTCAGCCTGCGCTTTGTTTTTTGCTTGGTTCTTTTACCATCAAATGAAGAAGCAGAGCGAGGGCGGCGAGCACATGGCGAGAATCGCCTCCTATGTGCGCAAAGGGGCCATGGCTTACCTCAAGCAGCAGTATAAGGTCGTCGGGATTGTTTTCGTCTGCCTCGTCATCCTTCTGTCCTTCATGGCCTTCGTGCTCAAGGTCCAGAACAGGTGGGTGCCCGTTGCCTTCCTGACGGGCGGCTTCTTCTCGGCCCTGTCCGGCTATTTCGGCATGAAGACGGCGACCTACGCAGGGGCCCGCACGGCCAACGCCGCCAAGCACTCGCTCAACAACGGACTCAGGATCGCCTTCCGCAGCGGAGCCGTCATGGGCCTGGTCGTCGTCGGCCTGGCTCTCCTGGACATCTCCCTTTGGTTTATCATCCTGAGGCATTTCTATCCCCTTACGGACGGCGGCCAGAACTTGATCCTCATCACCACGACCATGATCACCTTCGGCATGGGAGCTTCGACTCAGGCCCTCTTCGCCCGAGTCGGCGGCGGCATCTTCACCAAGGCGGCCGACGTCGGCGCCGACCTTGTCGGCAAGGTCGAGGCCAATATCCCCGAGGATGATCCCCGCAATCCGGCGGTCATCGCCGACAACGTCGGCGACAACGTCGGCGA